>CAYPCP010000127.1:0-4775 GCA_964409255.1 uncultured Pseudobdellovibrionaceae bacterium
TCTTTCCGGGTGCGGTTCGCCCGGAACCGTTAAACCGATGCATCAGGTTATCTCGTGAACGATCCAAAACAGGGGCCGGGTAAATCCGGTCCATCCCAAAACGCTTCTGAAGAAGATTTCGACGCCCGCTTCATTGCCGATCAGGAAGCGCAGCTCGGCGCCGTGCCGGAGCATGAAAAAAACCCGGATTCCTGGCCGCTCGAAGCCGACCGCGTCGCGATCACCGACCCGTTGGTCGAAACGCTGCGCATTCTGGCCGCCCATTATGGCCGCCGCGCCTCCAAGGCATCGCTGACCGCGGGTCTTCCCATTCCGCCGGGCGGCATTACGCCCATGCTGTTTTTCCGCGCGGCTGAACGCGCCGATCTTAACGCCCGCATGGCGCAGCGCCCGCTCGAAGCGCTCGCGATCGCGCCGAACCTGCCGTGTATTCTTGCGCTTGAAAACGGTCAGGCGGCAATTCTCTGGGGTATCAAGCAGCCGGAGAAAAAAGGTCTCTTTGGCGGTGCCAAAAAAATCGAAGGCTTCCATCCTGAAAGCCAGTTCATCGTTCAGTTCCCGGAAACCGAAGAAGAGCGTCAGGGCCTGACCCTCGAACAATTAAAGCCGCTCTATACCGGCTATTCTTTCTTCGTGCGTCCGATCGCGCGTGTCGACGACCGCGCCGGCCCCGCTACGATCAATACGGCGAAGGAATGGTTCTGGTCGGCTCTGCTGGAAAACAAGGCGCTGTATGCCGAGGTTGTTCTGGCCGCCGTTCTGATCAACCTTTTCGCGCTCGGTTCCTCGCTGTTCGTCATGAACGTGTATGACCGGGTTGTGCCGAACAATGCATTCTCCACGCTGTGGGTTCTCGCGGCCGGGGTGACGACGGTTTATGTTTTCGATTTCGTCCTGAAATTGCTGCGCTCCAACTTCCTCGATCATGCAGGCCGCAAGGCGGACGTAAAAATTTCCGCCCGTCTGTTCGAGCAGATGATGGGCATGACGATGGCCGCGCGCCCGGCATCGGCCGGCGTCCTCGCCAGCAACATGCGCGATTTCGAAGGTCTGCGCGATTTCTTCACCTCCGCGACCATGACGGCGCTGATCGATCTTCCTTTCGTGTTTTTGTTTATCGTGATTATCGGCATTATCGCCGGGCCTGTGGCGTTCGTGCCGCTGGCTGCCGTGCCTATCGTCGTGCTGCTGGGTTTTGCCATGCAAAAACCGCTGCAGAAAGTCACCAAGGAATCGATGATGGAAAGCGCCCTGAAAAACGCGCTTCTCTTTGAAACCATCTCCGGTCTTGAAACGATCAAGGTGCAGGCTGCCGAAGGGCACACGCAACGCCGCTGGGAAGAGCTGACGGAAAAATCTTCGCGCACCGCCATCAAATCGCGCAAGATTTCGTCGCTGGCTTCCTACCTTGCCGCCTTCGTTCAGCAGATTGTCAGCGTCGTGATCGTGATCTACGGCGTGTACCTGATCGCCGATGCGCAAATTTCCATGGGTGCCCTGATCGCCGCCGTTCTTCTGGGCGGCCGCGCCATGGCGCCACTCTCGCAGGTCGCAGGTCTTCTCACGCGCATGCATCAATCGTCCGAATCGTTGAAACAGCTGAACGACCTGATGAAAAAGCCGGTCGAGCGCCCGGAAGGAAAGCATTTCATTTCGATGCCTTCGATCTCCGGAAAAATCGAATTCCGCGATGTGCTGTTCAAGTACCCGGGGCAAAGCGTTCCGGCTCTCAATCACATAAGCTTCGTTATCGAACCCGGCGAACATGTCGGCGTCATTGGCGCGGTCGGCTCGGGCAAGACCACGCTCGAACGCCTGCTGATCAACCTGTACCAGCCGGACAGCGGCTCGGTTCAGCTCGACGGCACCGATGTCCGCCAGATCGATCCGGGCGATCTTCGCCGCAGCGTCGGCGCGGTTCAGCAAAGCCCGCAACTTTTCTACGGTTCCGTGCGTGAAAACATCACCATGGGTTACGAAATGGCGCCGGACCGCGCGGTGTTGCGCGCCGCCGAACTGGCGGGCGTCATGGAATTCCTGCGCGACTCTCAGGCCGGCCTCGACACGCAGGTCGGTGAGCGCGGCGAAGCGCTCTCCGGTGGCCAGCGTCAGGCCGTGGCGATTGCGCGCGCGCTGCTTTACGATCCGCCGGTGATGATTCTCGACGAACCCACCGCATCCATGGACCCGGCATCGGAAAACCGCTTGAAAAAGCGTCTTGAACACCTGACGAAAAACCGCACGACGATATTGATCACGCACAAAGGTGCCATGCTCAGCATCGTTGAAAAGCTGATCCTGATCGATCGCGGCCGCATCGTCGCTTACGGTCCGAAGGACGACGTCATTCGCAAGCTGCAGGGCCGCCAGTACGGCTCCTCGGCGGAAAATACAGGGGCATAATTAATCATGGCCGCAAAAAAACCTATAAAAGAGATCAAGGGTAACGATCCGCGCCTCGCTCAGGCGATGCAGCAGATGGCCGCCCAGCAGGGCGCAAAGCCGCTCGACCAGCTCAACATGAATAACGAAGAAGACTGGAAAGCCGCACACACCAGCATGATCGGCGCCGGTATGGGCCGCCTGAAAGCGCATGGCGAAAAATTCTTTGAGACGGACGAAGAATTGCCGCTCTCGCGCCATCTCATCCTGATTGCCATTTGCCTTTTCTTCGTTGTGTTTTTTGTCTGGGCCAGCTGGGCCAATCTTGATGAAGTCACGCGCGGCGAAGGAAAAGTCATTCCCTCCAGCGATGTTCAGAAAATATCCTCTCTCGAAGGCGGTATTATCGAAGCCTTGATGATCAAGGAAGGCGACGAAGTTGAAGCCGGCCAGACGCTCGTACGCCTCTCTGATATCGCGGCGTCGTCGGATCTCGGTTCCAACGAGGCGCGCTACATGGGTCTGCGCGCCACGGTTATCCGTCTTCAGGCCGAAGCCGAAGGCAAAATGCCGACTTTCCCGGATGACGTCATGAAAGGGGCGCCGCAATCGGTTACCGAGGAAATGAATGCGTATCGCGCAAACCTGGACAAGATCACCAGCCAGCTTCTCGTTATCGAACAACAGATCAGCCAGCGTCAGCAGGAGCTGAACGAACTTGAAGTACGCTCGGGCGACATCCGCGCGCAGCTCGGTCTTGTGAAAGATGAAAAGGCCATGGTCGCGCCGCTCGTTGCTTCGGGTGCTGCGCCCAAAATGGAGCTGCTGCAACTGGACCGTTCAATCAAGGAAAAGGAAACGGAACTGAATGGCGTTCTGAACGCTATTCCGCGCGCCCGCTCTGCGATCGGCGAGGCCCGCGCCCGCGTCAACGACCTGAAATCGACAGCCCGTGCGCAGGCGCAAACCGAATTGTCGGCCAAGATGATCGAGATGAATTCGATCAAGGAAGGGCTGGGCGGTCTGCAGGATAGAAAAGACCGTGCTGAAATCAAATCGCCGGTAAATGGTTACATCAAGGACCTTAAGGTCTACACCATTGGCGGCGTGGTGCAGCCGGGCCAGGAATTCATCGAAATCGTTCCCAAAGACGATCAGCTTCTGGTCGAGGCGCAGATCACGCCGAAGGACATCGCGTTCCTTTACCCGGATCAAAAGGCCGTCGTAAAAATCACGGCCTATGATTTCGCGATTTACGGCGGGCTTACCGGCAAAGTGGTTTCCATCTCTCCCGACGCCATCACGGATCAGGAAGGGAAAAGCTTCTATCTCGTCCGCGTGCTGACCGAAGAAAATGCGCTCGAACGCAATGGCGAAAGGCTGCCGATTATTCCGGGGATGGTGGCGGGGGTCGATATTCTGACCGGTCACAAAACCGTACTGGAATACCTGCTGAAGCCGTTTATCAAAACACTCAACGAATCGATGAACGAACGCTAGTGCTACGGCGCCGGTTTGTGCAGCGTAACGACACCGTAAGGAAACTTTCGGCCGTTCGAAATATATCCTAACGATGTGTTGTGATTGATGATGTCAAAACCGGCTTCGGTTGCGGCGTTGTCCATCTCTTCGGCGGTAAGCGCTTCTATCGAGCGGGGAGAAAACGATCCTTTTATCATCGTTGTCCGCGTTTCATATGTCAGCACCGCCACGCCATTCGGCTTTAAAATATCGCGTACATTTCGCAGGAATTGCCCTGTGTTGCGGATCATATCCAGAAGTCCGGCGGACGTGACGAAATCGGCACTTGCAGGACGGATTGGCCAATCGCGTTCCGTGAGATCGCATTCAGTCAGACTGTCGGCAATTTTTTTGGCGCGGCATTTATTGAGCATTGCCGGCGAAAAGTCGTATCCGTCAAGAACCGCGTCCGGAAAATCCCGGCGCAACAGAGACAGGACGAGACCCGTTCCCGTGCCCAGATCGGCGACGTGTGGCGCTGTTATGCCTTTCATGAACGGCGCGATCTTTTCCGCCGCCATGGTATGTCCGCGATACTGCAGATGGCTGCCGACATCCTTATCGTATGTTTCCGCCCATGTCGCGTAATCGTACCAATAGCGGGAGCGGTAAATTGTTTCGGTTTCGGAATCCATGGATTCGGCCTTAAGACGATCTTAAAAAATTTACATAACAATATAGGGGAACTCTTTGCCGCACAAGGCTTTTGTATGGGCCGGGATCGGCCTGTATGCCGCAGAATCCCTTGCCAAAGACCCCAAACAGTCTTATTAATGGCCCTCAGGCCGCTCGAAATGCGGTCATTGTTTTTGGTTTAACAACTGATGGAGAACGACTATCGCCAGACCACCCCTACCGCCGCGCCGCCCCGT
>CAYPCP010000128.1:0-4718 GCA_964409255.1 uncultured Pseudobdellovibrionaceae bacterium
ATCGCATCGGTTTCACGGATATTGGCGAGGAACTGGTTACCAAGCCCCCCGCCCTTGCTGGCGCCTTTCACAAGACCCGCGATATCGACGAATTCAAGCTGGGCCGGCACGATCTTCTGCGACCCGGCGATCTTTGCGATATCGTCAAGACGCGCATCCGGGACCGCGACCTTGCCGACGTTCGGCTCGATCGTGCAGAACGGGAAGTTCGCCGCCTGCGCCGCCGCCGTCGCGGTGAGCGCGTTAAACAACGTGGATTTGCCGACATTGGGAAGGCCGACGATACCGCAATTAAAACCCATTATCCTATTCCTTGTTCCTTGGTGTCTTCCGCGACGCGGGTCATGAAATCATTTGATTTATCGTTTAGCAGCAAAGGCACGTTCGACACAATCGTATCGAGCCACGCCGGCAGCCATTTTTGTTCTTCTTTGCTGAAATCACCCAGCACATAGCCCGTCACGCGATCCTTATCGCCCGGATGGCCGATGCCCATGCGCACGCGCCAGTAATCGGGGCGGCCAAGATGCGCATCGAGCGATTTGATACCGTTGTGCCCGCCGGAACCGCCGCCCTGTTTCACGCGCAGCTTGCCGGGCGGCAGATCGAGTTCGTCATAGAAGACGATGACGCGGTTCGGCGTAACCTTGAAAAATTTGGCGAACGGGCCGACGCAGCGCCCCGACTCATTCATATAAGTCTGCGGCTTGATGATCGCGACCTTCTGCCCGTCGATGCGTCCTTCGGCGATCAGCCCTTCGAATTTCGTTTTGTAGGCGGGGAAACCGTTTTCCTGCGCGATACGGTCAACGGCCATGAAGCCGACATTGTGACGGTTCTTTTCGTATTTATCGCCGGGATTGCCCAGACCGATCAAAAGCCACATGGGTTCACCGTCTGCAGGTTGGGAGAGAAAAGGAAAGAGGCGGCGTAGGATGTCCATGCGCCGCCTCCCCCTGAATGATTAGTCTTTCTTCGCGTCAGCAGCGCCTTCTGCGGCGGCGCCTTCGGCACCTTCAGCAGCAGCGGCCGGCGCTTCTTCAACGAACGTCTTCGGCGGGGCCAGCGTGGCCAGCGTGAAGTTGCGGTCCGTGATTTTCGGCGTGGCGCCTTGCGGCAGTTTCACGTCGTTGATCTTCACGGCGTCGCCGATGGCGAACGGCGTCAGATCGACTTCGATCTCTTCCGGAATGGCTTGCGCCAGACAGACGAGCTCGACCGTGTGACGGACGACGTTAAGAACGGCTTTGTCTTTCGATGCCTTGGACGCTTCGTAATTTTTGAAGTGAACCGGCACATCGACCGTCAGCTTCGTTTTCTCGGAAACGCGCAGGAAATCGACGTGTTCGATTTTGTCGCTGACCGGGTGCGTCTGAACGTCGCGCACGAGAACGAGCTGTTTCTGACCATCAACGGCAATGTCGCACAGGGTCGTGAACATGTGGCCCTTGTTGTACTCGATCGCTGTTTCCTTCGACGGAAGGCTGATAAGAAGGGGTTCTTTTTTATCGCCGTAAATAACGGCGGGAACTCTGTCCTCGCGACGCAGTGAACGGGCAATCCCCTTACCAGCCCGGTCTCTTTTCGCCGCCGACAGTGCGTAGTGCTTTGTCATGGCTTTTTCCTTTTAGTCCATAGGTTAAGGCCGTCCTCCAGGGGGGTTCGGCCAATTGCCCCGGAATAAAGCGGTATTCGGCGGAAAATGCAAGGTTTTTTAAGCCGGCTGCGGCGCGCGGGCCCGGGGCATAAAAGGCAGTATTGTCGCGGTTTTCCGCGGTTCTGCGGGTTCCTGAGGGCGGAGAATGGCCCTGATCTCCTCAAAGCTGCGGCTTGAAACGCTGCCCTGGTCGATGGCATAGACCAGCTCCGGCCCCAGATAGGCGATCACGCCCGTTGCCCCTTTCTGCCGGGCCGCCAGAAGCAGCGCGGTCCCGAAACGCAGGTAAAGAATGTTTCCCATGGCCCGGTTGTCAGGCTCGTCGAAATTCCACGTGTACTGTTTTGGCACCTGCCCGATAAGCATTTCGTTGGGATCTTCCGCATGAAAGACGGCGCGGCCGGGGTCGCTTTCACGGCTCAGAATGGCCATCAGGATGCGTTTCACGTCCCACGCGCGCTCCATAATGCCTTTTGCATCCATCTGCATGAGCGCCTGATAGTCTTTGAGAACGAGCTGACCGGACATACAAAAAAGCTACGCCCGTCCGGGACCCGGGTAAAGTTTTTTCCCTAATGATCCACCATAATCCATCAATGTATTTGCATAAAAAATCAGGCTCTTTTATAGAACTCCCATGCGCACACCCTTTGAATCCGCCGCCTTTGAGGTAAAAGACCCCGCCATGGCCTATATGGCCGGACGGCTGGCTATCCTCAGGCAAAACAGTCCCAAGCAGGAATTGGTCGAGGCCGGGCTTGATTACGTGGACCTTGTCGGCTCGCTCTACACGGCGGAGGAACGCGCCCTGCTCCGCACACTGGGCGAACGTTTCCCGCGCATAAAACTGGGGTTCAGTTATTTCGGCCTGCTGCCGTCGAACCAGCGTCCGTTCGAAGCGCTGGCGGTCAACAAACTGCAACCCCGCAGCGGCTGGCTGCGCATCGGGGTGCCCGGCGGCTGGGTGCAATCGGTCGATGATCATCACAAAAGCTGTATCGTTCTGGCGCGCCTCGTCTTCCGCGACGATCCCGATCTGGAAACGATCTGCAAAATCCTGCAGCACCATGACATCGGCGAACCCGTGATCGGCGATTTCACGCCGCACTGCCCGATTACCAAGGCTGAAAAAATCGCGGCGGAGGAAATGGCCGTGCGCCTTGTGACGATCGCGCATACGCGCGGCAACCCGCTGGCCGCCGACATGCGTTACAGCTTTCACGCGTATGAAGGCATGATCCCCGGCATGGATGCGCTGCGCGAAAAGGCAAAAGATATCGACCTGCTGGAGATGATCCTCGAAATCCCGATGATCCGCGGCAAATGTCCGATCGAAGAACGCGATGCGATCGACAAAGGCCTTGCAGAGTTTGAAAGCTATGTCGAAACGCGCCTGACGTCACCGCGCGCGAAAGCGTTCTTCGACGGCATCATGAGCGCGCCCAATCCCTACGGGGACCCCGTGCAGACATGGGCCCATGCCTGCCACAGAATGGAATTGAAAGCCTAGTAGCGGAACAACGCGGAGATCGAGCGTTCTTCGCTGATGCGCAGGATCGCTTCGCCGATCAGCGGGGCGACGGTCAGCTGCTCGATATTCGGGCACACGCGCATCGCTTCGGTGGCGGCAATCGTATCGGTGATGACCAGCTTGTCGAGCGGCGAGGACGACACACGCGCCACCGCGCCGCCGGACAGAACGCCGTGAACGACGTAAGCGGATACGGAACGGGCGCCCTTTTCTTTCAGCGCGACGGCAGCGTTGCACAGCGTGCCGGCAGAGTCGGCGATATCGTCGATCAGGATACAGGATTTGCCCTCGACTTCGCCGATGACGTTCATCACTTCGGACACGCCCGCGGCTTCGCGGCGCTTGTCGATGATCGCGAGATCCGCGTTGATGCGTTTTGCCATCGCGCGCGCACGCACGACGCCGCCCACATCCGGCGACACCATGACGATGTCCTGCCCCTTGAACGTTTCTTCAAGGTTCGGGCCGAACACCGGCGAGGCATGAAGGTTGTCGGTCGGGATATCGAAGAAGCCCTGAATCTGACCCGCGTGCAGTTCCATCGTGAGGACGCGGTCTGCGCCAGCGGCGGTGATCAGGTTGGCGACCAGCTTGGCCGAGATCGGCGTGCGGCCACCCGTCTTGCGGTCCTGGCGGGCATACCCATAGTAAGGGATAACGGCCGTGATACGGCGGGCCGATCCGCGCTTCAGCGCGTCGATCGTGATCAGCAGTTCGAGAAGATTGTCGTTCGCCGGGTAGGACGTGGACTGGATAATGAACACATCCTGACCGCGGACGTTTTCCATGATCTCGACGAACACTTCCATGTCCGAGAAGCGGCGGATACTGGCTTTGGTCAGGGGGACGTTGAGATAGGCGGAGATGGCTTCTGCCAGCGGGCGGTTGGAGTTACCGGCAATGATTTTCATCGTGCGTTTTCCAGAAGCTTGTTGGCTTGATGCTGCCCCTTTTATAAGAATATCCGGCTGGAAGGCAACGGTTTTTTCCACTTAAAGAAATTGTCATCCCCGCGGTCTGCCGCAGGCAGACACAAACAGCGGGGATCCAGAAGGCAGAAGCGCCTGAAGGCGCTTCACATTTTTTACCGGATTCCCGTTCACGTTCGCCAAGGCTCACTGCCGGGACTGACCCGTCCCTATTTAATCACAATCGCGGAAACCTGCCGGCCGTAATCGCCCTCGCCGCGGTGGGTGGCGCGGCGGAAGGAGAAGCAGTTTTCCTCATCCTTATAGGTATCGATGCCGGACAGGCTCACCCGCCCGACCCCGGTCTTCGCCAGACGCGCGGCGATGTAGCCCGGCAGGTCGAACATGAAATGCCCTTCCTTACGGGCGGATTTGAAGAAGCGCTCGCTTTCGGGGTCGTGGTCGAGGAACGGTTTTTCAAAACCGGCGGAAACCTCGTAGGAAGCGGGGCCGATACATGGCCCGACCGCGGCGATAATGGAGTCGCGTGACGCGCCAAGCGATTCCATTTGAACCAGCGTTGCTTCGAGCACGCCGCCGACCGCCCCGCCCCAACCCGCAT
>CAYPCP010000129.1:0-4660 GCA_964409255.1 uncultured Pseudobdellovibrionaceae bacterium
TTCGGCGCGGCGAAGGCCGGCCACGCCGGCACGCTCGACCCGCTCGCCTCGGGCATCCTTCCCCTCGCGCTGGGCGAAGCGACAAAGACCGTGCCGTATGTTCAGGACGCGCTGAAAATTTACCGCTTCTCCGTCACATGGGGCGAACAGCGTTCCACCGACGATGCCGAAGGTGATGTCGTTTCATCGTCCAACGCCCGCCCCACCCGCGAGCAGGTCGAAGCGATTCTTCCCGCCTTCCTGGGTGATGTCGAACAGGTGCCGCCGCAATTCTCCGCCATCAAGGTCGATGGCGCCCGCGCCTATGACCTCGCGCGCGATGGTGAAACGGTCGATCTCAAATCCCGGGTCGTCTATATCGAAACCCTCGATATCCTGAGCCATGAAAACGGCGTCACCGCCTTTGAATGCCTGTGTGGCAAGGGCACCTATGTCCGCTCCCTTGCCCGCGATATGGGGCTGAAACTGGGCTGTTACGGGTATATCAGCGCCCTGCGCCGGGCCGCCGTCGGCCCCTTTGGCGAAGAAACGGCGATTCCGCTGGACTTTTTCCAAAATCCGGACCATAAACCCACCCTGGAAGAGGTGGTTCTCCCCCTTCAGACCGCGCTGGACGACATCCCGGCCCTGGCCTTGAAGGAAGCGGAAGCCGCCCGGTTGAAACAGGGACAGCCCCTGTCGTTTATGTCGAAGCCCGATCTCGACCGCCTGGTTCAGGCCGGCATTGATATAAACGAACGCCCGACCGTCGTTGCTCTTTATAAAGGCAAGGCGATCGCGCTGGTGGAGGTCGATGGCCCCACGCTTCAACCGCTCCGCATACTCAATGTCTAACAACCGAAGAGGAGAAAGACGATGTCGCCGACCAATGCCCGCAAAGCGGAACTGATTAAATCCAACGCCACGAATGCGAACGACACGGGTTCGCCGGAAGTGCAGATCGCCCTTCTGACCGAGCGTATCAACAGCCTGTCCGAGCACATGCAAGCCCACAAAAAAGACTTCGGCTCCCGCCGCGGCCTTCTGAAAATGGTTGCCCTGCGCCGTAAGCTGCTCGACTACGTAAAGGCAAAAGACGTCGCCCGTTATCAGGCGATCATCGAGAAAAACGGCATCCGTCGTTAGTCTCAAGCCAACAAAATTCAATAAAAAACCCGCCCTCTCGGCGGGTTTTTTGTATCCGCGCCGTTACAAATCATCACGGAATCTCCCTTCTCTCACCCTATTGTGGCCACCCGGCTGGCCTAGGGTGTCTTCATCCAAAAAGACGAACTTGAGACAATAGAAAAGGAGAAATCCAATGAAAACGATGACCGTAAAAGATCTCAAAGGCTACACATTCGCCGCCGCACTTGCCGGGGTCTTGGCCTTGCCGCTTGCGGCACAGGCAGAAAGCAACACGGCGACGGGCGCGCCCACACCGCCCGCCAAGTCGGCAGCTGGCGTCACCGACACCTCTTCAGGCAACAGCGCATCAAGCGCCACAGGCGCGCCGAGCGCAGAACAGGATTTCAGCAAGCTGGACGTTGACCGTTCCGGGGCGATCAGCGAAGCCGAGTTCAGCAGCGGTGATGTCGATGGTAATTTCAAAGCCCTCGACGCCAACAAAGATGGCCGCCTGACCTTGGCCGAACTGAAACACGGAAACGACGCTTACAAGCGCACGATACAGTAATAGAGGCACTCTCTCCCTCTAGAAAGAAACCCTCGTTCAATCGACGAGGGTTTTTTCTTATTTCTTTGCATTGGCGCGTTCGATGCCGTCAAGGATCATCTGGCGCGCCTCGACGGCGTCGCCCTAGCGGCCCGTCTTCACCCACTTGCCTTTTTCAAGGTCCTTGTAGTGGGAAAAGAAATGCTCGATCTGTTCTTTAAGGATAGGGCGCAGCTTGCTGATGTCGTCGACATCCGCATGGTACGGATGCAGCTTGTCGATCGGGCGCGCGACGATCTTCTCATCCTGCCCGGATTCGTCTTCCATGATCAGAACCCCGATCGGCTTCGCCGCGAGGATCGCGCCCGGCATGACCGGCGTGTTGCCGACGACCAGAACGTCGACCGGGTCGCCATCGCCCGACAGCGTGTGCGGAATGAA
This sequence comes from uncultured Pseudobdellovibrionaceae bacterium, assembly GCA_964409255.1. GTDB lineage: Bacteria > Pseudomonadota > Alphaproteobacteria > Micavibrionales > Micavibrionaceae > CAYPCP01. Next base: position 2,096 of record CAYPCP010000129.1, read on the forward strand.
ACCGTAATTGCCCGGATAGAACATTGGGGTGTGCAGGAAACGGTCGACGAACATCACGCCGCTTTCCTTATCCATTTCATATTTGACCGGGGGACCGCCCATCGTGTTTTCGATGATGACGTTCACTTCGTCGGGGACGTTCTTGCCGATTTTGATTTTTGAAATATCCATGGCCGCCCTTCTAAGCCGTCCGGGCGCAAAAATCAACAATTCCTGAGGAAATTAAGCGGCTTTTTTGTCGGCCAGCGTGAAACGCTTGAGAATCTTGCCCTGATCCAGCTCAAACACCACCGGAACGCCGGTTTCCATTTCGGTATTGTTGATGGTATCCGGCGTTTCAACACCCAGAATAATAAGCAACGCGCGCAGGGAGTTCCCGTGCGCGGCGATAAGAATGTTCCCGCCCTTTTCAACCAGCGGTTTGATATTGGCCGTGTAATACGGACGCACGCGGTTTTCCACGACGTCCTTGAGGCATTCGCCGCCCGGAGGCGCGACATCGTACGAACGGCGCCAGATATGGACCTGATCCTCACCGTATTTGGCGCGGGTTTCATCTTTATTGAGGCCCGTCAGATCGCCGTAATCGCGCTCACGCAAATCGGGGCTGCGCACCATTTTCTTGGCGAGGTCGCCCTGCCCTGCACTCTCCAGCGCCAGTTCCGCGGTGCGGTTCGCGCGCAATTGCGTGCTGCTGAACACATGATCGAAATTAACGCCGAGCGTCTTCAGGCGTTTTCCCGCGTCGATCGCTTCCTGCACGCCCAGATCGGACAAATCGACATCGTGAAAACCCGTGAAACGGTTTTCAAGGTTCCATTGGGACTGGCCATGGCGCAGCAGGACGAGATAGTTTGACATTACAGATCGCTCCGGTTTTGCAGATAGTTTTTAAGGGAATGAAATTCGGCGGCCAATGTGGCCTGCGTCGGTTCCTGACGCGCGATCCACAAACGGAAACCCAGATAAACGGCCAGCAGCATCGCCGCGCCGATCAGCAGCGAAATCAGCGACCACAGAATGCCCAGCCCGCCGAGCACATAGCCCAGCGCGATGCTCGTCACATAGAACACCACGAACACGATCGACAGGAATTTCAGGTGCGAAAGCTCGATCACCGTAAAATCCCTCGCAAAGGCGATCGCCCCGACCAGCGCCATGATCAGCCCCGCCAGGCCCAGAAGCCCCAGCAGCCCCGATCCCCCGGCGCCAAGCCCGAGCATCCCGAGCAGCGCGAGCACAAGGCCCAGCACGCCCGAAACAAGGATGAGCCCGTAACAGATTTTCACATAGAGAGCACTTTCCAGACTCAGAACTTTTTTATTGGCGGTGTTGTCGTCCATATCCCGTTCTCCATGAAAGGCGTGATGTCCCTGACGGACGCCCTATCATGCCAATAAACGCAGGTCGCGAAAAGGGGTTAAAACGCCGCCGGGCCGCCGCGCGAGGGCGCTTGCGGGCGGACGGCTTCGGTGTGGCGCGGCCACGCCATCGCCGGGTCGCATTCATCCGTGATGATGCCATAGCCGCGCGCGGGCAATATCTGCGACACCGCTTCGCGGGCGAATGCCGGCGTCGCGTTGCTGTCTTCGCGGTAGGTGTAATCGGCGCCGTGCGAAAGGAACTCCAGAATGTTGCTGATGAAGAACAGCGAGGCTTTCTCCGGCGCGCCCGCGGGCCGCGCGGCCAGATGACCGGCCAGCTGTCCCCACGCCGCCTTGTCGAGGATGTCGAGCGTGATCGCCCCGATGGCGTCGCGCCGCGCCATATCCTGAATATGCGCGAAAGCCTCCGGCTGCCGGGTCCAGTGAAAACACAGGCTGTTGCGGTGATAACGCCACTGCGTCAGCGGCGATCCGATATAGGAAAACTGGATATAATCTTCCGGCGGCATCCCCTTGTTCATTTCCATGCCGACAATGCCGCGCTGCCCCGTCAGGCGGAACAGCCGCGATACGTTGTGCTGAACGTTCTGCGCGCGGGCGACGAGCGTATCGAGAAAATCTTCCGCGTTCTGCGCGCGGGCGATCAGCGGCAGCGTATAGTTCCAGAACCATGTCTGGATCGGGTTGATGTCGTACAGCACGGCCGCGCCGGGGCGCGTCAGGCCGATATGCGAAAGATTCATGAACCCCGCCGTCCCCATATACAGCGATCCTTCGAGGTCTTTGCGCCCCGCGAGGATATCGAACAGCGGCCCCGCGACGCCGCCCCCCACGCTCATGCCGTGAATGACGGCGGCGTAGATTTTGGGCGTGTCGAACGGGCGCGCATGAAGCCCGCCCGGCTTGGCATAGGCGCGCCCCCCGACAAAGGGCTTCTGATATTCCGAAACGATCGTGCGGTTCAGCGCGCGTATGCCCGCCCCGAACCCGTCATAAATCGGGGGTTTTCCGGCGGCCGCGCTGAAATCGGTGTGGGACATGCGGTTTTGTACGGGATTTTTTGTCATTATGTCAATAAATATCGGCATAAATCTTTGACAAAACAGGCCTTTCATGGGATACCCAAGACCGGAAATAAGGGCGTTTGGTTCCGTTTGTAATACGGTCGACTGCCAAGCAC
>CAYPCP010000130.1:0-4561 GCA_964409255.1 uncultured Pseudobdellovibrionaceae bacterium
GATCCTTCTGCGCCTTTACATGGGCGTCGTTATTGCGCACGGAGAGAATGCCGCCATGGACTTTCGGGTGCAGCGTCTTGACGCGGCCATCCATCATTTCCGGGAAGCCGGTATGATCGGACACATCCTTCACCGGGATGCCCGCATCCTTGATCGCTTTCGCGGTGCCGCCGGTGGAGAGCAGCTCGACGCCGTGTCTGGAAAGGGCTTTCGCGAAATCGAGCAGGCCGTTCTTGTCGGAAACGGACAGCAGGGCGCGTTTGATCTTCACGGCGGAAACGGGGGTATGGGGCATGGTTTTTGCGGCGTTGTTCTGTGATGTCATGATGGGGGAGGTTATAGACCCGCGGCGGCGGCCCCGGCAAGGGTTTTATGCCCGTTCAGGCCCGGCGGAAAACGCCCGGCACGCCGTCCAGCGGCGTAAAAGGCACATCGACATCGCCGATTTCCTCTTCGGCCCCCAGAAACAGGAAGCCGCCCGGCGGGATCAGCGCGCCAAGCTTTTTCAGCGTATCGGCGCGCAGCGTGCGGGTGAAGGTGCCGATCACGTTGCGGCAGAAAACCACCTCGACCTGCCCGAACTGGTTCATGCCTTCCAGCATGTTGAAGAAGCGGAATTTCACCATCGACGTGATCTCGGGTTTCAAGACCCATTCGGTGCCGATCTGGTCGAAATATTTCACGAGCATCTGGACGGGCAGGCCGCGCTGCACTTCGAATTTCTGGAACACGCCGCGCTGCGCGTATTCGAGGGCGATCGAGGAAATATCCGTCGCCATCATGTCGGCATTCCAGCCCTGCAGTTTCGCTTCTTCTTCCTTGAGGATGATCGCCAGCGAATAAGGTTCCTGCCCGGTGGAGCATCCGGTCGACCAGATGCGGAATTTTTTCTGCTTCTTGCGTTCCTTCAAAAGCCACGGCAACACCGTCTCCCGGAAGGCGTCGAACGGCGCGCCGTCGCGGAAAAACGCGGTTTCCGGGTCGGTCATCGCCTCGACCACATCCTTGATCAGGGCAGGCTCCGGCACGCCGGCCAGCGCCATGGTCAGGGTTTCCACGCTGGTGAAATTCCATTTCTTCGCGATCGGCGTCAGGCGCGAGTCGAGCAGGTAGGATTTGTCCTGCGACAGGTACATGCCCGATTTTTCGCGGAGGAGGTCTTTGTAGATGTCGAAATCGTTGAGCCGCATCGCCGTTTCCTATGCCGCCACGGGCATGCCGACGATCCGCAATTTTGCGCGGATGATTTCGGCATCGAAAGGTTTCATGATGAATTCATCGACACCGGCATTGATCGCGGTTTCCATGCCTTCCTTGGTGCATTCGGTGGTGCAGAACAAGACTTTCGGCGTCCGGCCTTCCTTGTGCGCGCGCAGGCGGACCAGAAATTCCAGCCCGTCCTCACCCGGCATGTTCCAGTCGAGCATGATAATGTCGGGCATTTTTGTCTTCATGCAATATTGATAGGCGGCATCCGCGTGATCCGCTTCGTCGCAGGCATAACCGAAATCCTCAAAAATACGGCGCAACACCTTGCGGACGACACGGCTGTCGTCAACGATAAGGCAGGTTTTATGGGCGGCGTTTTTATCGGTCATGGCAAAAAGAAAAAGAAGGACGGCGAATCCCGTCCTTTTCATTTTCTTATATTTCGCCGGATAAATCTAGGCCGCGGCTTCCTCGGGCAGGGAAGGGGAATTCAGGGCGAAGGTGATCTTGCCCTCTTCCCTGCTTTTAAGCTCGAGCGTAAAGCCATAATGCCCGGCGATCACGCCGATGGCATAGGGATGGACGAGACGCGGGTCGAGGTCTTCGATGGCGATCGTCGCCCGAAGGGCTTCGTCCACACCGTCCCGGACCATGGCGCCCGTGCCTTCGGCGATGATAAGGGTCTGGCGCCCGTCGTCGGGTTTAACGTAAATCGAACCGCCCTTGGGCAAGGTTTCCATCGCCAGCATCATCGAGCACATCAGCATCTTGCAAAAACCCGGCGGCAGCGGTTTCGGGCCGAGCGGGCCGTACGGGTCCCATACCTGCGAGATTTTACCTTCGGCGGAGGTCAGGCCGGAAAACGCCTTTTGAATGTCTTCGGGTTTGATGTTCGGATCGCGCCCGCCCGCGCCATAGGCGATGCGGAAAGCCTGAAGCTTCGCGGCGGCCTGGGACGCGGAATAGGAAATCAGCTCCAGCGCGTCGTCGCCCGCGTCCGGCCCCATGTCCTGCATGAATTCCACGCCGTTATTGATCGCGCCGACAGGGCTGATGAGATCGTGGCAGATGCGGGAGGCGAGAAGTTCGAGAACGGAAGCGTTTTGCGTTTTTTGTGTCATGCGGCAAGTGTAAGGCTGTAACCCAGTTTGGCAACTTCTTTCTGCGCAGTTTCCAGAAGGTTATCGAGCGCCGCCTGCGAGACGCCTTCGGCACGGAAAACCAGCACGGCCTGCGTATTCGACGGACGAACAAGCCACCAGCCATCCGGCGTGACCACGCGAATGCCGTCGATCTCATCGACCGTCCATCCGGCGGGCAGGTTCGCCTTGATGCTGGCCGCGATCTGCGGCACCAGACCGAATTTTTTGTCTTCATCGACATCAATGCGTATTTCCGGCGTGCTGAACAGGCGCGGCAGATGCGCGGTGAGGGAAGAGAGCGTATCGCCATCCTTCAACGCATTGATCAGCCGCACCGCGCAATAAAGCGCATCGTCATAACCGTAATATTTATCGGCAAAGAAGATGTGACCGGACAGCTCGCCCGCGAGCGGCGATTTTTCTTCGGCCATTTTCGCCTTCACCAGCGAGTGCCCCGTCTTCCACATCACGGGCTTGCCGCCCAGCCGCGCGATTTCATCGAACAGCACCTGCGAGCATTTCACATCGCCGATGATCGCCGCCCCGGGATGACGCGACAGCACGTCGCGCGCGTAAATGGTGAGCAGCGCGTCACAACGCAGGATATCGGCCTTTTCATCGACCGCGCCGATCCGGTCGGCGTCGCCGTCGAAGGCAATGCCGAGATCCGCTTTATTATCAAGAACCGCCTTACGCAGATCGACGAGGTTTTTATCGACCGTCGGATCGGGGTGATGATTGGGGAACGTCCCATCGATGATGTCGTACATCAGGATATGTTCGCCGGGCAGTTTCTTGACAAGGCGGCGCAGCGCTTCGCCGCCGGAACCGTTACCCGCGTCCCATACGATTTTCAGATCGCGGCCGCCTTCATAATCCTGAAGCAGGCGCGCGACATATTTGTCCATCACGTCAATGTCGGTGACGCTGCCTTTGCCGTTTTCAAAATCGCCCTTCGCGGCGATCTGGCCGATCTTTTGAATTTCTTCGCCGAACACCGATGCTTTTTGCAGCATCATTTTAAAGCCGTTGAAATCGGACGGGTTGTGTGAACCCGTCACCATCACGCCCGCATCCGCGCCGGTGCTTTTCACCGCGAAATACAGCATGGGCGAGGGGCCGAGGCCGATGCGCTCGACAGTCAAACCACATTCGGTCAGGCCGCGGGACAGGGCGTTGGCGAAAACGGGCGACGACAGGCGGCCATCGTAACCGACGCACACACGCGATCCGCCTTTGCGTTTCACATAGGTGCCGAAAGCGCGGCCCAGCGTATACGCATCGTTATCGTCGAGGTTGATGCCGACCTGTCCGCGGATGTCGTATTCACGCAGGATAACGGGAGCGAACGCGCGCGCGGTCAGAACGGAAGGATCGGGATCAGGCAGAGGCAGCACGACGTTTGGCATCAGGGAGGGAGTCTTTTTCAGCGAATTGTTTGATAAGGGTGCGCACCGCGTCGCCGATGTCTGCGTCCGCGCTGGCATAGGCGAGATTGGCGGCGATAAAGCCGAGGCGCGAACCGCAATCGTAATGGTTGCCGTCGAAACGCAGGCCGTGGAACGGCTGGCGGCCGATCAGCTTGGCCATGGAATCGGTGAGCTGGATTTCGTTACCCGCGCCTTTTTCAAAGGCATCGAGATATTCGAACACTTCCGGCTGCAGGATGTAGCGGCCGATAACGGACAGCGTCGACGGCGCTTTTTCCGGCTGCGGTTTTTCGACAAGGCCCTTCACGGCGACGGTCTTGCCGTCGTCGGTGCCGATATCGAGAATGCCGTAATTTTTCGTCTGTTCGCGGGGGACGTCTTTGACGGCGATGACGTTGCCGCCGCGCTCGTTATAAATATCCATCATCTGCGACAGGCAGCCCTGACCGTGTTGAATAACGTCGTCGGGCAGCAGGATGGCGAACGGTTCGTCGCCGACCAGTTTCTTCGCACACCACACCGCATGGCCCAAACCAAGCGGGCGCGGCTGACGGGTGAGGAACAGTTTCCCGGCGGGCATTTCCGAGCCACGCACTTTTTCGAGCATGTCGGTCTTGCCGCGCTCCTCGAGCGTCTGCATCAGTTCCGGCTGGTAATCGAAATGCTCTTCGAGCATTTCCTTGTAACGGCCCGTGACGAAAATGAATTCCTCGATGCCCGCTTCGCGCGCTTCTTCGAACACGTGCTGGATCAGCGGGCGGTCGTTGATGGGCAGCATCT
>CAYPCP010000131.1:0-4452 GCA_964409255.1 uncultured Pseudobdellovibrionaceae bacterium
GGGGCGCCGGATATCGTTCTGCTTGACGTCATGATGCCGGGCATGGACGGGTTCGAAGTCTGCCGTAAGATCAAGGGTAATCCCGAAACCGCGCATATCCCCGTCGTTATGGTCACGGCGCTCACGGATTCCGCGGATCGCGTGAAAGGTCTGGAAGCCGGAGCGGATGATTTTCTGTCCAAACCGCTCAACGATACGGCGCTGATGGCGCGGGTGCGTTCGCTGGTCCGCCTGAAAATGACGGTCGATGAATGGCGCACGCGTGAAAATACGGCTTCTCAGCTGGGCGTCGTCGAGACAGCCTCCAGCGCCATGAGCGAACCCGTCGAGGGCGCGCGCATCCTGATCGTCGAGGATCAATCGTTCGACAGCGAAAAATTCACCCAGACGCTCCAGGTCGATAAGGATGAGGTTATCGTCGTCGAAACCGGCGCCGACGCGATGGGCCACATCACGAAATCGGATTTCGATCTGGTGGCCGTCAGCCTGAACCTGCGCAACGAAGACGGTCTGCGCCTGTGTTCCCATTTGCGCTCCAGCGAGCGCACGCGTTCCGTTCCCATCCTGATGATCGCCACCGATGAAGACATGCCGCGTATCGCGCACGGTCTGGAAATCGGCGCGCATGATTACATTCTGCGTCCGGTGGACCGGAACGAACTGCTCGCCCGCGTGCGAACGCAGATCCGCCGAAAACGGTTTCAGGAACGGTTGCGTTCCACGTATGAAATCTCTCTTTCCCTCGCGCTGGTCGACAGCCTCACCGGTCTTTATAACCGCCGTTATCTCGAAGTCCACTTGCAGAAGATGCTGCAGAAAAGCGCGGCGAACCGTAAAAATCTCGGCATCCTCATCATGGATATCGACCATTTCAAGAAAATCAACGATACCTATGGCCACGGTGTGGGCGATGAAATCCTCAAGATCTTCGCGCAGCGCATGCAGAACAGCATCCGCGGTTTCGACATGGTCGCGCGCATGGGCGGGGAGGAGTTCGTGGTTATTCTGCCCGACATCTCCGAAGACATGGCGTATTACGTGTCCGAACGTCTGCGCCGCGCCATCGCCGACGAGCCGTTCGTCTGCAACGCGCCGGACGGAAAGGTGGAGGTCACCACGTCGATCGGCGGCGCGCTGATCCAGGGCGAAAGCGTCACGGTGCAGGAAGCGCTCAAGCGCGCGGACGATGCGCTCTATGCCGCGAAACAGAACGGCCGCAACGCGACCTTCTTCGAAGGCATCGGCCGTCTCGATCCCGACCGCTTTATTCAGGACGCCCGCAAGGCCATCCCCTAGGCATCAAAAAAGCGCCCCGAGGGGCGCTTTTGAATTCGTATGCGTATCCGAAGAAACTAGTTCTTCTTGGACGGCGGCATTTTCTTTTCTTCGAAAACAACGTGCGCGCCTTTTTTGCCCGTTTCCGGATGGGTCGCCCACGGGTCGAACTTGCGCTGTTTCAGTTTTTCCTGATATTTCGCGCTTTTCGTGGTGTAATAACGGTAGCCCGTACCAGCGGAGCTTTCCATGCGGATCTTAACCGCGACGCCTTTTTTAGCCATTTTTCAGCCCTTTATTCTTGAAAATCAGACCGCAATCTAAGGATTTTGGCCGGTTTGTCAAGCGGGATGATTTTCAATCCCCCGGACGCGCAATTTAACCACTTTCCCGGCCTCTTCCGGGAAAAGTTCGGGCCAGAATTCCTGCGCCTGCGGCGCGTATCTGTCATAGGTCATCTGGTTGAGCCGGTCGAGCATATCCAGGGTAAAGGCCCGGTTGTGCTCGATAGCCTCCAGCGCTTCCTTCTCATAATCCTTCAGCGGCTTGCTGACGGCCTTGAAACCCTCGGGCAGGGTGGAGTAACCGCGGATAATGTGCGGCATAAGGTCGTGGCGCGCCGTGCTGTCCTCGTCCGAAAACTTGACGAACATAAACCGCCCCGCCAGCGCTTCGTCGTTCAGGCATTGCTGGCCTATCGACGCGATCGAGTAAATCAGGCCGGAAAGCTCCATGCCGCGGTCGTTCTGAAGCGCCGAAATGTCGCCCGTCTTGACGATCTTCGTCCCCGCGCCCAGACGGGTGTCGGCGGTTTTGATCTCGGTCTGCGTGAAACTCTGCGCGTCGTCGAGAAGCCAGAACGTATTCTTCACCGTCGCGCCCCGCACGTGGCCGACGCCTTCGCATTTTACCTTTTCCTCTTTCTCCAGCTTGCCCAGACCCTCGCCGAAAACTTCGCGCACGGTCGGCGCGATGGATTCATAGTACGGCGCTTCCTTTTTCTTGGCGTCGCCGGGATAGGTGGGGGGATTGCTGTCGCCGGTCGCCACTTTGGCGCGGCTGATCATGACGGGGCCGATACGCTTGGCCTCCTGAAGATATTTCGCGGCCTTGAGCGCGCTATAGGTTTTTCCGCCGCCGCCGTCGCCTACGCCGTAAATCAGGCTGGTCTCGGGGTCGATGCAGGCGAGATAAAAAATCGCCTGTGAAATATTCAGAGGCGTGAAATTTTTGAGCAAATTATTATTGGCGGTCTGGGCGCTTGGCGGCGCGTTGCCGATCACCGACCCATTCGTTGCCGGCGGGACGCCCGCGTTGCTGACGGGTTTGAATGTGGCCCGCAATCTTTCCGCGGTGACGCTGGCGGCTTTTGTGGCAATGCGCTCCAGCCTTTTTTCTTCGCCGCGGCGGCTGGAATATCCGGGAATGGCGACATCAAGATGCTTTTTGATCTTGTCCCAATCCTTCTCGCCGACGTCCTCTTTATTTTTTGTGTGGCGCTCGCAATAGATCGTCGCTTCATACGACACGTCGCGCAGCAGCGAGATGACTAAATCGACGTCCGAATAAATGCCGGAGACAGCGTAACGGAATTTATTGGCTTCAAGGGGCTGCTGATTGATTTTGACATCGAAGATGCCCTGGATTTTTTCGAAATGCGGGCCGCCTTTGCCCCGTACCAGCCGGACGATGGCGGATGAGGGAAACTCGTGATACTCGACTTTGGTTTCCGGGTTTTTACCCCGGTTTTTATCATCACTCATTATACTTACCCTGACCGGGGCTAGGGCCCCTTTTGGAGTCCACTTTGCCCTCGTATAAGTCGTTTTTTGCTGCAGTGCAAGGCAATATTAGAGTCTTCGAAAATTAAAAAGGGGATACTCCCCGGAAACGGTTTATTTCCGCCGCTTGGGCTTTTTCCCGCCGGGTTTGCGCGGCGGGCCGTGGCGTTTTTTGTCCCGGCTGCGTTCCCGGTCTTTGCGACCGCCTTCGGGCGGGCGGAAGGGTTTGAATTTGATGCCGGGAATATCGGCGCCCTTGTCGCCGACAATCGCAAAAATCGAACTGCCCGTCAGGCCGTCGGCTTCGGCGATGCGCACGGTGACGGCGGCGCCCAGACGATAGACCAGACCGTGACGGCGGCCGATCAGCGCATGCTGCCGTTCGTCATGAACATAGAAATCATGGGGCAGGGACCGGATCGGGACCAACCCGTCCGCGCCGTTTTCATCGAGCGTGACAAACAACCCGAAACGCGTGACGCCGTTGATGCGGCCGGTGAATTCATGGCCTATCCGTTCGGCCAGCCACGCGGCGGTAAAACGGTCGACGGCGCTGCGCTCCGCTTCGGCGGAGGTGCGTTCGGTTTGTGAGATGTGTTCGGCTTTTTCTTCGAGGATAACGACTTCGGAATCATCGATACCGCCGGGGCCAAGCCCATAAGCGCGGATGAGCGAGCGATGCACGAGCAGGTCGGCATAGCGGCGGATCGGGGAAGTGAAGTGTGCATAGCGTTTGAGCGCCAGACCAAAGTGGCCGATATTGTCCGGGTCGTAGACGGCCTGCGACTGCGTGCGCAAAATCACTTCGCTGATGAGATGCGAATATTCCAGCTTGGCCGCCTTTTTCAACAAATCATTGATCTGGAACGGTTGCGTTACCTGTCCTTTGGGCATCGACAATCCGAATGTTTCGACGAACTCGCGCGCGTTTTCAAGCTTCTGTTCGGACGGACGGTCATGCACGCGGTAGACGCACGGCGCTTTCTTCGCTTCCAGCGCCATCGCGGCGGCGACGTTGGCGAGGATCATGAATTCCTCGATCAATTTATGCGAGGCGTACCGCGCACGGTTTTTCACGCCGGTCATGCGCCCTTTGTCATCGATCAGAATCTGCCGTTCCGGCAAATCGAGATCAAGCGCGCCGCGTTTCACTCGCGCGGCATTCAGGATGTCGTACGCTTCGTAAAGCGGGGTGATGACGTCTTTCATCAGCGGGCCGGTCAGATCGTCCGGCTTGCCATCTTTCGCGTTCTGCACCTGTTCATAGGTGAGGCGGGCAACGGAATTCATGACCCCGCGCACGACCTTGTACCGTTCCAGATTGCCCTGACGGTCGATCCACATGTGAATGGCCATGCACGCACGGTTTTCGCGCGGGCGCAGTGAACATAAATCG
>CAYPCP010000132.1:0-4363 GCA_964409255.1 uncultured Pseudobdellovibrionaceae bacterium
ACCGGCAGGCAGGCGAGACGGAAATTGGAACGGCCCGCCTTGATCGTCATCTGGTTGCCGGAATCATCAAGCTCCAGCGAAACCTGCGATTCATCGGGCAGCTTTTTTACGATGTCGAACAGCGTGCTGGCCGGGGTCGTGGTCGAACCGGGCTTGGAAACTTTCGCGGCGACGGCTTCATTGATCTCCAGATCCATGTCGGTTGTCGCCAGCGATAGCACGCCGTCTTCCGCCTTGATCAACACGTTCGACAAAATCGGAATCGTGTTGCGGCGCTCTACGGCGCTCTGCACGTGGCTAAGGGAACGGAGAAGGGCTGCACGGTCGATGCTCAGCTTCATGGGCTTTTGAATCCAGTCAATTACGATAATTTGAAATTAAGTGGGGCAACTATAGCATAGCAATAGGCGTTGCCAACGGGTTTTCGCGGTTTTCCGCAGCTTTGTCCCGCACATCCGGAAGGCGTGTTTCAGAGGTTTGTAAAATAGCATCATTACCCATAAAAGTGCGGGGCACCCGCCATGAATGCCCCGCACAAGGAGAGAAGGTCCCTTTCGGGAAGCCCCCTAGGAAAAACTTCGGACAGATCAGCCGGTCAAAGCGCGTTTGATGATTTCAACATCCTGCGCGAAGGACGGATCCTCGCCGACCAGCTCCTCGATCTTGCGCACGGCATGCATGACCGTGGTGTGATCGCGGCCGCCGAACTTACGGCCAATTTCCGGCAAGGAACGGGCGGTAAGTTGCTTGGCAAGGAACATCGCAACCTGACGCGGGCGGGCAACATTGCGCGCGCGTCGGGCAGAATGCATGTCGGCCAGACGGATATTGTAATGTTCGGCCACCTTGCGCTGGATCTCGTCGATCGTGATGCGGCGGTCGTGGGAACGCAGCAGGTCCTGCAGGACTTCCTGCGTGGATTCCAGCGTGATCGCCTGTTTCGCGACATCGGCGTGTGCGACGATGCGGTTGAGCGCGCCTTCGAGTTCGCGGATGTTCGACGTCACTTTCAGCGCGAGGAATTCCAGCACCGCATCCGGCACCGCGGCGTTCAGCTGCGTGCGTTTTGCCTGAAGGATGCCCAGACGCAGTTCATACGTGCTCGGCTGGATATCGGCTACAAGTCCCCACGCCAGACGCGAACGCAGACGTTCGTCCAGACCCGTCAGATCGCTCGGCGCCTTGTCAGCGGAGATAATGATCTGCTTGTTCTGATCGACCAGCGCATTGAACGTATGGAAGAATTCTTCCTGCGTGGATTCCTTGCCGGAAATGAACTGAATGTCATCAATCATGAGAACGTCGACGGAACGGAAGAATTCCTTGAACGCCATCGTTTCGCCGCCGCGCAGGGCTTTGACGAACTGATACATGAATTTTTCAGCCGACAGATACATCACGCGCTTGTGCGGGTGCTGTTCGCTCATTGCCCAGGCAATCGCATGCATCAGGTGGGTTTTACCCAGGCCGACGCCGCCATAGATGAAGAGCGGATTGAACGGAACGCCGGCGCTTTCGACCACGCGGCGCGCGGCGGCATGCGCCAGCGCATTCGGCTTGCCGACGACAAAGCTGTCAAAGGAATAACGCTGGTCGAGCGGCGACGCCAGTTCGAACGGGTCCGGCAGCGCGGTGATGGTGGCATTGTTCTGGTTCGCCTTCATCGCCTTGGCGGCAGCCTCTTCTTCGTCGGTCAGAATGGCGCTCTGCACCACGACGATTTCAAGACGCTTGATGTCTACGTTTTTGGCGACGGCCATCTCAAGAATACGGGCAGAATAATGCGTTTGAATCCAGTCGCGCATAAAGCGGGTCGGAACGGACACTTCCATCGTACCGTGATAATAAGCCTGCAGCGTCAAAGGTTTCAGCCAGCTGCGGAAAACGGTTTCACCGAATTCGGTGCGGAGCGCTTTGTGCACTTCTTTCCACACATCCATGATTTCCGGGCTGGGCGCAAACGATTCCGGCTTGAAATTTTTTCCTTGAGCGCCGGTCGCGCCGTTTCCTTTAACATTGGGCATTTCTACTTCTCTCCACTCACAATAAAAATGTTACAGTTAAAAATAATTCAGCCGCGATAATCCAAACGGAGTCATGCCTTTCAGGATGAAAAGCAAAAAACGCCTCCCCGCCGGGCGAACAGCCCGCCAGCTATTGGTAATTAAATCGGCTTAAAACAAGGTACAGGCTTACAACAGGAATGTTCCTTTGAATGGAACGTAGTTGTAGCCGCCTTCCCTCCAAACTTTGGTTCCTTCTTTCTGAAGCAACCGTAGTAGACCCTCTACTCTTTGGTGAAGCTGACGCTTCGGGGTATTTTGATTGTTAGATTTTATCCCCTTTTATTCCAGCGTACGTTTGCATTTACTGTGTGTATCTGCGTTCGTCTTGCTGGCGTGAGGTTGACACTAGACCCATTTTTTTTGGCTTTCAATAGGAATAAAAGTGGAACTTGAAAAAAAGAAATTTTATTCTCGCGCAACTTTGCAGAATCAATTTCACATCGTTTCCGAAACAATCACACACGTAATATATCGCGTATTTCAAAAACAATTTCGGCCTTATGTTTTCACACAAGGCCGAAAAAAAATTCTCTCGTTTCGCTTTGTTTTATACCGCGCGATATGCGGTGCGCGATAAACTTACTTAATCGCTTTGATGCGTGCGGACAGGCGCGAGATTTTGCGGCTTGCCGCTTTTTTCTCGACGATGCCTTTCGCGGCGCCGCGTTGCAGTTCAGGCTGCGCCGCTTTCAAAGCGGCGGCGGCGGCAACTGCGTCACCGGATGCAATCGCAAGCTCGACCTTCTTCGTGAAGGTGCGGATGCGGCTGCGGCGCGCGCCGTTGATCTCATTGCGGCGTGCGTTGGTGCGAATTCTTTTGCGTGCGGATGCGTGATTTGCCATCTCTATACGTTCTTTTCTTTAGTCGTTATCGAAGGGGGTTTTTTACGCGCCCGGCCCCCCTTTGTCAAGCTAAACCGGGACCCCTGAAAAGCCCGGATTACCGGGCCGGAGACAGGGTAAAGCGGGCCACCTTATAGACCCCCTCGGAAGCCACGGAAAGCACCAGCTTTTCGCCCTCCCGGACATAGGAATCGGCCCCCGACGGCTTCCAGCCCAGCTGCGGCAGGGACGCAGCGTAAAAGGCCCGGATTCCCTGCTCCGAGACCGATTTTCCGGCCGCTCCGGCCTGGGCAAAACGCCCTTCCGGCTTATCGAAAACCAGGGACCGGTCCGGCAGCTCGGCCATGCCGGGCATGACGGGAACGTCATATAAAGTCTCAAAAAACCGCGCCTCCTCGGCCCGGACGCTCAACGGCGCAGCCAACAGGAGACAGGTCATCAAAACGGCTGAAATCTTCATCATTTCTGGTGCTTCGGGCAATAAAAGGTTGAGCGCCCGCCCTGCACGATCCTTCTTATAGCACCGGCCTTGCCCGTCCCACAATCGCACATCGCGCAGCCATCCCCCTCCCGGTCATAAACCTTGAAACTATGCTGGAAATACCCCAGCTCGCCATTGGCCTGACGGTGATCGCGCAAGGTGCTGCCACCTGCCTCAATCGCGCGGGACAGGACGGAGCGTATGGCAAGGCAGAGCGCTTCCGCCTTCTCGCCCGCCACTTTTCCCGCGGCGCGTGTCGGCGAAATCCCGGCTTCATACAGCGCCTCACAGGCATAAATATTCCCAACACCCGCCACCACGCGTTGATCGAGCAATGCCTGCTTGATCGCGACTTTTTTACCCTTGAGGCGCTGTTCAAGCACAGGCCCGGAAAAATCATTGCCCAAAGGCTCCGGCCCCAGCCCCTTGAACGCGGCGTGCTGATCAATCGCCTCTTCATGCAAAAGATAAACAAGCCCGAAACGGCGCGCATCGTTAAACGCAACCTGCTGCCCGTCTTTCATATGCAGGATCAGATGGTCGTGTTTGGCGGGTGTGTGATCGCGCGTGATCAGCATGCGGCCCGACATGCCCAGATGAATGATCAGCACATCGCGGTTATCGAGATGAATGAGAATATATTTCGCGCGGCGCGCAAGCCGCATGATTTTTCGGCCCTCAAGCTTTTCCTTCAAGCCCTTGGGAAACGGCACGCGCAAATCTTTGCGGCGCTGATCGACTGTCGCGATCACGCCACCATTGATGGCTTTTTCCAGACCGCGCATCACGGTTTCGACTTCGGGTAATTCGGGCATGTCTTGTATATAGGGCACATGCCCCTAAAGAAAAAGCGAAGATTGTCTTGAAAAAGCCCGCTGACGCAGTTACGCTTCTTACCAGCATTAAGAAAAGATCTCGATCTTTACCAACCTGCCTCCTTGGGCAAGGTGGTGTCCCGAAAGGGAAATGTGGC
>CAYPCP010000133.1:0-4344 GCA_964409255.1 uncultured Pseudobdellovibrionaceae bacterium
TGGTAGTAACGGCGGAACTGACGCTCGCCGATGTTGCCGTAATAGCCTTTCAGCTTTTGCTTCGCGGTCAGCTGGATACCGTAATCGGTCGGCTTGCCGCGGCGGGCGCCGTGCATACCCGGGCCGGTCTGACGAATATTGTAAGGGGATTTTGCGCGGCCCCAGAGGTTGCACCCCAGGCGGCGGTCGATTTTATGTTTCGATTGCGGACGTTTGTCGCTCATCTGATACTTCCTTTTTCTAAGTTATTGTCCCAATTGCCTTTTTTGGACTGATCCGAAGATGCAGCAAGGGCGAAAAACCGCCCTTTTCTTGGGAATGGCCCGATTTATAAGGATTTTGGCGGAATTGTCAATTTTAAATGGGCCGCCCGTAAACGGCCTCAAGGGCGACGCATCCCTCGCCATATATGCCATACAGCGCGCGCAGGTCCGACGCGATCCCCGGCTCGTCCCCCGCGTCCATCAGGCGGCGGCACTCATGCTCCATCCGGATGAAGCCCATGTTCCCCGCCATCGACGCCATCGAATGCAGGTGGCGGTGAATATCGTCGGCGCCCGGGCGGGCGAACAGGGCGGCGAAACGCGTATCCGCATCCCGTTTATATTCGGCATAAATCTCCAGCGTCTTTTTCGCCCCCAGAACCTCGACGAGGCTGTCATACTGCCCGCGATCGAATAACGGCGTATCGGCGGCGCTGTCGTCATGGTCATCGGCAAAAGGCGGCGCCATCATGTCTTCGTCTTCCATCGCCGCGCGGATACGGCTTTCCAGTTCCGGCGCCTTTATCGGTTTGAGAATATATTCGTCGATCCCCACTTCAAAAAACGACGCGACATCCTCGGGCCGCGCATGGGCGGTCAGCGCGATAATCGGCAAGGTTTCCGATGAAACATTCAATTCTTCGCGAATCTGGCGGCTGGCTTCAATCCCGTCCATCACGGGCATCTGAATGTCCATCAGGACAAGATCGAATCTGTTGTTCCGCACGGCATCCACCGCCTGCTGGCCGTTATTGGCGATCGTCACCGTATGGCCGTACCGTTCCAGCATGGCGCGCGTGATTTCCTGGTTCATCACGGTATCCTCGACCAGAAGAATGGACTGGGCGGCGGCATTCGATATGCTCATGCGTGTCTCCGTCTGTGGTTCCAGCGTTCCGCGCGGCAGGGGCAACGATATGCGGAATGTCGTCCCCTTCCCTTTTTCGCTGTCGAAAGAAATAGTGCCGTTCATCGCCGTGACAAGACGGTGCGCAATCGACAGCCCCAGCCCCGTTCCGCCGAAACGGCGCGTCATGCTCGGGTCTTCCTGCACAAAACTGTCGAATAAAAACGGGTGATGTTCTTTTGCAATGCCGATCCCCGTATCCTCAACCGTCAGGATGAAGTTCCCGTCCTGATAATCGGCCTTGATACGCACATATCCCTTATCCGTGAACTTCACGGCATTGCCGATGATGTTAAGCACGATCTGCTGCAGCCGGTATTGATCGCCGACCAGGACCGGCGGGCATGCCGCCGCGATATCGAGCGTTAAAAGAATATTTTTATCATCTGCTGCCTTACGAACGATATCGGTGCAGATGGTCAAAACATTGGGCACATGGAACGCCTTATGCTCCAGCGTCATCTTCCCCGCCTCCACCTTCGACAAATCGAGGATGTCGTTGATGATCAACATCAATGTCTGCCCCGCACGGTCGGCTTTTTCAAGTTGGCTACGCTGAAACCGCGTCAAATCAGTCTGCTGTACCATATCGATAAAGCCGAGAATGCCGTTCATCGGCGTGCGGATTTCATGACTCATGCGCGCCAAAAAATCGGACTTGGCTTTGTTCGCCTCCTCAAGCTCTCGCGTGCGGATCGCGACCTGACGGCGGATATTATCCGCGGACGAACTGATGAAATGAACGAACGCGCCGATCAGGATGCTGAACAGAAAGCCGCTGACCATCACCACATACGGCATGTTCCTGTCCGCCCGCGGATTGAAGATCGCCGTCGTGCGCCACACCAGCGTCCAGTCGCGCCCGGCAATGGTGATGATATTTTTCTGCCGGTAATCGTTTTCGCCCGGCGGCATCTGCGTCAGCGAGGAGCTGCGGTAAATCAGGTCGCTTTCCTGCGTGCTTTGGCCGTCGAAAACCTCAAGGCTCAATTCATCATGATTGGCGAGGGCGAGGTCTTTGAGGAATTCTTCGCCGATGAACGGCGCGAACGCCCATGCCCGCACGGGCCTGGTGCGCTCCCCGTCGGAAAACACATCGTAAATCGGCACGAAAATGTGGAAACCGGGACGCTTTTCCCTTCCCTGATACAGGAAAATTTTCGGCGTCATCGTCGGCTGGCCCGTGCTCCACGCTTTTTCGAGCGCGTCGCGGCGGCTGCTTTCATACCCGATATCCAGCCCCAGCACCTCCCGCGACTTTTCCAGCGGCTCCAGATATTTGATCACATACGCCTGATCGCCCTTCACCGGCGGATGAACGGCGAAATCCGGCATGAAATCGGCGCGGGCGGCCTGCTCGAATGCCGGAATATCCTCTTTACGCACATTTTCCGCATACCCTATCGAAACAACGCCCGGCAGCGTTTCTTCAACCTTCAGGCTGCCGCCAAAAATTTCCCATTCCTTCTGCCGGACATTGTTCGACCCGCGAAAATAACCCTGTATGGCCAGAAGGCTGTGTTCGTAAATATTGAACCGGTTGAGCAGCGCGCTCTGGCTGTCCTCGATCAGCGCGTTGAAATAATCCCGGCTTGCCCGTTCGTTGATGGCCATCGTGCCCCGCCACGCCAGCACCGTGACGACCACGCACAGCACGAACACCAGGTTGGCTGGCACGTTCCAAAGCGGATTCTTGACGGGTTTGTCAGGTTTCGTATCCACAACGCTCATCCGGAAAGAAAAAGGCCCGCGCAAACCGGCGGGCCTTCTTTATAGCATATCCTTATATATGGTGAAACCCGCGTTAACCCGGCGTAAACGCGCCCAGACGCTTGGGCGTGCCCAGCGTAGGCAGGCTCTCGCACGCGTGCACCTTACGCAGGATATGGGTCTGCCAGTGGCGCAGCAGACTGCCTTCCTGATCGACCACCATGTTCGACTTTCCGGATTTAATACCGAACAGGTCGCGGTGATCCGGCGTCGTGAAACGGTCGTTTTCGACAAGGCCCGCATGCAATTGACCGTTCTGCTTGTAACTGACAAGCGCGCTTAAGCCCGGGCAGCATTCCATTCTATACGGGATGACGCATTGCGCCGAACTGCCCAGAACAAAACGCCGCGGCTGCAAAAGGTTTCCATTAGCGCCCTGAACGATATCAAGAAACAACATCGCCCGTTTCGACATATCGTCCGCCGCCGCGCCTTTCGCGTGCCACATGATCACGCGTGTATACGCGCCGGGGACATCCTTGTTCATCAAAAGATACGGTCTCGGCTCCGGCTCCTGCACAAACGCGTCCTTCACATTGCGTTCGGCAAAGCGCGCGACATCTTCCGGGCTGACGCTACCCGCTGCCTGCTTTTCCATCAGGTCCTGAAAACTTTCAAAATTTTCAGCGGTCAATCCGACCGGGGCATATAATTGATAGGTGCTCATCTTACTCTCCTTAAAAATTATGGTTCAAACTTTACCGGCTTGGCCGCGCCGCTGGTATCGACGGTCAGAGCCACAAGATTTTTATTATCTGGTCCAGGTATATCTGGTCCGTTTTGACCCGAACCCCCACCACCTTTCGCGCTATCACCGAAATGATTGCCGCAATCACACGGCCCGCCGCCATGATCGTGGCCATACGTTTTGTCTTTATATTTCAACAAATTTTCAATCTCCTTATTAATGGCATCATCCTCCGATGGACGTTTATATCCGGCATCTTCTAAAATTTTAACCGCCAGCTCGGTGTTTACGATATATTTCCGTGCCTCTTCTACCGTGACATCGTCACCGAGCTTTCCGCCAAAACGTTTTTCGATATCTTCCTTGTGCGTAATTTCCGGCGGTTTCCCACCCTTGCCAAACGCGTTGTGACACTCACATCCACCCGGTGGGCAACGGCCCTCACCGGGGCCTTTGCGTAAATCGGGATCGACGTTTTTAATGCCGGACGTTACATGCACGTAATTTTCGCGCGCCTTCACCAGTTCTTCTTTTTTAAGCGGGTCTTTTTGCTTGGCGATCAACGTGTCGAAATCTTTCAACGTCTTTTCCACCTGACGCGGCAATGGTTGCTGCGCGGCGCGGATCGCCGCGATGGCGGTTTGAATGGCCTGCGCGATTTCACGCTGCGCTTTGACTTCGGCGGTTTTTCCTTTTTGTTCGGCCTGCTGCTTCAA
>CAYPCP010000134.1:0-4004 GCA_964409255.1 uncultured Pseudobdellovibrionaceae bacterium
CAGCCTGCCAGCCTTGAAAGCCGCGCCGGCCCCATATTAAAGCGCCCGTCGAGGATCTGGGCGTCGAGGCTCATCGCGTTGCCGGGGCCCATCGTGCCGACCCAGCGCGTATCGAAGCTAAGCTGATATTGGCGGGCGCGGACAAGGGCGGTGATCGCACGCTTTCCGGTCTCATCGGCGGCATTCAGGTTGATGCTGGCTTCCAGACGCAAGTCGCCGTATGGCGTGGCGAAATCCGAAACCATTTTCTCAATCGTCACGCTGCCGGGCGGCAAAGATTTTTGGAATGTGCCGATCAGGCGGAAAACCGACGCCATCGTTTCAACGGTTGTCGAGGTGCGCAGGTCGTCGATACGGACGTCTTCGAGTTCAAGCGAGGCGTCTTTTATTTTGGCGCTCAGCAGGCCGATTGAATTAAAGCCGTCTTTGTCCAGCTGTATGTTGCTTGCCAATACATGCGGCGGGCGAATGATGATGTCGCCGATGGCATACGGCTTATACCCGGCATTGCTGAGGTAGGACGTGATTTTCTGGCGCGCGAAATGCGGCGCGGCATAAAACCATCCGCCCGCGCCCAGCGCGAGGATTAAAAGAAAAAAGATCGTCTTTTTAAAAGGCATGGAGTGCCAGCCCTTGGGGTTGTTTAGATGTCAATATCCTGAACGAACTCGGCATTGTCCTGAATGAACTGAAAACGCGCGTCGGCATTGCGGCCCATCAGCCGTTCGACGAGATCGTCAACGGACGCATAGGAACCGTTTTCATCTTCCAGAACGGTTTCTTCGGTCAGGCCGAGGGCCGCGCGCGCATCCGGCAGGGATACGCGAAGAAGCGTGCGCGTGGCCACGTTCATCGTGGTTTCCTTGAGCTGGGCGGCAGGCATTTCGCCCAGGCCCTTAAAGCGGCTGATGTCGACTTTCTTTTTATCCTTGAAGACGGTTTTCAGCAGCTCGTCTTTGTGCGCGTCGTCGCGTGCATACTCGCTCATCGCGCCATTCGTCAGGCGGTATAGCGGCGGCTGGGCAAGATAAAGATGCCCTTTTTCGACGAGCGGACGCATCTGCGTATAGAAGAAGGTAACAAGCAGCGACGCGATGTGCGCACCGTCAACGTCGGCATCCGTCATGATCACGACGCGTTCATAACGCAGCTTGGAAAGATCGAAATCCTTGCCCGAACCGCAACCCAGGGCCAGGATCAGATCCTGAATTTCCTGATTGGCGCGGATTTTGTCCTTCGTCGCGCTGACGACGTTGAGGATCTTGCCGCGCAGCGGCAGGACGGCCTGCGTTTCACGGTTGCGCGCCTGCTTTGCGGAGCCGCCAGCCGAGTCCCCCTCAACAAGGAAAAGTTCGGTGTCGTCGGCATTGCTGCGCGAACAATCGGACAGCTTGCCGGGCAGGCGCAGTTTACGGGTCGCGCTTTTGCGCGCGAGGGCTTTGTCATCCTTTGCGCGCTGACGTTCTTCCGCGCGCTCGATAAGCGTCTCCAGCAATTGCTTGCTGGCAGAGGGGTCGGCGGACAGCCAGTGATCGAAATGGTCTTTAATGGCGACATCGACCCAGCGTGTGGCCTCGACGGAGGCAAGCTTTTCTTTCGTCTGCCCCTGAAACTGCGGTTCACGAATGAAAACGGAAAGAAGGGCGGCCGCGCTCGTCACGATATCGTCGGCGGTGATGAGGCCAGCTTTCTTATTTCCCACCATCTCGCCATAAGCGCGCAGTCCCCGGGCAAGCGCCGAACGCAAGCCTTGCTCGTGCGTGCCGCCCTGCGGCGTGGGGATGGTGTTGCAGTATGAATGAATGAATCCTTCGCTGTCTTCCGGCCATGTGATGGCGAATTCGACCTTGCCGGATTTTTCAGGAAGGTCGGCAACGCCGGAAAAAGCCGTCGGTGTCACAGTCGCGCGACCGTGAAGCGAAGCCTGCAGGAAGTCGAGAAGGCCGTTGGGGAAGTGAATTGTCTCTTCCTGCGGCACCTTGCTGTCGGCTTTGATCAGCGAGGGATGGCAGGACCAGCGAATCTCAACGCCGCGGAACAAATACGCCTTCGACCGGGCCATCTGATAAAGCCATGACGGTTTTAATTTTGCCTTGTTGCCGAAAATATCCGGGTCGGGCATGAAGCATACGGTGGTGCCGCGGCGGTTGCTGACCGCGCCCATATCCTGAAGCTTGGATGTCGGCAGGCCGCGCGCATAACTTTGCTTATAGAGTTTTTTGTCGCGCGCGACTTCAACCCACATCCATTCCGACAGCGCGTTAACAACCGAACTGCCGACACCATGAAGACCGCCGGATGTTTCATACGCTTTGCCGCTGAACTTTCCGCCGGAATGAAGGGTGGTAAGAATAACTTCAAGCGCGGACTTGCCGGGGTATTTGGGATGCTGGTCGACGGGAATGCCGCGACCGTTATCGGCCACGGTAACGGAATTATCTTCATTGACCGTAACTTCGATGCGGCTGGCATGACCGGCGACGGCTTCGTCCATCGAGTTGTCGAGAATTTCCGAAACAAGGTGGTGCATGGCGCGGTCGTCCGTGCCGCCGATATACATGCCGGGACGCTTGCGGACAGGCTCAAGACCTTCGAGAACCTCGATATCCTTGGCACCGTAATCGCTTGATTTGGCGGCGGAAGAGCTGAATAAATCGGACATAAGAGCCTGTTTTCGAACTAAACTTGGTTTTTTCCCGGTTGAACCGTTACAATAGATAACGAATGAGGATGACTTTGAAAACTCTAAAAGCAAGGTTTCCGGCGGAAACGCCACGGAAATGGTTGGTTCTGTCTCTTGTGCTGGCGGTAGCGGCGGCTTTGCCGGGGGCGGCGCTTGCGGGCGTGGGCGACGTTACGGATATCAAGCCGCTCGCTGAGATTGAATATATGCCCGAAAAGGAATTCGAGGCGGCGACGCAGCTTATCGAAGCGACTCCTTACGCGGACGAAGCGCTCGCTTTCAAAATCCGCCTGCCCAAAGACTGGAAGGAAGAGGAGCCAGAGCCCGCCATCAAGGCCCATGACACCTTAAGCAAAAAAATCCTTGGCGAACTCGCTCATTATGTCAGCCCGTCGCGGCTGGAGCTTAACAGCTATTTTACACTGGAAGCGCTGGAACAGACCTATGAGGTGAGCGCGCGCAACTGGCTGATCAATTACCTGCTTCATAACGGCAACACGCTCAGCTCGCTGACAGAGTATTCCGAGCGGGAAGTCGAGGCGATGTATGTCGAAATCCGCAAGGACATCACCTATGCCGTGCGGGCAAAGGCTTTCATCAACGGCCCGCGTATCATAATCGCGCGTTATTACGTGCCGCAGGATGATTTTCAGAACGAACGCACGATGCAGGCGCAGGCGATGAAATCGCTCTCACTGCCCAACCATCCGCCCGGCGGTATCGAGAAATGGAAAAGCTTCGGCTTCCTCGACCAGTCTTATCTCGACTACCCGGCGTCGTGGACGCTGACGGCGCCGCAGATCCGCTCGATCGAGCGCATGCGCGCCATGCTCTACACAGGCAAGGTCGAAGGGCAGCCCGACGGGCAGATCAATGTGTACCTGACATCCCGCCTTCTCGGCGTGCCGCTGCAGGAAGAAATTAAACGCCAGCGCGCCAACCTGACCAAAATCCAGGGATACAAACTCGGCAACCGTATCGAGGTTATCGACACGAAGTTCAATAAAGACATTTCATTCGGGAAGATCGAAACCTACGAACTCAACCCCGATAAAGTCACGATGATCAAATATGAACTGGTCTTCGCCGTGTTGCAGGGGGAGGACTATTATTATTTCGTTTCCCTTCTGACCCCGTCGCGCACCTTCGATTTTTATCTCTGGTCGCGCAACATGCGCGCGTTCCGCATCGTGCTGGAAACGATGCGCCGGTATAACACCGAAAACGACGCGTATTATCAGTATCTGAAAAATTAGGCGTAAGAAAAAAGCCGGTCGTTTGACCGGCTTTCTCTTTCCTCCCACACACGGCGGAAAATTTC
>CAYPCP010000134.1:4014-4298 GCA_964409255.1 uncultured Pseudobdellovibrionaceae bacterium
TCCACATCTTCCATCTTGAGGTCGATATAGGCTTCGATCATATCCGCGGTGAAGACGTCGCCTTCCATAAGGAACGCATGGTCCTGTTTGAGCGATTCGAGCGCTTCGCGCAGGGAGCCACAAACCGTCGGCACTTTCGCCAGTTCTTCCGGCGGCAGTTCATAGAGGTTTTTATCCATGGCTTCGCCCGGGTGGATTTTGTTTTTCACGCCGTCCAGACCAGCCATCAGCATCGCGGCAAAGGCCAGATACGGGTTGGCCAGCGGATCGGGGAAACGCACCTC
>CAYPCP010000135.1:0-4277 GCA_964409255.1 uncultured Pseudobdellovibrionaceae bacterium
GCTGAAATCGGCGCGAACGCCAAATATCTGATGTTCAGCTCGCTGTTCTTTTATCTCAGCCACGCCCTGTCCTTGGCCGGCCTGCCGATCGAAACGCTGAGCGCGGCAGCCGTCGTGGTGAATTTTCCGCTGTTCTTCGCGGGGCTTTATTTCCTGTCCTACCGCCTGTTCGGGAATAAACAACTGGCGCTGGTGTCCGCCTTCATGTTCCCGGCCATGAAATTCATGCTGTTCGACATGAATATCGGCTACCCCGCGCTCTACTTTCACAGCCTGTACTACGGCGACATCAACCACACCTTCGCGGTGTGGATCATGGTGGCGTGCCTGGCATCGCGTTATGCGGCGGCGGCGGGATTGTGCGGCGTGCTGATCCTTCTCAATCCGACCTATGGCCTGCAGATGGGCGCGCTCAGCGCCTTTGTTTACATCGCCGCCGGTCAATGGCGCGATATTCCGGGGACGCTTAAAATCGCCGCTGTCGGGCTGGTCTGTCTTGCGGCGGCGCTGTGCCAGATTCATCTGGCGACGCCCGTGTCGGACCCGGCGCCGCTGGATCAGAAAATTTTCTCGATCCAGACCTATTCCCACATGGTCCCGCACATTCTCGATTTGAAGAATTACATCGTGGCCCAGATTTTTCTTTTGCTCGGCCTTGCGGCGGCGCTGTG
The DNA here is from genome assembly GCA_964409255.1 of uncultured Pseudobdellovibrionaceae bacterium. Taxonomy (GTDB): domain Bacteria; phylum Pseudomonadota; class Alphaproteobacteria; order Micavibrionales; family Micavibrionaceae; genus CAYPCP01. Next base: position 672 of record CAYPCP010000135.1, read on the forward strand.
CATCGCCCCGGTGCGCGAAAGGCCGCAGGCGCGCCTGTTTCTCTATGCGCTGCTCGCCTACCACCTGCTGTTCGGGGTCGTGCTGTATGCGGCGCTCTATTATTTCCTGCCGCAATATTTCGTCTATTTTTCACCCGCGCGGGCTTATATTTTCACGGCGCTCGTCACGGGCGTGTCGTTCACGGCGGCGCTTTGGTATCTGTTTTCGCAGCGGCTCTGGCTGCTCGTTCCCGCGCTGGCCGTTTTTGTCGCGTACCCGCTGATAGGCCCGGCGCACGTGATCAACAGCTTCGCCAAATTCTGCGTCGCGGGGATGGCGCTGTTTGCCGTCCTTCTCCTGCTTAAAAACCGCATGGGCGCATTCGCGATACTGGATCGCCGCGCGCTGTGGGGCGTGGCCGCGTCGCTGTTCCTTTTGTCCTGCGTCCATCTCACATGGGTGGCGAACGGCTATGATTTCCGCATCCAGACGGCCTTCCTCGATATTCAAAAACAGATCAGCGTCCACACGCCGCCCGAATCCAAATTCGCGCCCTACACCGTGGCGCCGAACGACAATCCTTACGCCATGTTCCGCAGCTGGCCTTTCCGCACCTATAGCGAGCGCTCCGCCATGACGTGGGTCGTGGGCCGCAACGCCTATTTCGATTCCGCCCTGCGTTCCCGATATGAAGAAGAAGCCTTCAAGGCCGCCGGGTTCACCCTGTGGCCCGACATGTTGGTCAGAGGCGAAGCCGTCCGCCGGGACAGGCCGCTTTATTATTTTACCGGCCTTCACCGCGATGCCGACGGGTTTCACCCCGGCCCGGCGGGGATCTGGGTGACTTTCCTCAATAAGATTGATATACAGGTAAAGACGCTCGACGCGATGTCCTTGAACCAGTTCATGGATTTCGCCCGTCGTCTCCACGTTACCCACCTGATCGTCAGCCAGACGCCAGGTCATCCTTTTCAAGGCCGGGGAAAGATTGTGTTAAGGAATGACTATTTCGTCGTTCTTGATATTTCCCGCTAAGGTCGCGCCGTCATTAGTCTTTTGTTTAATATGTTAAATCATTATTCCGTCAGGCATTTCCGCCGATCATAATCAAATTTTTAACCTTTTTCTTCATACTGGAATATGGAGGGAAGGCCTAACGCCTCTTACGCCCGCATGTCGCAGGACAAATTGACACCACGCCGCTTTTCCATCGCCCGGACTCTGACGTTCGGGGCGCTGACGCTGGGCGTTTCCGCGTTGCCGATACAGGCTTACGCGATCGACGCGAACGCGCTGCCTTCCGGCGGCAATGTCGTCGGCGGATCGGCGTCTTTCGATTACTCCAACCCCGGCCAGCTGCACGTGCATCAAGGCACGGAGCGCGCCGTCATCGACTGGGACAGTTTCAATATCGGCCGCGATGCGCTGACCGAATTCCATCAACCGTCATCTTCTTCTCTGGTCGTCAACCGCGTCACGGGCGAAGGCCACGACCCCACCCAGATTCTCGGCGCCATGCGCGCGAACGGGAATGTCATGGTGCTCGACCGTAACGGCGTGTTCTTCGGCGCCGGCAGCCGCGTAGACGTCGGCGGCATTATCGTCAGCACCGGGAACATCGATAATGCAGCGATCATGGGCGGCGGGCCGATGCATATTACCGGCGCCGATACAGGCGGTGAAATCGTCAATCGCGGCACGATCTCGGTTGCCGATGCGGGGCTTGCGGCCTTTGTCGCGCCGACCATCCGCAACAGCGGCGTGATCGAGGCCCGCATGGGGAGCGTGGTTCTCGCCTCCGGCGCGGCGGCGACGCTCGATCTTTACGGCGACGGCCTTGTCGAGGTTGCCGTCGACCAGAAACTTCAAAATGCGCTGATCGACAATGCCGGCACGATCGCCGCGCAGGGCGGAAAAGTTGTGCTGACCGCGGCGGCGGCGAAAGATGTCGTCAATACCGTCATCAATACGTCCGGCGTAATCAATGCGTCTTCCGCGACGGTCAAAGGCGGTAAAATCATTCTCGAAGGCGCGAACGTCAAGGTTTCCGGCACGCTCAACGCATCGGGCAAAACCGGCGGCGGCGAAATTCTTGTCGGCGGCGATTATCTCGGCACCGGCACGACCAAAACCGCGCATAAAACCGACATAACCGACACGGCGGTCATCACGGCCAACACCACCGGCACCGACGGCGACGGCGGCAAGGTCATCGTCTGGTCTGATGATTCCACACAGTTTCACGGCACGATCGAGGCCAAAGGCGGCGCGAACACCGGTAACGGCGGCTTCGTCGAAACGTCCGGCAAGATCAATCTCGGCGTGACGGGTTCCGTCAACGCGGCGGCGAATAACGCCACGGGCCTTGCCGGTCACTGGCTGCTCGATCCGCAAAACGTGCGCATCACCGACGGCGGCGCGAATTCCGTCCCCGGCGGCGGCGGCCCGTACGATCCGTCCGGCACCGATGACCCCTTCATCATTTCTGCCGCGTCTATTTCCGCGGCGTTGTCCGCCGGGAACAATGTCCTGATCACCACCACCAACGGCGGGCAATCGCAGGCGGGAAATATCACGGTCACCGCCGCGACGATCCTGAAAAACAACGGCAATAACGCGACGCTGACGCTCAAGGCCGATGGCGACATCGTCATCGATGGCGCCAGCTCGATCCGCAGCACCCATAACGCCCTCAACCTGATCCTCTGGGCTGGGGCGAATAATGGCGGTAACGCGCAGGTTGTCGTATCCAACGCACAAATCGAAACCAATGGCGGCGAATTCTTCATCGGTGGTGGCGCGGACGATGGTCACGATATTACCGATGCGCTGGGGACTGTTCTTTACGATGGCGCTGCCGGAGACGGAAGACCGGATTATTTTGTAAGTTCGGCGACTGGCCATGGCATCAATTTCCAAAACGCCGCGCAAGTATCCACGTTGGGCGGCGCGGTCACGGCGCTGGGTAAAGCGGGTAATGCCGGGGCGCAATGGGCCTTTGGTATTCGTCTGAATAGCGCATCGATCAGCGCGTCTACGGGCAATATTCTGATGATCGGCGAAGGCGGTACGACGTCGGCGCAAACCGCCCATGGTATCGCATTTGAAGCCAGCTCTTCCGTCAATTCCACCGATACCGGAACGATTACCCTCAGCGGTAAAGGCGGCTCCGGTTCGGGCAGCGTTGGCGTTGCCGTCAATGGCGGGGCGATCAACGTCAAAGACGGCGCCCTGCGCATCATCGGTATGGGCGGCACCGGCGGTACCAGCCATCACGGTATTTCTCTCAACGGGAATATTGTTTCGACGGGTAACTCGACGATTACACTTTTGGGGCAACGCACGACCAGCGGTCAGGATATCGCCGCCCTGAATAGCTTCACGGTCGGCGGCGCCAGTGCCTTGGGCGATATTGTGCTGATCGGCGATAGCTACAGCATCAGCCCGACTTACACATTCCGCACGGCTGGCGCCATCACGCTGAAAACCCGCACGGCATCTCAGCATATCAGCATCGGCGGCGGTTCAACCGGCCTGGCTCTGAGCGACGCCGTCATCTCCCGCTTCATGCCGGGCACAAAGCTTATTATCGGCGATGCAGCAGGCACCGGCGATATTGTCATCGA
>CAYPCP010000136.1:0-4259 GCA_964409255.1 uncultured Pseudobdellovibrionaceae bacterium
CATCGAGAACGTACGGACGGACGAGTTCTTTGACGTCGGATTGGCTCAAACCTTCGGCGTGTTGCGTCGAAACGACAACCGAAGTGGCGCGCACCGGCTTGCCATCGCGGTATTCCAAGGAAACCTGCGATTTTGCATCCGGCTCCAGCTCTTTCAGCTTGCCGCTGTGGCGGGCTTCAGCGAGGACGCGCAGAATGTCGTGCGAGAATTGCAAGGCCGCCGGCATCAGGGACGGGGTTTCGCGGCAGGCATAACCAAACATGATCCCCTGGTCGCCAGCGCCTTCGTCTTTGGCGCCGGCAGAGTCAACGCCCTGCGCGATATCGACGGATTGCGCGTGAACGCGAACGTCCACCTGTGCGGTTTTCCAGTTGAAGCCTTCTTGTTCGTAACCGATTTTCTTGACGGTTTCGCGTGCGAGTTCTTCCATTTTCTTGTGAGAGACGTCGCCCTTGCTGCGGGTTTCGCCCATGATGCCGATGTAATCGGTCGTCACAACGGTTTCAACGGCGCAGCGTGATTCCGGGTCCTGTGCCAGATAGGCATCGACGATAGCGTCGGAGATCTGGTCGCAAATTTTATCGGGGTGGCCTTCAGAAACGGATTCGCTCGTGAAGATATAATTCTGCAGCGCAGGTTTACGCATGGTATCTGTCTCGGTCTCTGGCTGTATTTTGGTCGCTAGTTGGCTTGACATGGTTTTTCCCATTTTCGTTAAATCAAACCGCGACCCTATCCGCTTACGCGGCGGGAATCAAGCGTCAGAGTCCTGCGATTTCAGGCTGTCAGCCATGCTCTTAACCAGATTGAACAGGTCTTTGCGGAGCTTAGGGCTTTGAATGGAGTAATAGACGCGGATCAGCTCAAGGGTCTCCTTGCGCTGCATAATGTCCTCGGGGCCTTCGAACGGCGTCTGACCGTTGTCGGCCAGACCGATCGGCTTCCTGGCACCTTTGGCGCCGTCATAGAAATAGTCGACGGCAACGTCGAGGATCGTAGAGAATTCAAGCAGACGGCCGGCGCTGATGCGGTTCGCGCCGTTCTCGTATTTTTGGACCTGCTGGAAAGTGATGCCGACGGCTTCGGCCAGCTTCTCCTGGGTCATGCCCAGAAGCGCCCGGCGCTGACGCAGACGCGTGCCGATATGTTCATCGATAGAGCCAGCGCGGCCTTTCTTTTTGGTTTCAGCCGGTTTGGACACTTTGGTCGTACGCGATATTGCAGTCATACTATTCCCTCACACACAAAATATACATAACCTTATAATAAATATTCGCGGTCACGTTGTTTACCAGCGACTACGATGGCATGCAACATATCTTTGCACGGTACGGCGTCACTCTGGCTTATTAACCTAAATCCGGGATGAAAGTTCCCGCAATCCCAGGCATCCGGCCATTATGAGGGCAATAACCGACAGGTATATCCCATTGCCGAAGCGGCTAAATGGGGTCGCATTTTGCGATTTCAAGGGAAGGGAGGAAAGAATAACGGCGTCTTCATAAATATTTGTTTTGTAAATTACCCGGCCATACGCATCGGTCAGGCCGGATATTCCCGTATTCGCGGACCGGGCAACCGGAAGCCCTTGTTCGATGGCGCGGAAGACGGCGTGCTGAAAATGCTGATGCGGTCCGGCGCTGACCCCGTACCAGGCATCGTTCGTGATCGCCGCGATCCACCGTGGCTGATTGTCGTCGCGGCGGTCGACGACGTCGCCGGAGAAAATGATTTCGTAACAGATCAGCGGGCTGAAAACAGGAACGTTTTTGTACTTGATATTCGACGGGCCGTTGCCGGGTTCAAATCCGCTGAACTCCACCACCGGGCGGATCGGTATCCAGTCCTGAAAGGGGATGAACTCGCCCAGCGGGACGAGATGCGTCTTGCTGTAGACGTTTTTCATCGCGCCGTCCTTGGTGAAGATGCCCAGGCTGTTGTGGTAGGTGCGCTGCCCGTCCGGTTCTTCGGTGCGTTCGAGAATGCCGGACAGCAGGTAGGCGTCCTTATTATGTGTCTTGAGCGTTTCCTCGATCCGGTCGCGGGCGGTTTCGTTTTCCGTCATGATCGGCGGCACGGCGGTTTCCGGCCAGAGGATCACGGTGACGGGGGCGTCGGATGCATTTTTCTGTTCGACCGACAGGCTCAGATGTTTTTCGAAATTAGGCACGATGTCGGCCGGGTTCCATTTCATGTCCTGCTTGATGTTCGGCTGGACGATCTGAAGCAGGACGCTGTCGTCGAACATTGTCGGGTTGGCCTGCAGGCGCAGATAGCCGTACGCGTAGGACCCGCCGGACGTGGCGAAGGCGAGTAGCAGCAGGCAGATTTTCTGCCAGCGCGCGGCGCGCCCGATGAAAAGAAAGCCCGCTTTCGCGCCCCAGAAAATGGTCAGCAGCGAGAGGCCGTAAATACCGATCAGCGAGGTGACCTGCGCCATGGGCAATGTGTCGCCCCAGGCATAGCCGAACATGTTCCAAGGGAAGCCGGAAAAAATATGGCCGCGGATAAATTCGGCCAGCGCCAGACACGCGCCGAACGCCGCGAACCCGCGCACGGTGCGCGGCGGCGCAATGATAAAGGCGCAGCCGCAGGCAACGGCCGTGAATAAAGATAAAAGGGTCGGCAGGCCGATGACGGAGATCGGCCAGACCCACGCGAATTCGTTGCCCTCAACGAGAAGGGCGTTGCCGATCCACCACAGTCCGTTGACGAAATAGCCGAGCGCATAAAAGAAACCCAGCAGCGTCGCGCCCCACGCCGAGAGCCCTTGCGCATAGAGAACGTAAAAAACGGAGAGACTGAGGAACATCAGCGGCCACAGCCCCACGGGCGCCATGGCGTAAGAGCCGACGACCCCGGCGGCAAAAGCCAGCAGCGGCGGCATGAAGGAAAGGCGCATAAGTCCGGTAAAGCGGTCCTGCAATGTCATGGGCCGGGACTATAGCGCCGTTATGCGGCCTTGGGTAGGTTCTTGATCCGCAGGGTGTTTACGCGGCGGGGGTCGGCATCGATGATTTCGAAGATGACGCCGGATTCATGCCTGATGACTTCGCCGCGCGCCGGGACGCGGCCCGCGATGGAGAAGATCAGGCCGCCGAGGGTATCGACATCCTCGCGTTCGTCGTCGGTCAGGATGGCGCCGACTTTTTCCTCAAACTCCTCGATATCGAGGCGGGCGTCGGCCAGAAGGGTGCCGTCGGGGCGCTCCATCATCTGCGGCTGTTCTTCGGTGTCGAATTCGTCTTCGACTTCGCCGAGGGCGGCCTGAATGATATCGCCGATCGTGGCCATGCCGTCGATGCCGCCGAATTCGTCAACGACCATGACAAGGTGCTTGCGGTTTTCTTTCATCATGAGAAGAAGGTCGGTCACGGGCATCGCGGGCGATACGATCGGCACGTCGCGGATGATGTCGGCAAGGCGCACCGGACGGCCCGCGCCCAGGCAGGACAGGATGTCCTTGATATGAACCGTGCCGATGACGTCATCGAGCGTGTCGCGGTAGACGGGAATGCGGCTGACCTGTTTTTCGGCGAGCAGGGCCATGAGTTCTTCGGGGGTGGAATCGATATCGATGCTGACGATGTCCGCGCGCGGGATCATGACGTCCACCACGGTCAGGTCGCGCATCTTCAGGACGTTGGCGATCAGCGTGCGTTCGTGGGTGGAAACGGATTCCTGCGTTTCGGAGGAGTCATCCATCCCTTCGATAATTTCTTCGATCGCTTCGCGAAGGTGATGATTGCCGTTATTCTTCGGACGAATGAATTTTTTGATCAACGTGCTGAAGAAGCCGCTCGACTCGGCGGCGGCATTTTCGTGTTTCCCACTACTGGGAGGTTCTGCGTCTTGGGGCATGATCGGGTGAATCTACACTGGAAAGCGGTTCAGGACATAGTGATTTTTTGGGTGTAGGGGTTCTGCACCCCCAGTTTTTCAAGGATTCTGATCTCCAGCGTCTCCATATCGGTCGCTTCGTGGTCTTCTATATGGTCGTAGCCCAGAAGGTGGAGCGTGCCATGGGCGACCAGATGGGTGATGTGGTCCTGAAGGAAACGGCCTTGTTCTCTGGCTTCGCGCTCGATGGTCTGAAACGACAAAACGACATCGCCCAGGCTGATCGTGTCCGGGCCCATCGGTTCCTGTTCGTCGTCAAGGGCGGCGAAGGTCAGGATGTTGGTCGGTTTGTCTTTCTCGCGGTATTCGCGATTGAGAACATGTGTGAGCTCGTCGTTGGCGAGCATGAAGCTGATTTC
>CAYPCP010000137.1:0-4121 GCA_964409255.1 uncultured Pseudobdellovibrionaceae bacterium
TGCCTATCCTCTTTCCCCTATAAACTTTATGTCAATCAAAAAGAAGGGTGTAAAATGTCAGAAAGAACACGCGGAGAAGTTATTAGAGAAATTAAAACCATCGCCGAGCAAGCCAAAAGCCCGGCAGAAATCGTCCACTGGTTGAACGATGTTACATTGCCCTATTTTCAAGGTAATTTTAAAACTGCCGTAACGGCGATCATCAGCGCCGGCCAAGGCCCCGTTTTCCAAGGCAGCAGCCCGTCTGTCGGCGATCAGATCGCTCACGTCACGAAGATCAATGCGAACCTGGGCGCCGCCCTGTCGGTGGTCGCGATGCAGCGGGATATCCGCATGATCGATGAAGAGATCAAGCCCGTCGCCCCGACGCTGAGCCTGACGGAAATGCCGATCGAACCCGCCCTTAGAATGAACTAAGCGGCGTCAGCCTGATTTACCATGTTTCGGAGAGCTTTCAGCTCTTCGAGCATGACTTCGAGGACCGCGCGTTCCGTGTCGGTCATTTTCGGCTTTGTGATTTCCACGCGACCTTCGATAACCGTGTGCGGAACAGCTGCCGGCACAGGCGTGGCAGCGGCTGCGATCGCGGCGACTTTCGGCTGCGGCGCGGCCGGGATGGCGTTTTCGTTTTCAGCGCGGGCGACGATCTGTTGCTTGCCCTGCCCTTTCAGAAGCTTCTGCACGCCGCGGATCGTGTACCCTTCGGTGTAGAGAAGGTGGTGAATGTGCTTGAGAAGCGAAACATCTTCCGGGCGGTAGTAACGGCGGCCACCACCGCGCTTGAGCGGGCGGACCTGCGAAAACTTGGTTTCCCAGAAACGGAGAACGTGTTGCTGGACGTTGAGCTCTTCGGCGACCTCGCTGATGGTGCGGAAAGCACCGGCGGCTTTCTGCGTCGTTTCTTTCGGCGCTTCCTTGCGGGCGATGGGCGCGACCTGACGCGCTTCCGGCACGTCGAAGCGGGCTTCGGTTTGAGACTCGGAAGATGGCTGCGCGTTCGCGAAAGCCGGCTGATTGAAGAATGTCTGGCTCATAACGTCTCTTTCAACTTTTATTCTAAAAGTGGTTTGTCGGTATCGACAAAGGGCTTATTCGCCTTTGTTGATCCTGTCTTTTAAGACATGCGATGCGCGGAAAACAAGAACCTTACGCGGCAGAATAGGAACTTCTACACCGGTTTTTGGATTGCGGCCAATACGTTCACCCTTCTCACGGATCGAGAAGCTTCCGAAGGAGGAAATTTTCACACCATTCCCGGCGATCAGCGTCGCGGACACTTCGTCCAGAACCTGTTCAACGAGATCGGAGGATTCATTGCGCGACAGACCCACTTGTTCGTAAACGGATTCAGCGAGGTCGGCACGGGTGAGCGTACGGTTCGTCATTGCATTATCTCCTATGGTTTAAACCTATCCTTCGGCCAGCGCGCCCGTCAACAAAGTGCGGGCAGTTAGTCACAGGCAAAAAAGTGACTCTTTTCAACGGCCTATGAGACATTATGCCATAAAATCCCGCAAGGTTTGAGGGAAAAGCGACAGCCCGCCCGGGAAAAATCGCGTTAACCCTTTCATATTACTGGTAAATCCAGATCCTTCAGTTCGTTCGTCGTTTTTCCGCGACATATCATTATCCCTTTGTTTTCAAACAAAACATGATAGGAATATAATCATATTATGGGCAGGAAGTCAAGGAATGGCGGGAGAAACGCCACGACGCCACGGGCGCCAAGACGAAGGAAGAAGATGAGCGCCAGAATGAAAGAAGCGGAACCGCCGGAGAGGTCTGAGAGGCGTTTACAGGGAAGCCTGCGGCGCGGGGTTAGTAACGGACGAGCGCGGCGCCCCATGTGAGGCCGCCGCCCATGGCTTCGATCAGAAGCAGCTGCCCGCGCTTGACGCGGCCATCGCGGACGGCTTCGTCCAGCGCGAGCGGTATCGAGGCCGCGGACGTGTTGCCGTGCTTTTGAATGGTGAGGACCACACGCTCCATCGGCATGTCGAGTTTATCGGCCGTGGATTCGATGATGCGGATATTCGCCTGATGCGGGACGAGCCAGTCGATCTGGTCCGGCGTGATGCGGTTGGTCGCCAGCACTTCGGAAACGATGTCGGCCATGTAGGTAACGGCGTATTTAAAAACTTCGCGCCCATGCATGACGATATGGCCCGCCGCGCCCGTGGAGGACGTGCCGCCGTCGGTATAGAGCAGGTCGCGCCCCGCGCCGTTGGCGTAAAGGTGCGTGGAATGAATCCCCTGCCCCTCGATCCCGTCGTCGGTGTCGTGCGCTTCGAGAATCACGGCGCCCGCGCCGTCGGCGAACAGGACGCAGGTGGTGCGGTCGTTCCAGTCGACGATAGAGGACATTTTTTCGGCGCCGATCACCAGAATGCGGCGCGCCTGACCGAGTTTAATGAAATTGTCAGCCGTGGTGAGCGCGTAGACAAAGCCCGTACAAACAGCCTGAACGTCGAAGGCGATTCCGGGCGCGATGCCGAGTTCGGCCTGCACCTTTACGGCAACGGAGGGGAACGTGCGGTCGGGCGTGGTGGTGGCGACGATCACGCCGTCGATATCTTCGGCGGTCAGGTTGGCCGCCTGCATCGCGCGGCGCCCCGCTTCGATCGCCATGTCGCCGGTCGTCTGGCCGTCGGCGGCGATGTGACGCTGCTTGATCCCGCTGCGCTGAACGATCCATTCATCGGTCGTATCGACCATTTTTTCGAGGTCGGCATTGGTCAGGATTTTTTCAGGAAGATAGCTTCCGGTGCCAACGATAATGGAACGCGTTTTCATGATGACTTTCTTTACGCGTTCGCCGCGATGGAAGAGATAAAGGAATCCTGGCTCATGAGCTGCTGGATCTCATAGGCGACTTTTTTGTTGAAGTCGCCGCGCACGAGATCGGCGGCCACGAGGATCGCCTTTTCCGTGCCGATTTCGTCGCTGCCGCCGTGGCTCTTGACGCAGATGCCATCGAGGCCGAGGAACATGCCGCCGTTATATTTGCGCGGATCGACGCGGTCTTTCATACGCTTCATCGCGCCCGCCGCGAAGAGATAGCCGATAAAGGCCAGCGGCGAGGATTTGAAGGATTCTTTCAGGAAATGCGAGGTGAGCTTGCCCACGCCTTCGGCGGTCTTGAGCGCGACATTGCCCGTGAAGCCGTCGGTAACGACGACATCGACGGTGCCCTTGGTGATATCATCGCCTTCGATAAAGCCGTGGTAACGGCCCGGAAATTCGACGCCCGATAAAATCGCGGCGGCGGCGCGGACTTCTTCGTGGCCTTTCATTTCTTCGGTGCCGACGTTGAGAAGGCCGACGGACGGATTGTTGATGCCCTTCACCACGCGGGCATAGACCGCGCCGAGGACCGCGAATTGGGAAAGCACTTCGGCATCGCAGGCGAGATTCGCGCCCAGGTCGAGCATGACCGTCTGGCCGCGCATCGTGGGAAACACGCTGGCGATCGCGGGCCGCGTAATGCCGGGCAGCGTTTTAAGAATAAGCTTGGACAGCGCCATCAGCGCGCCGGTATTGCCGGCGGACACGACGGCGGCGGCCTTGCCGTCCTTCACCGCTTCGATCGCCAGACGCATCGACGAATCCTTGCCGGTGCGGATCGCGTTCGACGCCTTTTCATGACCGCCGATCACCTTGTCGGTGTGGACGATCTGGCTGTGCGGTTTCAGGGACGGGTGTTTTTCGATTTCGGCGGCGATGCGCGCCTGATCGCCAAAGAAGATGAACCCGATGTCGCCCGCCTGTTTCAGCGCGGCGGCAGCGGCAGGCACAATAACGGACGGGCCATGGTCACCGCCCATGGCATCCAATGCAATTATGTGACGCTGAGTCATCGTGATGAGAGAAGGAAACGAGTTCCGGTTGTTAAGGTCTTACCGAAACTCGCAGCTTGCTTGACGGTTGTCAATCGCGCGTTTCAAGAACCTGACGGCCTTTGTACATGCCGGTTTTCAGGTCGATGTGGTGGCGGCGCTTCGCTTCGCCCGTGTGCGTGTCTTCGACCCAGTTCGTTGCCGTCAGCGCATGGTGCGAGCGGCGCATATTGCGCTTGGACGGGGACGTTTTTCTCTTTGGTACTGCCATGGTCGTAATCCTTA
>CAYPCP010000138.1:0-4107 GCA_964409255.1 uncultured Pseudobdellovibrionaceae bacterium
TTGCGCTTGGACGGGGACGTTTTTCTCTTTGGTACTGCCATGGTCGTAATCCTTAAATATGTGTTCTGAGGCGGTTTATTAACGAAAATATCGCCAAAGAGCAAGATCAAAATTGCCGGGGTTATATTTTTATGAAAATACGGAGCGCGACCCTGTTTCCTACCACTTCAGGCCGTCCAGCGCGCTGCGCGGGGAAATGACCTGCAAGGCCGGGTCGGCGGCCGGGGGTTTGAGGCTGTCGGGCAGCTCTACCCTGCTGTTCTGGCCGGTCCGGCCATCGAACCATTTGCCGTTTTTGACGTCCAGCTGATAATCGCCGCCGTTTTCCATCTGGATGCCCAGCGCGCGCCGGGTGTCCTGCGTCTTGGGCAGGAAATCGTTCCAGAATTCCTTGCTGTCCTCGAAAATGCTGATCACCGCCGTGCGGTGATTGCCCAACGTGTCGTCGATATCCTTGCCGATAATGCCGTAGCCTTTATCCTGGCTTTCGCCGCCGCGCCATAAATGCAGTCCGCCATACACGGTCGTCACGCCGCCGCCCAGCTCCTGCGATATGCCCTCGATGCGTTTGGCGACGAGATGATCCTGATCGAGACGGTTGGAAAAATATTCGCGCAGTTCGTCGGCATCCATGTCGCCCGTGATGCTGAAATCGCGCGTCTCGCCGTAACCCAGCACGCCCATGATGCCATTGCGCAGGTTTTCCGCGACGCCCGCCTTCGTCATGCCGTCCTTAAGCAGGCGCGATTGTTCGTCGCGCGACGCCGCATAGAATCCCGGCGTGCCGTCGGCGATTTTCATGGCCTCGACAAGGCCCTGCCCGGCGAGGTATTCACGCTCCGCCATCGCGGAAACCTCGGCCGTATTGCTGTTTCCTTCCTGCGCGCCCACGCCGTAGAAACGGATATTGTTGCGTTTGGCCTCGGCGGCGATGTCGGCGTAGAGGTTGAGATGCGCTTTTGAATCTTTGATATTCATGTCGCCGGAAAGATTGGTCGGCATATTCGTCACGGCGAAGCGCATCGCCTGTTCGGAAATCTCGCCCTTGTAGTAGCTTTCGAAAAGCTTGTTGTAGCCGACGGAAAAAATCTCGGTCGCGATGGCCTTGTGACCGCCTTGCGAAAGACCGCGCATGGTCGCGGGATCGGACAGGATTTTCAGGGACGAAAGTTCGTCGTGGCGCTCGGCGAAGAAGACGAATTGATTCTCGGCGGCGACCGCGCCGATCCGGTCGCTCAGGCGCGGCTGGACGCTGCCGGTAAAATTACCGCCCAGATCCCCCTTTTTCACTGACCATCCCAGATCGCCCAAATGCCACTCTCCCTACCGTATAGTATGAGGAGATGGTTAATATTATGCAAATTCAGGGGGCTTTACCGCTTTTCCTTCCAGTCCTTGAGGGCTTCGAAGGGGTTGCGGCGCACCGGGGATGTCTTGTCCGCCGCCTTGTTATTCTCGTCCGTGAACTCATGCACGGCCCCTTCCTTATGCGGATAGGGGTCGACGGCGAGGGACAGATGCTGGGTCACCAGCTCCCCCAGATCGATCTGGCCGTTCACGACCCTTTCAGGGTCTTCGGCTTCGTCGAGCAATTCGACCTCGGCATGGGCCTTGCGGACCTGCTGGTCCTTTTTGACCTTGGCGAAGGAGACCATCTGGTCATGGTCGGAAAACCACGCGTCGACCCGTTCCTCGATCACATTATAAAGCGGCTCGAGCGTGACGACGCAGCTCTGTTCGATCTTCGCGGTGAAACCGCCGGTCACATGAATGACCCCGCCCTTGGACGGGCTGACATCGAGATCGGCGACGATCGACTGGACGGCGACGATGTCGAGACGGCGCGCCAGATCGGCTTTCTGGGCATCGTTCGGCGAAATCGTGACATGAACGCCACCTTCGCCCAGATCGTCGACCGCGACGAAATGCGACCATTCATTGATGATATCGGGTTCTCTCTTTTTAACCATGAGCGCGAATCTCCTGCATCGTCAGAGGCGCGGGGAAATCGACCTGCCCGGCGAGAATGTCTTCCTTGTTGAGGGCGGCGATGGCATCCGCCACATAAAATTCCAGCTGCGCGAGCGCATGGGGCGCGACGCTCCCGACCGTGCCATAGACGTTACGGCGCAGCGCGTCGCCCATGCCCTTCCCCTGCCGCAGCGCGAGGGTGTAGCCGTAGGCCCGCCCGTTGAACGCCGTCATCATGCGTTTCATGTGGCGCGGCACGCTTAAATCGCCGATGCCCATTTCGCGGATCGCCTGATCCGTCACCTTGAACAGGCGGTCGAACAAAGCCTGCGCCATTTTTTCGCCACGCGGGTCCTTATCCTGTTTCAGGGCATTCATGAGGAGGAAAATATGAAGAGCCGTCATTTCAAACCGCCCGTCCATGGTATCGGGCACGCCCATTTCCTGATAGAATGCGGGCTGGCGCGCCTGGGTCGCCGCGGCAAAATACAGGGCGCGCGCCCTGTCGCGGCGCTCTCTACGGGTTTTAAGCCACTGTCCTATCATCAGCCTGATCCTCGGGGTTGTTGATTTCCTAGACTTTAGACCATATAGATTTGTTATGGATTTGCACAAGATGAAACATTTTGTCCCCTTTCTGGCGCTGGCCGCCCTGCTCGCTTCGGCCTGCACCCCGACGCAGGCCACCCATGGCAACATGGTGGAAGATTACCGCATGGCCGAAATCGTGCCCGGCGTCAGCAGCCGGACCAACGTGCTGAAGTCGCTCGGCTCCCCCACCACCACGTCGCCGTTCGACGATAACGTGTGGTATTACATTTCGCAGAAAACGGAAAAGACCGGCGTTTTCGACCCCGAAGTGGTTGAAGAAAAAATCGTCGTCGTCGCGTTCAACGAAGAAGGCATCGTCCAGACCATCCAGCCGGTCGACGCCAACCGCATCGACGTGCCGCGCGTGCGCCGCAAAACCCCGACCGGCGGGAACGAGGTGACGTTCCTCGAACAGCTTCTGGGCAATGTCGGTAAATTCAACAAAGGCAACGAAGGCCCGGGCGGCGGCCTTTAATCCCGTTCAAACAGCGCGACAAGTTCGCCATGGACCGACCACGTAAACTGGTCGACCGGCTGCACGCGCTTCAGAGCATAACCGCCTTCCTGAAGAATCTTTGCATCGCGCGCAAAGGTCTGCGCATTGCACGACACATAGACGATACGGTTCACATCCGAACGCGCAAGCGCGTGCGATTGTTCTTTCGCGCCGGCGCGCGGCGGATCGAGGACCACAACATCGAACGGCGAGAGTTCCTTGATATCGAGCGGATCGGTGAAAAGGTTGCGGACGGACGCCGACATGTTTTTACCGGCGGCAGCGCGATTTAAAGCGGCGATAGCGGGCGCCGCGCTGTCCATCGCCGTGACGCGTCCGCGGTCCATGAGCGGGCCGGTGAACGTCCCCGCGCCACAGAACAGGTCCGCGTAATGATCGCCCTGCCCGGCCATGTCGAGCATGCGACTCGTGAGGATTGCTTCGCCTTCGTCGCTGGGCTGTAAAAACGAGGCCGCAGGCAGATGCACGCGCAGCGATCCAAAAGATTTCATGAACGGTTCACGTTCCAGCAGCAGTTCATAGGATTGACGGTCATGACTGCGGGCGTTGACGCGGGCGATCGACAGGTCCGTCATCAACGCCGCGAGGGTTTCGTGGAATTCGAGGTCATCTTTCAGCTTCGCCGTCAGGGAAACTTCGAGCCGCCCCTCGACGCGCTGAATCATGACGTCACCATTTCTGGAGAGCGTCAGCGCGGGGAGATAGCGTTTCAAAGAATCGGCGAGAGCGACGATGGCGGGATCGAGCACCAGACAGCCCGGCACATTCAGCACATCGTGACTGCGGCGCGCATTGAAACCGATCGTGGCATTCTTCCCATTCTTTACAAATGAAAACACCGCACGGCGGCGCGTGCCCGGGGGAACCAAAACCGGATCGTGAATAATTTCCGCGCTTACGCCTGCTTTTTCCAGCGTGTGGATAACGACGTCTTTTTTCCACAGGGCATAAAAATCCGGCGTGACGTGTTGAAGCGAACAACCGCCGCAGCGGCCATAATGCGTGCAAGGCGCATCGGCGCGATTTTC
>CAYPCP010000139.1:0-3986 GCA_964409255.1 uncultured Pseudobdellovibrionaceae bacterium
CTTCTTCGATCGCGGCACGGACGGCGGGCAGGTAATGGGTTTCCTCGATACGGTCGAACGGTGGGGCCTGATGCGGGGTATCGAAATCCTGCAGGAGGGGATTGGGGGCCTGATCGTTCATGTACTTACCTTTTCCTTTTTACCGGTCTTTATTCTATATGTGTCTGGATGACGCAGCCGCCAAGATCGCAGCAGTTCGATGACGTATACTTTTCCGCCGAAGATGGGCTGGCCGAAACGCGCCACGTCTTTGTGGAAGGTAACGGGCTTCCCGGCCGCTGGCAAGGGCGGGACCGTTTTTGCATTGCCGAAACGGGCTTTGGCACGGGGCTGAATTTCCTGGCGGCATGGAAATTGTTTGATGAAACCGCGCCGCCGGGCGCGTTTCTCGATTTCGTTTCGGTGGAAAAATACCCGCTGTCGCGGGAGGAAATCCGCGCCGGGCTGGCCTATTGGGCGCCGCAGCTGGGGCCGTATCTCGAACGCTATCTATCCCACTATCCCCTGCGCACGGCGGGGTATCACCGCGTGGTGTTCGACGGGCGGGTCGCGCTGACGGTGATATTCGACGATGTCAACGATGCGTTCCCGCAGCTCGACGCGCGGGTCGATGCGTGGTTCCTTGACGGGTTTACGCCCGCGAAAAATCCGCAAATGTGGACGCCGGGTGTTTTTGCGGAGATGGCGCGGCTGAGCGCGCCGGGGGCGACCTTTGCGACTTTTACCGCGGCGGGCGATGTCAAACGCGGTTTGCGCGATGCGGGCTTCGACGTGCGCAAACAAAAAGGGTTTGGTCGCAAGCGCGATATGCTCGCAGGATGCATGCCGGGGGAAAACGCCCCGCCGATGCGCCGGACAGGGCGCGTGGCGATTGTCGGCGGCGGTCTGGCGGGTACGTCGTGCGCGTATGTTTTGAAGCAATACGGCTTCACGCCTGTGATTTATGAGAGGGAAAGCGCTCTTGCCGCGCGGGCTTCGGGCAATCGCCTGGGGCTTTATAACCCGCGTTTTACGGCATTTCGCGGCGTGGAGTCCGGTTTTTATGCGTCGGCCTTCGCGCTTGCGCACCGCACCTTCGCGGCATTGAAGGATATCGATTTCAATCCGTGCGGCGCGCTGCACCTTGTCACCGACGACGACAAACGAAAACGCTTTCCGCGCACGGCCCAAAATTGGGGATGGCATGAAGACCACATGCGCATGGTGACGGCGGCGGAAGCATCATCGATTGCGGGTGTGACGGTAGAGCAAGACGCGCTGTATCTTCCGGATTCAGGGGCGGTGTCTCCGTATAAACTATGTCACGCCTATGCGCGTGATATCGATGTGCGGCTTAACACGGAAGCCGATCCCGACGATCTGGATGCGGATTATATTATCTATGCCGGCGGTGCGGGTGCGCTGTCGCTGCCGGGCTTTCCCCTTGAAACGGTGCGGGGGCAGGTGTCCTATCCCGTGCCGGACGATGCGCTTCGTTCGCTGAAAACCGCGCTGTGTTATGGCGGTTATCTCGCGCCCGGCGCTGGCGGCGATTACATGCTGGGTTCGACGTTTCAGCGCTGGCTGAGCGATACCGATATAAAAGACGCCGATCATGCCGATAACATAGCCAAGCTGGCGGCGGCGGTGCCAGCGCTGGCGGGGGTGGCGGTCGATGGCGGACGCGCGGGATTGCGCACGGCGTCCAAAGACCGTTTTCCGGTGATCGGCGCGTGGAAAGACCGGATATATCTGTCCACGGCGCATGGGTCGCACGGTCTGTTGTCTTCGTTGATGGCGGCACATTACATTGCCGACCGGATGCGTCAGGGGCCTGTGTGCCTGCCCCGGCCCAGCGTCGCGGCCCTCGCCCCCGGCCGCTTTGCCAAAGCTGGTTAATTTTATCTGCAAATCGAAGCGATTGTCGGTCTGAGCCTGCCGCCGCTGTGGTACAATGGGGATGGAAACGTAACGAAAGCTGGGTTCATGTCCATGTCATTACGCCTGCGCCGCTGGCTGCATGAATTGCATGCCGCCACGGCCATAGAATACGGCCTTATCGCTGCCGGAATCGCACTGACCATCGCGGGGACGATCTTCGTATTCGGGGACACGCTCCACGCTTTATATTTCAGCGGACTGGCCGGCGCGCTCGACGGGCCAGGTTAAGCCAAGCGGATTGATTGCAAACCCTTTCGCCTGTACATAGAGGGGAAAGGGGAACATCATGCCGCCGCTGACCGGTATCGTCGCCGCATTCGCACTGACCATCATCCTGTTTTATTACGGCATGCGTCTGGCGCGCCGCATCGGGTACGTCGATCGTCCCGGCGGACGCAAGCAGCATGTCGGCGGCACGCCGCCCATCGGCGGGCTGGTCATCATTCCGGTCTTCGCGCTGTTTTATAATCTGTTCATGCCCGATGCGGCGCAGGACTGGCCGCTCTTCGCCGGGCTTGGCATGCTGCTGGGGCTGGGCATTCTTGACGATCGCTTTTCGCTGGATGCGTGGGCCAAGTTTTTCGGTCAGATCATCGTCGCTTCTTTCATCGTTATCTTCGGCGGCGCCGAAATCACGTCGCTGGGCGATCTGTTCGGCAACGGCCCCGTATATCTGGGCGCGGGATCGATCCCGTTTTCCATCGCCAGCCTGGTGCTGCTCATGAACGCCCTGAATATGATCGACGGTCTCGACGGGTTGGCGGGCGGCATCACGGCGGGGGTTCTCAGCCTTCTGATTATCGCCTGCGCGATGGCCGGTCTGCAGGATGCGGTTCTGGGCATGGCGATGCTGCTGGCGCCGCTTGCGGCCTTTCTTGTCTACAACATGCGCCACCCCTGGCGGAAAAAGGCAGCCGTTTTTCTTGGCGATGCCGGGTCGATGACGCTGGGTCTGGCTGTGGGCTGGTTCTGTATCCATCTCTCGCAAGGCGTGCATACGCCGGTGCTGCCCGTCACGATCGTCTGGCTGCTCGCGATCCCGGTCATCGATACGCTGACGCTGTTCATCCTGCGCCTTTCCAAGGGGCGTCATCCCTTTTCCGCCGACCGCAATCACCTGCATCACCGTTTTCTGGCGCGCGGCGTGCCGGTGCACTGGACGGTCGTCTGCATGATCGCGGTGACGCTTCTTTGCGGCGGGCTGAGCCTGCTTGCCATGCGCTCCGGCGTGCCGGATGTGGCGCTATTGCTGTTATGGTGCGGGTGTTTCCTCGTCTATCTGGGCTACAGCCTGCGTCCTTCGGCGGAACGCGCTTTCGCGAGCGAGGAATAAGTCTTTCTTAAAGAACCGTTCCGACCCAGCCGATAATGTCGTGGGTGGAGTTGTTGATCAGCACGCCGATCATCGCGATAAAGCCCGCCAGCTCCAGCGGAATGCGCAGAATGCAGGCCGCCGCAAAGGCGGTGTAGGCATAGGTATAGAAAACAAGCAGGACGCTGAGCACCTGCGCTTCACGGATAGCGGCGGCGTCACCCTGCGTCAGCAGCATCAGGATCGGGATCGACACGATGGCCGACGGGATGGTCAGCCAGTTGTTCGCGGTCACGAATTGAAAGAAATGCTCCGTGCGCTCGATCTTGCGCGAGATGAAATAGACGAAGCCCAGAAAGATGCCGAGCGAAAACGCGAACCGCAGGCTGTAGAGCATCGAAACGATGACATGCGAATGGCTGGCGATTTCGGGCCGGGGGTAGAGGTAGATCGCCATCAATGTCAGGGGAAACGCGATCACCGGGATATAAAAGGACCGGATCATTTCATCATAGGACGACCCGAATCGGCGCGCCGTTTCCGGCATGAACAGGGCCGCTTCCAGGCAGCCCAGCAGTTTGACGCTGACACTTTTAATGGTTTGCACGCTCTCGTCCCTGTCGTTTCAGGCGTTTTCGCATGGTGTGGATAAATTTCGGGCGCGTTATTGCGCTCCTTCCACACCGTCTTTACCATTTGGCTTATTGAGTCATTGTATCCTGACATTGATTAAAGGCATCTTTATGGCAGCCCC
>CAYPCP010000140.1:0-3956 GCA_964409255.1 uncultured Pseudobdellovibrionaceae bacterium
GCGCTGACCGGGCCGGTCATGGAATTGAAAGCCAATGCCGCGATCTTCAAATACAATTTGATCGGCAACCTTGCCAATATCATGCTGAGCTTCCTTGAATCCACGCCGACGCTGGATAAGGACGCCATCACCATCGTCGATGCGCACCACAAGACGCTGCATATGATCGTGGTCAAGAAAATGACCGGCGACGGCGGTCAGCACGGCGAGATTTTCATGCGCGAGCTGAAAGACGCCTGCACGCGTTATCATAACGCCCGCGTGAAGAAGGCCACCGCGTAAATTTCACAAATCCACTCCCGTCATTGCGAAACGCGCGTAACGCGACGCGGCAATCCAGACGATGTTGCCCCGGGCACCGGCGCATGGATTGCTTCGTCGGCGTTGCCTTCTCGCAATGACAACACAAGGGTGTTTTTCTCTACATCCCGGACCACATCGGTCCTGTTTTTTCATAAAAATTTTTTCTTGATACGCTATAATATCGTGGTACAAGATCGGATCAGGTTCACCTTACCTGAAAGGCGCTCACATGCCTGACGTTCTCGATCTCGACCCTCTTCTCCTCGCGCGAATTCAATTCGCCTTCACTGTTTCCTTTCACATTCTGTTTCCGGCCTTCACCATCGGGCTCGCGAGCTGGCTTGCCGTTGTCGAAGGGCTGTGGCTGAAAACGCGCAATGTCACCTACCGGCAAATCTATCAATTCTGGATCAAGATTTTCGCCGTCACCTTCGGCATGGGCGTGGTATCGGGGGTCGTGCTGTCCTATCAGATCGGCACCAACTGGTCAGGGTTTTCGGATGCCACGGGCAGCGTGATCGGCCCGCTGCTCGGCTATGAAGTTCTCACCGCCTTTTTCCTCGAAGCATCCTTTCTCGGCATCATGTTGTTCGGCTGGGGCCGGGTGAGCGAGAAAATGCATTTCGCCGCGACCGCGATCG
This sequence comes from uncultured Pseudobdellovibrionaceae bacterium, assembly GCA_964409255.1. GTDB lineage: Bacteria > Pseudomonadota > Alphaproteobacteria > Micavibrionales > Micavibrionaceae > CAYPCP01. The sequence goes on from CAYPCP010000140.1 coordinate 945, forward strand.
TCGCCATCGGCACGATCATTTCTGCGTTCTGGATTCTCTCGGCCAATAGCTGGATGCAGACGCCGCAGGGTTTCCGCATCGGCGATGACGGCATTCTGTATCCGACCGACTGGCTCGAAGTCGTTTTCAACCCGTCCTTCCCCTACCGTCTGGCCCATATGGTGACGGCCGCCTATCTCACCACCGCCTTCACCGTCGGCGGCGTCGCGGCGTGGTATCTGTGGCGCAAAAAATTCGTCGCGCATGCGCGCATCATGTTCGGCATGGCGATGTTGATGGCCGTGTTCGTGGCGCCGGTGCAGATTTTCATCGGCGATCTGCACGGGCTTAACACGCTCGAACACCAACCTGCGAAAGTCGCGGCGATGGAAGGGCAATGGGAAACCGTCAAGGGCATGCCCCTGACATTGTTCGGCGTGCCGAACGAAGAAAAAGAGACCACCGACCGCGCCATTCATATTCCGAAACTGGGCAGCCTGATCCTCACCCATTCATGGGATGGCGAGGTCAAGGGCCTGAAAGAATGGCCGAAGGAAGAACGCCCGCCGGTCGCCGTTGTGTTCTATGCCTTCCGCATCATGATTGCGATCGGCATTGCCATGGCGATGACGGGGGTATTCGCCGCCATCCTGTATCTGCGCGGGCGGCTGTTCGATACACGCTGGTTCCAATATTGGTGCATGGCGCTGACGCCCTCGGGCTTCGTCGCCATCCTCGCCGGATGGTTCGTGACCGAGGTCGGGCGGCAACCCTATGTCGTCTACGGCGTGGTGCGCACGGCGGATGCGGTGTCGCCGGTGCTGCCGGAATATATGGCGCTGTCGCTTGCCGCGTTTATTGTCGTCTATCTGTTCGTGTTCGGCGCGGGAACCTATTACATCCTCAAACTCATCCGCAAGGGCCCGAACGTAAAGGACGAGCCGTATGGCGCAACAGGCCTTGGCAAACGGCCGCTGATCACCGACATGGCAGAAGAGGTAAAAGACAATGTTTAGTTTCGAATCGTTTATCGACCTGCCGCTGATCTGGGGCGGCCTTATCGGCACCGCGGTGCTGCTTTATATCCTGCTCGATGGTTTCGATCTCGGCGCGGGGATTCTGTTTCCCTTTGCGCCCAGCGATAAATGCCGCGACCGGATGATCAATTCGATCGCGCCATTCTGGGACGGGAACGAAACCTGGCTGGTGCTGGGCGGCGGCGGGTTGTTCGCCGCGTTTCCGCTGGCCTATTCGATTGTCATGCCGGCGCTGTACCTGCCGATCATCTTCATGCTGCTCGGGCTCATCTTCCGCGGCGTGGCGTTCGAGTTTCGTTTCAAGGCGGAAAAGCCGTTTGAAAGAAAAGTATGGGATTACGCGTTCCATTTCGGCTCTCTCATCGCCGCGTTCTGTCAGGGGTTGATCCTCGGCGGTATTGTACAGGGGATTGACGTCGAAGGCCGTGATTTCGCCGGCGGCGCGTTCGACTGGCTGACGGGGTTCAGTCTGCTGTGCGGTATCGCGGTCGTGTTCGGATACGCGCTGCTCGGCGCGACATGGACGATCATGAAAACCGAAGGCGACACGCAACGCTGGGCACGAAAATGCGCGAAATACACGACCATCTATATCGCGTTTTTCATGGGTGCGGTCAGCCTGTGGGTCCCGTTCCTCGATAACGATATCAGCAAGATATGGTTCGGACCGCACATGCCGTACCTGATGATCCTGCCGGTGGTGACGGCCGGCGTGTTCATCGCCCTTGTCCGCGCCATGATGAAAAACCACGAATGGCATCCCTTTGCCTTGTCGCTGACGTTGTTCCTGCTCGGTTATATCGGCCTTGGTATCAGCCTGTGGCCGTGGGCGGTGCCGTATCAGGTCACGCTCGCCGAGGCCGCGGCGGCGCCGGAATCGCTCTCGCTGTTGCTGATCGGTGTCGCGATCCTGCTGCCGATCATCCTCGCCTATACGGCGTACAGCTATTACGTGTTCCGGGGGAAAACCGATGAAACGCCCACTTACTGAGAAACAGCGCCAATGGTTGTGGTTTGCCGGGCTGTGGTGCGGCGGGCTGGCCAGCGTTCTCGTGCTCGGTTACGGCATCAAGCTGTTCTTCGCCCTGATCGGCATGGACAATTAGAAAAAGAAAAGGCCCGCGCAAAGCGGGCCTTTTTAATACACGGGGGTGTATTAAAACTTCAGGCGCTTGGCCGTTTTGATCTGCGGCAGTTTCGAAACCTTATCGAACACCGCATCGGACATTTCACCGTCGAGTGCAATCAGACAGATCGCCGAATCGCCCTTGGTCGTCCGGCCGAGGCGGAAATCCGCGATGTTGACGCCCGCATCGCCGAGCAGCGTCCCGACGCTGCCGATCAGGCCCGGTTTGTCATCGTTGCGGATGAACAGCATGTCGGCCGTCAGCGCGGCTTCGAGCGGTACGCCTTCGACCATCGTGATACGCGGTTCGCGGCCCGTAAACAGCGTGCCCGACAGCGCGCGGGTGCGCGATTCGGTTGTGACCGTCAGGGTCACCAGCGTGCGGTGATCTTTGGCCGTCGCGGATTTCGATTCCGAAATCTTGATCCCGCGCGAATCGGCCACCTGCATCGCGTTGACCATGTTGACCGAGTCGCTGAGCGGTTTCAGAAGGCTGGCGATCATCACCTGTGTCAGAGGCTTGCAGTTCAGTTCCGAGACCGTGCCTTCATACGAAATCTCGATCGACTTGATCGCGCTTTCCGTGATCTGCCCGGCGAAGGAACCGAGCTGTTCGGCGAGCTTCATGTAGTATTTCAGGCGCGGCGCTTCTTCCGCGGAGATCGAGGGCATGTTGATCGCGTTGGTGATCGCGCCGGTCGTCAGGAAGTCCGCCATCTGTTCGGCAACCTGAATGGCGACATTCACCTGCGCTTCGTCCGTGGCCGCGCCGAGGTGCGGCGTGCACACGACGTTCGGGTGACCGAACAACACGTTTTCCGTGGCCGGTTCGACTTCGAACACATCGAGGGCCGCGCCCGCGACATGACC
>CAYPCP010000141.1:0-3934 GCA_964409255.1 uncultured Pseudobdellovibrionaceae bacterium
CGGATGAATTGTTCGCGGCAGGCGAAGAAACCGAGATGCGGCCCGCCGAACGACATCGGCACGCCGATGGATTGCGCTTCGCCGCAGACGATATCCGCAATGGACGGCGCCGGGCAGAGGCCCAGCGAAAGGATTTCATTGACGACAACGACGAGAAGCGCGCCGGCTTCGTCGCATTGCTTGCGGAAGTCTTCATAGGCATGCGGCGTCCCGAAGAAGTCTGGCGATTGCACGATGATGCAGGCCGTTTCCTGATCGATGCCGCCTTTGGTTTCGGTCAGGTCGACGAGTTCGGCGCCGATATTGTTCAGATAGCTTTGAACGACCTGCTTGTAATGCGGGTGCAGCGGCGTGGCGATCGCGACTTTCTCGCGTTTGGTAACGCGCATGGCCATCAGCGCCGCTTCGGCGGTCGCGGTCGCGCCGTCATACATCGACGCGTTGGCGACTTCCTGACCCGTGAGCAGGGCGATGAAGCTTTGATATTCGTAAATGACCTGCAGCGTGCCTTGAGCGATTTCAGGCTGATACGGCGTGTACGCGGTCAGGAATTCGCTGCGCTGGATGATGTAATCCACGCTCGACGGGATGTGGTGGAAATACGTGCCCGCGCCGAGAAAGAAGGGACCCTGCGACGCGGCCTGGTTCAGGTTCGCATACGCGCCCATGATGCGTTCGATCTCCAGCTCGCCCTTGTGCCGGGGCAGGGCGGCGAGGCCGTCGATAAACGCGCTTTTCGGGATATCGCGAAACAGATCATCCACCGACGCGGCGCCGATGGATTTAAGCATGTCCGCGCGGGCTTCTTTCGTCTGCGGCAGGTAACGCATGGGTCGGTCTACTCCAGGGTTGCGGTGTATTGATCGTAAGCGCCTTTGTCCATCAGCGCGCCGGCTTCGGACGGGTTGGCCATTTTCACCTTGATGATCCAGCCGGTGTTGATGTCTTCCTTGAGGTCGTCGAGATTGTCCTGAAGATTGTCATTCACGGCGACGATTTCGCCGGACACGGGCGTGTAGATTTCCGATGCGGCCTTGACGGATTCAACGACGGCGAAGTTTTCGCCCTTGTTCACCTTCTGGCCGACTTTGGGCAGTTCGAGATACACGAGGTCGCCCAGCGCGTGACGCGCATATGTCGTGATGCCGACCCAGGCGGTGTCGCCTTCGACTTTGATCCATTCATGGTCGTTGGTGTATTTGATGTCGCTCATTCTATTTATTCCTTATGATTTTTATAGGTAGTTACTTTTTCCAAACGGCTTCGCCACCGGTAAAGTTTATACGTGCCCAGCGATAAGTAAATTCTTTTGAATTATTTTCTTCTGTATCGCTACGTACAAGCACCCAAGTGTTTCCTGAGCATTTATCCAAAATCATTTGGTGCATGATTCCTTGCGGCGGTATGACTTCATAGCAATCCGAATTGATGCTGTACGTGATAGCGCCGACGAATATTGCAGATAAACTTGCTAAGATTAAAAAGATCGTGCCCTTATTCATCAGTCTAATGTTCCGTTTCTACGCTGCCTGTTTCTTTGTGTTTTTGGTGCGCGGCTGAACGAAGGGAAGGGCGGCGATTTCGCCTGCGATATCCCGCCCGCGCACGCGCACGAAAATCTTTGATCCTGCTGTTAAACCGGTGTCGGTAATATAGCCTTGGCCGACGGCGGCGTTCAAGGTGGGGGAGAAGCCGCCCGAGGTTAATTCACCGATTTTCTCGCCTTTTTCATTGATGATTTCGGAATGTTCGCGCGCGATGCCCTTGTCGGTCAGGCGCACGCCGACGCGTTTGCGCGCTGCACCATTTTCAAGCTCTTTCAGCACGCGGTCCGCGCCGATAAAGGAACGGTTGGCGGCCTTGCCCATGATCCATGTCAGATCGGCTTCGACCGGGGATGTAGTCGCGTCGATGTCGTGGCCATACAGGGGGTAACCCATTTCCAGACGCAGCGAGTCACGCGCGGCAAGGCCGACGGCTTTCACCGCCGGGTTGGCGAGGAGCTTTTGCCACAGCGTGGCGGCGTCGCCTTGCGGCACGCTGATTTCAAACCCGTCTTCGCCGGTGTAGCCGAGGCGGCTGATAAAGCAGGGGCCGTGTTCCATATAACGCATGTAACCAAGGTTCGACGCGTCAATGCCCAGCGTCTCGCGCAGCACCTGTTCGGCCTTCGGGCCTTGCAACGCAAGCAGCGCGCGGTCATCGAGGACGGAAAGCGTCACGCCCGCGGGGAGGTGTTTCTTGATCCATTCGATATCCTTGTCCTTGCAGCCCGCGTTGATCACGGCGAAATATTTTTCCGGTCCGAGGCGCGTGATGATCAGGTCATCGACCATGCCGCCGTCTTCGTTGGTGAGGACGGAGTATTTGGCCACGCCTTCTTTCAAGGCGGAAATGGTCGAGGGCGTGACCTTTTCCCAGAAAGCGGTCGCGCCCGGTCCTTCGAGCGTGATCTGCCCCATGTGCGACACATCGAACACCCCGGCGCTTTCGCGGGTCCAGTTATGCTCGGCCAGCACGCCTTCGGGATATTGAATAGGCATGTCATAGCCGGCGAACTCGGCCATTTTTGCTTTCATTTCAATATGTTGGGCGTGCAGGGGCGTTGTTTTCATGGTCTTGCCTTTGAAGGAATGGTTACCTATATCTCTTTGTAAGCGGGAAGCGTATGATTCCTAGCATGTCAAGGAAACCGATTAAAGGAGATATCCATGGGTAATACACCTCAAAAACCTGAGAAAAAAGACGAAAAAGACACGACGAAAAGCGGCGGCGGTTGCGGCAACCACGGTTGCGGCTGCCACTAAGGCGCGCCCGTTCGACGAATAAAGAAAAACCCCGCCAAGGCGGGGTTTTTTGTTGGGGCGTTTTGTTTTAGCGCGGGGCGCGGGTCAGCATGTAACCCTTGCCGAGACTGTTTTTTATCTCGATGGGTGCGGTGTCGACCTGGATCGCGCCCACGTCGATTAACGTGTTAATGATGCCTTTCGAGGGGCCGCCATAGATCACGGTCAGGCTTTTCTCAGCCGTGCCGTCCTTATCGACGCGCATGAAACGGCCATCGACCGCTTTGCAAAAGACCTGGTCGATCTTGCCTTTTTCGATGCTCTCCAGCGTTTCAAGAATGCCCGTCGCAATGCGTCGCTCATGCTTGTCATCAAAGATATGATGCAATCTCATTCTACACACTCCTCTTTTTTATAGTTTTTTATCGTTTACTCAGTTTTACGCTTTGGTTCAGTTAATCCTGCGCGAGCGCCATGCGGTAGCCGACGAGGTCTCTGCCGATGCGCTCGGGCTTGTCCGCCGACGTGATGATCTGGGAACGCTGCAGCGTGCGCAGAACCGCGGAATGTTCGTCTTTCAACGTCGTGCTGCCGTCTTTGCCGACCTGGTGATATTTGCCGTCAAAGTCGCGCACGATTGTCGGCGGGGCGGCAGTGCCCATAACCGTTACAAAATGTTCGGCAATGCGGGCGTCGTGGTTGTCCGCGAAAATTTCATTCAGATTTCTCATTTTACCTGTACTCCATACAAATCATAATCATCGGCGTCTTCAATGAGGACATTGACGATATCGCCTTGCTTCAAAGTTTCTGCGTCGCGCAGAAATACGTTCCCGTCGATCTCGGGCGCGTCGCCCATCGAGCGCGCATCCGCGCCGCCGCCTTCGACGGCGTCGATGATAACGGGGATGGTCTGTCCGACCTTGCGCTGGAGGCGCGCGGCGGAAATCTGTTGCTGGACCGCCATGAAGCGGTCGAAGCGTTCCTGTTTGATTTCTTCGGGAACGGGGTTCGGCAAATCGTTTGCGACGGCGCCTTTGACGGCTTCGTATTTGAAGCAGCCGACGCGGTCGAGTTGTACTTCCTTCAGCCAGTCGAGCATGAATTGAAAGTCTTCTTCCGTTTCGCCGGGGAAGCCGACGATGAAG
>CAYPCP010000142.1:0-2422 GCA_964409255.1 uncultured Pseudobdellovibrionaceae bacterium
ATCTTTACCAACCTGCCTCCTTGGGCAAGGTGGTGTCCCGAAAGGGAAATGTGGCAGATACGGCAACCAAACAAGACGTCTTATTTCCTCATTAAAGTTCTCTCTTTTCTTATGCGTTCATTTTTAACGCATAGGAGAAACCATGACGATTACAACGACTGAACTAAACCTGATCCGCGATTTTATCCGCTTCGATACGACCAGCCGCAATTCCAACCTCGACCTGATCAACTGGGTCGCCAACCGCCTTGATGATGTCGGTCTGCCGCCCATCATCAGCTACAGCCCGGACGGCACGAAAGCCAACCTTCTCGCCACCATCGGGCCGGATGCGCCCGGCGCGATCGTCCTGTCCGGTCACACCGATACCGTTCCTGTCGACGGACAGGCCTGGGCGACCAATCCTTACGAAGCCACTGAAAAAGACGGAAAGCTTTACGGACGCGGCACGGTTGACATGAAATCCTTCGATGCCCTCGCCCTTGCGAAATTTGAAGATCTCGCGCGGGACCACGGCTATGGCAAAAAACTCACGCGGCCGCTTCATTTGCTGCTGACCTACGATGAGGAAGTGGGATGCATCGGCGCACAGCGTTTTGTAGACACACAAAAAGACACGATTATCGATCCATCCTTGATCCTTGTCGGCGAGCCCACCAGACTTCAGGCCGTCATCGCCAACAAAGGCATCAGATGCTTTAATTCCTATGCCACGGGCAAAAGCTGTCATTCCAGCCGCCCCGACGACGGCGTGAATGCCATTCGCGTCAATGCCAAGCTGCTTGGCTATATCTACCGGATCGGCGAAGAACTGAAAAATGCAGGCGTGCAGGATCTGCGTTTCGACCCGCCTTATTCCACCGTCAATGTGGGCACGATCAAAGGTGGCAGCGCCATCAACATCGTCGCGGACGAGTGCGTTTTCAGTTTTGAAACACGTCCCGTCCCCGGCGATAGCGGTAATCAGCTGGTGGAAAAATATAAAGCCGCTCAGGAAAAAGTCCTGAAATGCCTGCAAAACAGCGCCGGAACGGCCGATCTGCGATTGGAAGAATATGTATCCGTTCCTTCATACGCGGGCGACGATCAACACGAAGGCACGCAATTCCTTATCTCTCAACTGGATAACAAGGAAACGGCCGTCGCGCCCTTCTGTACCGAAGCCGGCGTCTTTCAGAATGCCGGATGGAATACCGTCGTTTGCGGACCCGGCAGTATCGCGCAGGCCCATCAACCCGACGAATATATAACCCTCGACCAACTTGCACGCGGCTCGGCACTCATCAATCGTGTCGTTCAGCGCTGTTTACCATCCGCACCGTAAAGGAGAAACCGATGACTTCAAAAATTGAAACATTTACCGAAGAACGCGCCGCCTATAACGAGGTGCTCGCCAAATACGCCAATGCAACGCAAAAACGCTTTTATGGCGTCGACGCATCGGCGTATCAGGCCGGGCATCTTGATAAAAAAACTAAGGAACTGCTTGGCTTCACAGCCTCTTTGGTCCTGCGTTGCGATGACTGCATTCTCTATCACCTGATTGAATCCCACAAAGCGGGCGTGACATCCGATGAACTCGCCGAAGCCGTCGGCATCGGTCTTCTCGTGGGCGGATCGATCACCATTCCCCATGTGCGTCGCGCCATGAAAGTCTGGGACGAAGAATTGGGCGGCATCGCCTGATGCAAAAAGGGCTGCCTTCCGTGTGTGGAAGACAGCCCTTTCGTGCGTGGGAAGGTTTCACACTCTCAATTGACGCACGTTTGTCCTTATCCCGCCAGATTGCGATAGGTGCGGCACGCCTGACGATAAAGCGCCGTCATATCGCGGATCTGATTGCGCCTGACACGTTTCAACTCTTCCCGCGCCGGCTGGAGAGACGCCGGAATAAACCCGATATCGCTGCGCAGTTCACGATACTCCCGCAATGAATCGAGAATTTCTGCACGCATATCATTCAAGAACCCCTGCCATACCTGTCCGCTGACGCTGTTATTCATGACGCTGGGCCGCGGCTCCGGCAGAGGCTGAAAAATGATATCGAGGCAGTCCATAAACGCCCAGTCCTGCCACTGGTTTTGAGGAGAAAGGTCGGCTTTCATGAATACCTCGCGCTTATTTTTATAATGTTTTTATTATTGAATAATATGTTTTTTATATTATTTCAAAAGACCCGTCAAGGTTGAATTTATCTTTCAGTGCATTCTTATTAATTTTTATATCGTTTCAAGGGGATAGTGGGTGTATACACGATTCATGCTGATTACCCCCGACCAGATCCGCGCCGCCCGCGCCCTCAAAAACTGGAGCCAGACCGACCTCGCCGAACGCACCGGCCTTGCCGTGCCCACGATCGCGAATATCGAAGCCGGGAAACAGATGCCGGGAGCAAAGACCATGGAAAAAATCCATGACGCGT
>CAYPCP010000142.1:2432-3908 GCA_964409255.1 uncultured Pseudobdellovibrionaceae bacterium
AGAGAAAATCCGCGATGCATTTGACCGAGATGGAATCGAATTCATCGGCGAACGTGGCGTACAAAAGAAAATGCAAGAAATATTGACCTACTCTGGCACTGAGGGATTCAAAGCTTTCCTAGATGATCTTTATAATACAGTGCTGATAGATCAGCGCGAGGTTTGTCTTTTTAATGCGCGGCCGGAAAACTGGAAAAAATGGCTGGGCGCTTATTGGGATGACGTGCATGAACCACGTATGGCAGACATCAAACCATCTTTAAGTTATAGGATTACGTCCAAAGAAGGCGACACGAACTTTATTAGCTCCAAATTTGCAGAATATAAATGGGTTCCTGCCGCCTTTTTTAATGAGCAAGCCGCATTCTACGTATATGCGGATAAAGTCGCTGTTCTGGATTTTCAGGATCAGTCCGTCTCCATCACAACCATTAAACAGGAACAATTCGCAAAGGTCATGCGCATTTTGTTCAACTCGGCCTGGGACAGCTTGGGTATTAAGCCAAAAACAAAAAAGGCCGGGAAATGACCCGGCCTTTTGTTTTGTTTTGTGAGGGTGGGGTGGATTAGAAACCCATGCCGCCCATACCGCCCATGCCGCCCATATCGGGAGCGCCGCCGGCTTTGCTGTCGTCCGGCGCATCGGTCACGACCGCTTCGGTCGTGATCATGAGGGCCGCGACGGAAGCCGCATCCTGGATCGCCGTACGGACGACTTTCACAGGGTCGACGATACCGGCTTTGACGAGGTCGCAGTACTCATCGTTCTGCGCATCGTAACCGAAGCTGGTGTCTTTCTGCTCGAGCAGCTTGCCGACAACGATGGAACCTTCCGTGCCCGCATTCTCAGCGATCTGACGGATCGGCGCCTGCAGCGCGCGGCGGATGATTTCCACCCCGACCTGCTGGTCGTCGTTCGCGAACTTCAGGCTGTCCAGCGCGCGGGAAGCGTACAGCAGAGCCGTGCCGCCACCAGCGATGATGCCTTCTTCGACAGCAGCGCGGGTTGCGTGCATCGCATCGTCAACGCGGTCTTTGCGTTCTTTCACTTCGACTTCGGTCGCGCCGCCGATACGGAGAACGGCAACACCGCCGGCGAGTTTCGCCAGACGTTCCTGCAGTTTTTCCTTATCGTAGTCGGAAGAGGTTTCCTCGATCTGCGCGCGGATCTGCGATACGCGGCCTTCGATGTCTTTCTTCGCGCCGGAACCGTCGACGATCGTCGTTTCATCTTTCGTGATACGAACTTTCTTCGCCGTGCCGAGCATGTCGAGCGTGACGTTTTCGAGTTTGATGCCGAGATCTTCGGAAACAACCTGACCGCCCGTGAGGATCGCCATGTCTTCGAGCATCGCCTTACGACGATCGCCGAAGCCCGGAGCCTTCACCGCCGCGACTTTCAGACCGCCGCGCAGTTTGTTGACAACGAGGGTTGCCAGCGCTTCGCCTTCGACGTCTTCGGCAATGATCAGGAGC
>CAYPCP010000143.1:0-3892 GCA_964409255.1 uncultured Pseudobdellovibrionaceae bacterium
CTTTCCGGCGGCACCGTTTCGGAAACGCCCGCCGCGCCGGACGCTGAAACACCGGCGGCAGGCGACGACGCAGCGGCCCCCGCTGTGGAAGAACCGGCAGCCGAAAGCGCACCGGCCGAACAGCCGATTGAGCAGTAAGAAAGTCACTGAGTAACACTGAAAAGACGAGACAGATGATCCAGTTCAAGAAACTTCGCCTGAACGGCTTCAAATCCTTCGTGGAACGCACCGAACTGGACATCGGTCCCGGTCTGACCGGCATCGTCGGTCCGAATGGCTGCGGGAAGTCGAACCTCGTCGAAGCGCTCCGCTGGGTCATGGGCGAAAACTCCGCCAAGCGTATGCGCGGCAGCGGCAGCATGGAAGATGTGATCTTCAACGGCACCGCCAACCGCCCGCAACGTAACTTCGCCGAAGTCACCCTGTTGCTCGACAACGCCTCGCGCTCCGCCCCCGCCGCGTATAACGGCGAAGACGAAGTCGAAGTCATGCGCAAAATCGAACGCGATCACGGCTCGCTGTACAAGATCAACGGCAAGACGCAACGCGCGCGCGATGTGCAAATGCTCTTCGCCGACACGGTGACGGGCGCGAACTCCCCGGCCCTCGTATCCCAGGGCCGCGTTACGGCCATGATCAATGCGAAGCCGCAGGAACGCCGCCTGATCCTCGAAGAATCTGCCGGTATCTCGGGCCTGTATGCCCGCCGTCACGAAGCCGAACTGCGCCTGCGTGCGGCGGACAACAACCTGCAACGCCTTCAGGATCTTGTCGGCGGCATGGAAGGCCGTTTCGCCGCCCTGAAAAAACAGGCGCGTCAGGCCGTTAAATACCGCGAACTTTCCACCGAAATCCGTCAGGTCGAAGTATCCATCGCCTGTCTGGAATGGAAGGCCCTCGCCAACCGGATCGAACAGGCCCGCACCCGTTTTGCCGACGCCGAAAGCCTCGTCGCCCAGCACATGCTGACCGTCTCGCAACTCACGCAGACGCAGGGCGTGCAGTCCGAAGATCTTCCCGCCCTGCGCAAAGCCGAAGCGGAATCCGCCGCCGCCCTGCAGGCCAACCGCCTGGCCATGCAGCGTCTGGAAGATCAGGAACGCGACCTTCAAAACCAGATCACCGAAGCGCGCGAACAGCTTGAGCGCCTGAAAGCCGACCGCGAACACGAAAAGCAAAGCCTCGGCGATTCCTCCGCCGTTCTGGAGCGTTTGGAAGGGGAAGAAAAAGCCCTTCTTGAAAACCGCAAGAACGAAGACACGATGCTGTCCGAAAAGCGTGCCATCAAGGAACGTCTGGAAAGCAAGGTCCTCAAGCTCGAACAGGACTACGAAAGCTTTATGGCGAAAGTCGCCGAAAGCAAAGCGAGCCGTCAATCGCTGGAAAAACAGGTCGCCGCCGATGAAAGCCGCCTGCTCGTCGCACAGGAACGTCAGGAAGCGCTGGCCGACGATCTCGCCCGCGCCCGCGTAAAATTCGAACAGGATTCGAAACTTGACGCGCTGAAAGCCGAAATCATCTCTTTGGAAACGGAAGTGACCGAAGGCCGCACCGCTTTCGAAGCCGCGCAAGCCGCACTTGAAGAAGCGCGTGAGGAGGTCGAAAACGCCCGCGCCCGTCATCAGGAACTGGAAAAGAAAAAATCCGGCAGCGAAACCGAAATCAAAACGCTTAAAGCCGTTTTGCAGAACGATACGCAGGACAGCTTCAAACCGATCCTCGACGATATTCAACCGGAAAAAGGCTTTGAAACCGCCCTGTCCCGCGCGCTTGGCGACACGCTGATGGCATCGACGGATGGTCAGGCGCCGGTCATCTGGCTTGACCGCGACTATAACGCCGCGGACTTCCCGGCGCTGCCGTCGGGTGTTGATCGTCTGGAGCCGCATGTAAAGGCGCCGCGCCATTTGAAAGCCGCCCTGACCCTGATCGGCGTCGTGGACAATGTTGCCGACGGCACACGTTATGCCGACGCGCTGAAGCCGGGCCAATCCATCGTTTCCCGCGACGGCGCATACTGGCGCTGGGACGGGCTGCACATTAAGCCGGAAGCGTCCGACAAACACGCGCTCGGCCTGCAGCAGAAAAACCGCCTCAAGGACCTTGAGCGTGACCTGCCTCAGCTTGTCGCCGACGCCGAAGAATCATCCCAGGCGTTCGACGCCGCGAAGACCGCACGGAACGAGGCGCAAAGCCGTGTCGATTCCCTGCAATCCGCCCTGCGCGATCAGGAACGCGGCCTGACGATGCGTCAGAATGAACTGAACCGCGCGACCGAAGAACGCTCCGGCCTGTTCGCGGAAATCGCGAAATACGAAGAAGCCCTTTCACGCACCGCCGAAGACATTACCGCGTACACACAATCGATCGGCGACAACCAAAAAGCGCTCGAAGCGTATGACGAAGCCACACAGGCCTCGCAAAACGAAGAAGTCGAGCAATTGCGCACGACGATGATCGAGGCCCGTGACGGCCTTCGTGAAGCGGTCCGCGAACTCGACAGCCTCGAACAGGAACAATCGCGCCGCATGGCCCGCCTGCACGCCATCGCGGATGAACGCGTCAACCTGCAAAACCGTTCGATCCGTTCCCGCGAACGCATTAAAGAACTCGACGAACGCGAAACCGCGACGACGGAAAAACTTTCCACGCTTGAAAACCGCCCCGAAACCATCACGGCGGATCGCGCGACGCTCCTTGATAAAATCTCCACGCTAGAAACGTCGCGTAACGAAGCCGCCGACCGTCTTGCCATCGTTGAAAACGAACTGGGCGATACGAACAAGGCGCTGAAAGAAGCGGAAAACTATCTGACCGAAGCGCGTGAGGCACGCGCCGGTGCGCAGGCGACCGTTTCCGCCGGTGAAGAACAGCTGACCGAACTTCTCACGAATATTCAGGAGCAGTTTAACGCCGCGCCGCAAACATTGGCGGCAGACGCAGGTCTCGACCTTAACGCCGAACACCTCCCGGCGATCGAACCGTTGAAATCCGAGAAGGAAAAATTTATCCGCTCGCGCGACATGATCGGCCCGGTCAATCTGCGCGCCGAAGTCGAAGCGACGGAACTGGAAAAAGAACTCTCCACGATCCTGAACGAACGCAACGATCTGATGCAGGCCATCGAAGAACTGCGCGAAGGCATCAATAAACTGAATAAAGAAGCGCGTGAACGCCTGACCGCGGCGTTCGACCATGTGAACGCGCACTTCAAGGATCTGTTCGTGCGCCTGTATGGCGGCGGTCAGGCGTACCTGAAGCTGATTGAATCCGACGACCCGCTCGAAGCCGGTCTGGAAATTTATGCCCAGCCGCCGGGCAAAACGCTGCAGGGCCTCTCGCTGCTTTCGGGCGGCGAACAGACGCTGGCCTCCATCGCCCTTATTTTCGCGATGTTCCTGACCAACCCGTCGCCGATCTGCGTATTGGACGAGATTGACGCCCCGCTCGACGACGCCAACGTAAACCGCGTTTGCGATCTGCTCGACGAAATCGCGGCGCGCGGCGAAACCCGCTTCCTCATCATTACCCACCACCGCCTGACCATGGCGCGCATGGACCGTCTGTACGGGGTGACGATGGCAGAGCGCGGCGTATCTCAGCTCGTCTCCGTCGACCTGAGCAGCCAGCACCTCGACTTCCTCGAAGCGGCGGAATAATGCCCCCGGTCGTCCCGGGATGGCCGGAGAATTAATATGAACGACAATCTCGATAATCTCGAAAAACGCCTGAAAGAGGCGAAGGACGATTATCGGGCCGAATATGAGCCCGACCCCGAACAGGTTAAAAGCATAAGCGATGGCGCCCGCGCGGGCGTCGAACTGGTCGGTGCGACCCTTGGCGGGGGCCTGATCGGCTGGGGATTGGACGCTTTTTTCGAAACATCCCCGAT
>CAYPCP010000144.1:0-3892 GCA_964409255.1 uncultured Pseudobdellovibrionaceae bacterium
CGACCAGCGCCCTCAACATGAACAGCAATAAAATCACCAGCCTCGGCACACCGACCGCCGCCGGCGATGCTGCCAACAAAACCTATGTCGACGGCAAATTCGGCGCGCAGGCCAACGGCAGCTGGTGCCGCTCCAACGGCACGCAGGTCATCTGCGACCAGACCGCCCCCAGCGCGACCGATAAGGTTGCCAAGGCCGGCGATACGATGACCGGCGCCCTCACCCTGCCCGGCAGCCCCACCGCCAACAATCACGCCGCGACGAAAGACTATGTCGATACCGTCGCGTCCGCCGCGGGCGGCGGCGCGGGCGTGACCTGCCAGATTATCTGCAACGGCACCTGCCCGTCCGCGCCGACCGGCTGGACACTGGCCCAGTCCACAGGGAAAAGCGGTTCTACTGCCACCAGTTACCAGGCCGGGCGATGCTCTCACTTTCAGGGCCCGAGCACCTTCTCGGACCAAGAACGCATGTGCTGCTATTTCAAAGGCTGATGAAAACAAAACCGGCCCGGCGGGGTTCGCGCGGGCCGGTCTGGATAGTGTAAGACCTAGATATCGAGCAGCAGACGCTGCGGGTCTTCGATGGCGTCCTTGATGCGGACGAGGAAGCTGACCGCTTCGCGGCCGTCGATGATGCGGTGGTCGTAAGACAGCGCCAGATACATCATCGGGCGGGCCTTGATCTCGCCGTTCGGCATCACGATCGGGCGTTGCTGGATTTTGTGCATGCCCAGAATACCGGATTGCGGCGTGTTGAGGATCGGCGTCGACAGCAACGAGCCGAAAATCCCGCCGTTCGTGATCGTGAACGTACCGCCCATCATCTCTTCGATGGCGAGCTTGCCGTCTTTGGCGCGCGTGCCGACATCGATGATGTCTTTTTCGATCTGCGCCATGGATTTTTCGTCGCAGCTTTTCACCACCGGAACGACAAGCCCCTGCGGCGTCGACACGGCAACGCCGAGATCGTAGTAGTTTTTATAGACGATCTCATCGCCCTGAATTTCCGCGTTCACCGCCGGGAATTCCTTAAGCGCCTGAACCGCGGCCTTGACGAAGAACGACATGAAGCCGAGCTTGACGCCGTGTTTCTTTTCAAACGTATCCTTGTACGAATTGCGCAGCTCCATCACTGCGCCCATATCAACCTCGTTAAAGGTCGTGAGCATCGCGGCGGTGTTCTGCGCTTCTTTCAGGCGTTTTGCGACCGACTGGCGCAGGCGCGTCATGCGCACGCGCTCCTCGCGCTCACCGGCGGCGCGCTGGACGGCGGGCTGGTTGCCGCCTTTGACCGGATGCGTGCTCGCGGCCTGCGTCGGCGGAATGTCGCCCGCGCTCTTGCCTTCGAGGGTATTGATCACATCGCCTTTGGTCACGCGGCCGTCTTTGCCCGAACCATCAATTTTCGACGTATCGACATTGTTGTCAGCGGCCAGTTTACGCACAGCCGGGCCGTTGCGGTCGTCGTTCGACGCGGGCGCGGCTGCGGCTGCGGCCTTTGGCGCTTCCGCGGCCTTCGGCGCATCGGCTTTTTTCGTGTCGTTGGCAACGGCGCCCGCTTCGCCGATCTCACCCAGGATCGCGCCAACGCCGACATTCTCACCGGCCTTCGCGGAAATCTTGATGATCGTCCCGGCGGCCGGGGCGTTCACTTCCAATGTGACCTTATCGGTTTCCAGTTCGACGATCGGCTCATCGGCGGCGACCGTGTCGCCTTCCTTTTTCAGCCACTGCGCAACAGTCGCTTCGGATACGGATTCACCAAGGGTCGGGACTTTAATCTGGGTCATGGTCACATCTTTAAATGAAGGGTTTTAAAACTGCGCCCAATGTGGCGCGATTGCCCCGGAAGGTCAAGCTTTCCCACCTGTTTTTACGGGGCAGGATGCGTGCCTGCGTCCTGTTTGCGGGCGCGGCGCGCCTGCGCCTCGCCATTGTTTTTCAGAATCTCTTTCAGATCAATGCGGGCGAAGCCTTTGGGGTCGTCCAGCGTCAGGGAAATATGGTGGAAACGGCGCACATCCCCGTCATTGGTCCGCAGCCGCGGCACCCCCAGCACCAGATAATCCCCCGGCTGTTCGAAGCCCCACAGGATATGGGTCGTGTTGCGGTTGCGGGCGTATATCTCCGGCACGATGCTTTCCGGCATGTCCGCTGTCTCCCCGGACGGGATTTTGACCATCTCGCCCCTGACCGTCCGGCGCTGCGGGCCGAGCGTCGTGCCACGCTTCACCGGCACAACCATCGCGCACAATGTTTCTTCCCCGTCGGGCATCTTTTCAAGCCGTTCGAGAAGCCGCGTAAACCGCGATACGTTTTTCCCGTCGAGGCTGCGGCGGATGAAAAAATCTTCCATGCTGATCGCGCGGTTGCGGAAGATGATCTTTGAATCCGCGACACGGGCCGGATCGGCGCTCCTGAAAAAATTGATGAGATCGTCCGCGCCCTTGATCACGACGCGTTCGCGGTCGCAGATATCCGGGTTCGTGATCTGGATGCGGCCATTCGCGCCTTTGCCGTACACACCGGCGGCGTCATTGAACGTCTCGCTGTATTCGCGCGTGTTGATGTGAAGCCGGTAGCCCTTCGTGCGATCCGGGATAAGATGCCGTTCATAGGCCGGGCGCGAGAGAATGTCGCACCCTTCGTCATGCTTGCCGCCGGGTTTGAGCGCAAAATGTGCCTGCCGCCCGCGAAACGTGCTGCCCATGACGGACGGGCTGGCGCTGCGATAGACCACCGGCACCGTGCAGCACGGGCAAAATGTATTACCCCGATCAAATTGTTCGCTGAAATAACGATGGCCCGGCACATGCGGCGTGCCTTCGGGCTGCACATAGACGATGCGCCCGTTAATCTCGCGCACCCGCGCTTCTGCCATAAGGATGTCGGCCATAGACATGCTTATGGCAAAACGGCGGGTTTAGTTCCAGAGAAAACTGCGCTTATTTTACCGTCAGCGCTTCATCGAGGAGCTTTGCCTGCTCCGCCTGGTGGCGTTTGAGCAGGCCCGTCGCGGGGGCCGCGGAATCCGGGCGGCCCACGTAAACCGGACGGACCGATTTGTGGTTGATGCCTTTCAGCGCGGCTTCGATGCGGCGGTCGACGAACTGCCAATAGCCCATGTTGCCGGATTCTTCCTGACACCAGATGACTTCCGCGTTTTCATAGCGGGCCAGTTCTTCCTGAAGCGCTTTTTCCGGGAACGGGTAAAGCTGCTCGATACGCACGATCGCGATATTGTCGATGTTGCGCGCGCGGCGTTCTTCGAGAAGATCGTAATAAACCTTACCCGTGCACAGAACCACGCGTTTGATTTTCTTCGCATCGGCAAGCTTGTCGCGGTCGGTATCCCACAGAACGCGGTGGAAGGTTTCCTGCCCCGTGAACTCCGCCAGCGAGGATACGCACAATTTGTGACGCAGCAGCGATTTCGGCGTGAACATGATCAGCGGCTTGCGGAAGTCGCGTTGCATCTGACGGCGCAAAATGTGGAAGTAGTTGGCCGGGGTCGATACGTTCGCGATCTGCCAGTTGTCGTCGGCGGATGCGGCGAGGAAGCGTTCAGGACGCGCGGAGGAATGCTCCGGCCCCTGTCCTTCGTAACCGTGCGGCAACAGCATGACGAGACCCGACATGCGCAGCCACTTGGCTTCGCCCGAGGAAATGAACTGGTCGATGATGACCTGCGCGCCGTTGGCGAAATCGCCGAACTGCGCTTCCCAGAGCGTCAGCGTGCGCGGCTCCGCCAGCGTATGGCCGTATTCAAAGCCCAGCACCGCCATTTCCGACAGCGGCGAGTCATGAATTTCGACAGCCGGTTGTTGCGGCTCGATATGCTGAAGCGCGATATAATTTTGTTCGTTGGTTTGATCGTAGAGGATCGCGTG
>CAYPCP010000145.1:0-3864 GCA_964409255.1 uncultured Pseudobdellovibrionaceae bacterium
CTTTGTCTTGCGGGGGTTAAATCGTCTATACCTGAATAAATTCGAGTAAAGGAAAGACCATCATTATGCACGCATACCGTACCCACACCTGCGGCGCTCTGCGCAAAGGCGACGTCGGCAAGACCGTTAAACTCTCCGGCTGGATTCACAGAAAGCGCGATCACGGCGGCGTTCTGTTTATCGACCTGCGGGATACGCACGGCCTGACGCAATGCGTGGTGGAAGGCAATCCCGAACTGGAGCGCGCCCGCGTCGAAAGCGTCGTGACCATCGAAGGTGAAGTGGTCAACCGCGCCGATGGCACCGTCAATCCGAAGATGCCGACCGGCGAGATTGAAATCGTCGTCAAGAACGTCGCCGTGCAATCGCAGGCCGACGTCATTCCGTTCCAGGTCGCCGAGGAAGACGGCGCGGGCGAAGATGTGCGTCTCAAATACCGTTATCTCGATCTGCGCCGCGAGGGGATGCACAAACGCATCCGCCTGCGTAACGGCGTTGTGTCCAGCATGCGCCGCCGCATGGTCGATGAAGGGTTTCAGGAATTCCAGACGCCGATCCTGACCGCGTCCTCGCCGGAAGGCGCGCGCGATTATCTGGTTCCCTCGCGTCTGCACCCGGGTAAATTCTACGCGCTGCCGCAAGCGCCGCAGCAATTCAAACAGCTCCTGATGATGTCGGGTTTCGACCGTTACTTCCAGATCGCGCCCTGCTTCCGCGACGAAGATGGCCGCGCCGACCGTCTGGCGGAATTCTATCAACTTGACATGGAAATGTCGTTCGTCCAGCAGGAAGACATCTTCGCCGTGATGACCAAAGTCATCGGCGGCATCTTCGAGGAATTCGGCGATTTCACGGGCGTGAAACACAAAGTCGAATGGCTGCCGAACATGGCGTACAAGGACGCGATGTATAAATACGGCACCGATAAGCCGGACCTGCGCAACCCGCTCGAAATCGTCGATGTGACCGAGGTGTTCAAACGCGACGACGTCACCTTCAATGCCTTCAAGGGCGTGATTGAAAAGGGCGGTGTGGTTCGCGCCATCCGTGCGCCGAACGTGGCCGACAAACCGCGCTCTTTCTTCGATAAGCTCAATGACTGGGCGCGCGGCGAAGGCGCGCCGGGCCTGGGTTATATCACCGTGAAAGACGGCGTGGGCGCCGGTCCGATCGCGAAATTCGTTCCCGCCGAAGCGCAGGCCGAACTCAATAAACTCGCTGGCCTCAACGAGGGCGATGCGATCTTCTTCGTCTGCGACAAGGAAGAAAAGGCCGCGAAGATGGCGGGCCGCGCGCGCGACAAAATCTGCGACGACATGGATATCCGCGAGAAGGGCGTCTACAAACTCTTCTGGATTGTCGATTTCCCGATGTACGAATTCGATGAAAAATCGCAGAAGATCGACTTCTCCCACAACCCGTTCTCGATGCCGCAGGGCGGCCTCGACGCGCTCAACGGCCCGGACCCGCTGAAGGTCATGGCGACGCAGTATGACTGCGTATGCAACGGCTTCGAACTCGCTTCCGGCGGTATTCGTAACCACCGTCCCGATATCATGGAAAAGGCCTTCGCGATTGCGGGCTATCCGAAAGAAGTGCTGGAGAAGAAATTCGGCGGCATGCTCAACGCTTTCCGTTACGGCGCCCCGCCGCACGGCGGCTGCGCGTTCGGCGTGGACCGCATCGTGATGCTGCTCGCCGCTGAGCCGAACCTGCGCGAAGTCTATGCCTTCGTCATGAACGGCCAGTACGAAGACCCGATGATGAACGCACCAAGCGACATCACGGAACAGCAGCTCAAAGACCTGCACCTCAAGCTCAACCTGCCGAAGAAAATCGAAGCCGCATAAGCGGCTTCTTTTTATCTGAGAAGTTTTTCCGGCGCGACGGCCAGCGCATCGGCGATTTTGAGCAGGACCGGCACCGAAAAGGCGACATGGCCGTTTTCGATCCGCGAGATGTAACCGCGATTGACCTCCGCCATGCCGGCAAGATCTTCTTGCGACAATCCCTGTTTTTCCCGCGTCTGCGCGATCATTCTTCCAATCGAGGTGAGGTCGGCCATTGATTGGAATTGTTCACTATGATAAACAAAAAGACTGTACACGATCGTGAACAAAATGGCGGAAAATATTTTCATAAGGCTAAAGGCGGTCGTGGGGTGGGCGGTCTTTTGCGGGATTCTTGCCGCGCTGTCGTCGTGCGACGAGCGCCGCGTCCTGGTCATGCGCCAGGAAATGAAATGTTATGCCGCGGCCAGGTCGGCATCGCCCGGCGCGGAGCGCGAGCGGGCCTTCTGGTCGTGTCTTGAAAAAGCGCGCTGAAACAGGAACGTTCGTCCGCGGCTGCGAAACGGCTTAATTCAATACCGGCTTGTCAAACGGCGATCTGAATATGACGGGAAGGGCGGGTTCGCCTTTCGCCTCGCGCAGCATGTTGAGATTGTCCGGTGTTGTCGCGACGTCGAGATCTTCGTGGAAGCGGTTCCAGAAGGCGTCGTTTCCTTCGATAATCCCGGCGAAAACGCCGCCCAGGTATTTTTTGCTGAACTCAATTTCAAAACGGCTGTAATCGACATCGCCTTGGGCGACGGCGCGTTCGAAAGCGTCTCCGAAGCTCATGACATGCTTTTTATTGTCGAGGATGAATTTCGCCGCGGTTTTCCCGCTTTCTTCCTCGATGATGAAAAATTCTATTTTATACCGGTCGTCGCCCTCCATGCCGCGCGCGTGAATGTAATAATTGCCGGCGGGCAGGGACGGGGCATGGCCGATCTCGTCATCGTCGAAAACCGTCATGCTGTCGTCGGCATAGACGTCTTTTTCCATGCCGATAAAGGTGATGTCGGTTTCGTTCTCTATGGCCGTATACGCGGTATAGGCCGGCGGCATCGGAAAACTGCCGGGATCGAAATAAATGGCGGTAATGCGGTTTTTGGACATGCGCGTATGTAGCCCGCGCCTTTGCTTTATGTCAATAAAATAAGAAAAAAGGCTGGATTTCGGCCCTTTAAAAAAGGCGGCCCGGTGTATTTAGGGGATACACCGGGCCTTTTTCGCCTGCCTAGGGTTCACGGTTAGGGAGGGGCGGCAGGCGGAAACTTGAGTTGTGTCGTGTCAAACCAAACTAAATCGATGTCGTCGAGAAACTCCCTTGCGGCACATAGAGACCCTTGCTGCTCTGCTTGCTGGCGTATAAACGCACATCCGCATCGCTGAAAATCTTGTCGGCTTTGTCGCCGCTTTTGTATTCGCGCAGGCCCAGGCTGGCGCGCACGGGAATTTCCGCGCCGTACCAGACAAGCGAGAGATGATTGAGACGCCATGCCAGTTTCTGCGCGCGTTCGAGCGCGTTCATACGCGCCGTGTCCGCGAATAACAGCACGAATTCGTCCCCGCCCAGACGCGCGGCGACATCCATGGCGCGAATATCATGGGCGAGGGTACGGCCCACCAGTTTCAGCGCGGCATCCCCCGCGAGATGGCCATAGGTATCGTTGATCGCCTTGAAATTATCGAGGTCGATAAGAATAAGCAGTCCGCTGCCGTGACTCGCCTTATCGCGCGCTGCGCGGTCAAGCTCGCGGTCGAGCGCCTCGAAAAAGCCGCGGCGGTTCATCAGCCCCGTCAATTCGTCTGTCGTCGCCATATCTTCGAGGATCTGGATGCGGCCCTGCTGGACGATAATCGTCTCTTTGGCTTTTTCGACCATATGGGCCGCACTTTTCAAAAGGGCGAGCGCAGCGCTCGTCGTGCGCCACCAGTTTTCCTTCTCGTCTTCGTGACGCTGAAGGTAATTCACGATCTCATCGGCATCGTCGAGCCATTTGCCCGTCGCCACGACGGCGGTCGCCGAGTCGCGCTT
>CAYPCP010000146.1:0-3811 GCA_964409255.1 uncultured Pseudobdellovibrionaceae bacterium
AGTATTGAGATATCTCACCAATTCCGCCGTCTTTTAGAACGGCATAACTCTGAAGCCTTTCAATAAATCCAGGCTTAAGCCAAAAAAAGCTTTTCGTACTCCACCGCACTCTGACCGCATCAGGGTGAAACACATTGGGGAAAGAAAAAGCATTATAAAAATAGACGATGGTTTTAACATCCGAAGATAAATAAAAATCCTTTAACATCAAAAGTTCATACGCCATAAAGCCCGTAAGCCCCATGTTATACGGCTCCTGATCAATTCCTTCTTTCTTAAGTTTTTCCTTTACAATTTCAGGATCCAGCCCATTTACGACTGAACTGCTGCCGACCAACAGGATTTTTCCTCCACGGCTATATTCATGAATTTTGGAACGGTACGACCAAACCTGTTTTTCCACATGTATGGATAACGGCATATCGGTGTAGGCAGGGCGATTCTCATTAAAAAAATCGATAACTCGCTTATTGTTTGATAAGCATTCAAGAGCGCCGAATATGATGAGAACAAACAAGAAAATCGGAACAATATATTTAATATAGATATTCATCCTTGCTTCTTTTTTTCAAAAAAAATTTTATTTTGGCCACAATCAAACATATGAAAATTGCACTATGATTACTATCAAACTATCTTGTTTTATTGAAAAGATTTTACCCGGCATTTATAGAAAATTAGAAAACGTGCGCTTTGTTTCAATAATACGCCATTGTACATAAGCGGGAATAATGTAACATCGCGATAGTTTTCCGCACTAAAAGGACGCTCCCATGAACAAGCTTTTCCGCAAAAAACACGTTCACGAAGAACAGCCGATCACGGGGCTGAAAAAAGTTCTCAGCGCATTCGACCTGACGCTTTTGGGCATCGGCGCCATTATCGGGACGGGCATTTTCGTTTTAACGGGCGTTGCCGCCGCCACGCAGGCCGGCCCCGCCGTCGTGTTGTCTTTCGTCGTCGCGGGCACGGCGTGCGCCTTTGCCGCGCTGGCCTATGCGGAACTGGCGTCCTCCGTCGGCGGATGCGGAAGCGCTTACGGTTATTCCTATGCCGCGTTCGGCGAATTGATTGCGTGGATTATCGGGTGGGATCTTATCCTTGAATATGGCGTCTCCGTTGCCGCCGTCGCCAACGGCTGGTCCGGTTATTTCAACAACGCCCTTACCGCCATCGGTTATCCGCTTCCCGAAGCGCTGACAAAGGGTCCGTTCGCAGGCGGGATCGTCAACCTTCCTGCCGTGGCAATCATCCTCGCCCTCATGCTGATGCTTATTGTCGGCATTAAACAGAGCGCACGCCTGAATGCGGCCATGGTCTTTGTAAAAGTTTTAACAATCGCGGTTTTTGTTGGCGTTGCCGTGTTCCACGTCAACCCCGATAACTGGTCTCCGTTCCTGCCGTTCGGATGGTTCGACCACACCGCGGAAGGTAAAACTATCGGCGTTCTGGCGGCGGCATCGCTTGTGTTTTTTGCTTACGTGGGTTTCGACGCCGTTTCAACAGCCGTCGAGGAAGCACGCGATCCACAAAAAGATGTTCCCAAGGGAATCCTGTATTCCCTTGTTTTCTGCACGCTGATTTACATCGTTGTCTCCGGTCTCCTCACTGGCCTCCTGCCATACCCGGAACTCAACGTTTCTTCGCCGGTTGCCTTCGCCTTGCAGCAGATCGGCGTCAACTGGGCTTCGGCGCTGGTCGCCACCGGGGTGATTACGGGGCTGACCACCGTGATGCTCGTGCTGTATTACGCGCTGACCCGCATCATCCTGGCGATTTCGCGCGACGGATTGCTGCCGTCTTTCTTTGCCAAGGTCGATGAGAGAACCCATACGCCCGTGCGCACGACCGTGCTGTGCGGGGTGGTCATGGCGATCATGGCGGGCTTTATTCCGCTGGGGACGCTTGCCGAACTCGTGAATATCGGCACGCTGGCCGCCTTCGTCCTCGTTTGCGTGGGGGTTATTGCGATGCGCCGCCTCCACCCCGATATGCCGCGCCCCTTTAAAATGCCCGGCGGGATCATACTGCCGGTAATGGGGATGCTGTCCTGCGGGGCGCTGATCGCCTTCCTGCCGTTCGATACGCATATGCGCTTCGTAGGCTGGCTTGGGATTGGCGCCGTCATCTATTTCTGCTACGGGATCCGTCATAGCCGCCTGAACGGCAGGGCCTGAGCGGTTATATATACGCCCACGGGATTGAAATGAAATACGGTCTGCACATGTTCCGCGTACTGAGCCTTGCCGTCATGCTGACGGCGGGTCTGGCCGCATGCAGCAGCGTGCCGCGTCATGCGCCTGTTCCCGCTTCATTCAAAGGCATGGCCGCCGTCGAAGGGTACCCCGCGAATATCCGTTCGTGGGGTGACGAGCCGTCACCCAATCTCGATACCGTCATCGCGCAGCGCATCTCGCTCTATAAAGAATCCAACGCCGATTACTATGCGAAGAAGAAAACCTACCCGGCGATGAACTACCTCGCCATTTCCGGCGGCGGCAGCAACGGGTCGTTCGGCGCGGGCCTGATATACGGCTGGACGGAAAAAGGCACCCGTCCGAATTTCACGATTGTCACCGGCGTCAGCACGGGCGCCCTGATCGCGCCCTTCGCCTTTCTGGGCGAGAAATACGATCCCGTCCTGCGCGAGGTGTACACGACCCTGTCGCCGGAAAATATTTACTCCGGCGATGTCTGGACGGTTCTGGACGGCGTAACCGGCGGGCTGGCGCTGGCCGACAGCGCGCCGCTCTCCAAGGTGATCGAGCGCACCATCACACCCAAGCTTTTTTCCGAGATCGCCGCCGAACATCGCAAAGGCCGCCGTCTTTATATCGGCACGTCCAATCTCGAAGCGCAGCGCAGCGTCATCTGGGACATCGGCGCGATCGCCAACAGCGGCAACCCCAATGCGCTCAATCTTTTCCGCAAGATCATGCTTGCTTCGGCCGCCGTGCCGGGTGTTTTCAAGCCTGTGTTTATCGACGTTATCGTCGCCGGCAAGAAATACCAGGAAATCCACGTCGACGGCGGCGTGACGGCGCAGGTGTTCCTCTACCCGCTAAAGACATTCCGCGCCGATCACGACGCGTATGCCAAGGACAAGATCGAGCGCAGGCTATACATCGTCCGCAACAATAAAATCCTGCCGGAATTCAAGCCGATGGAACCGGGGCTTTTCTCCGTTTCGCGCCGCTCGCTTGAAACCCTGACGAAGTATCAGGGGATCGGCGATCTCTACCGCCTCTATATCGGCGCGCAGCGCGACGGCATCGATTACAAACTCGTCCACATCCCCGCCGACTTCCGCGACGAACCCAAGGTCAATTTCGATCCCGTCTATATGGGCGCGCTGTTCGATCTGGGCCGGTCCATCGGCAAGGCGGACGATACGTGGGAAGACGCGCCCCCCGGCGTGAAATATATCGACCAGACCCATGACCATTAACATCGGCCCGCTTGCGATCGACGACCCGGTATTTCTGGCGCCGATGTCGGGCGTCAGCGATCTGCCGTTCCGCCGGCTTGTTAAGCGGTACGGCGCGGGGCTTGTCTTCTCGGAAATGATCGCCAGCCGCGTGATGGTCGACGATTACCGCCGCGCCCGCGCCGAGGCCGACGATTATGCCGAGGAATTTCCCATGGCCGTGCAGCTCGCCGGCTGCGATCCCGCCATCATGGCCGAAGCCGCACGCATCAACGAAGATCGCGGCGCGGCGATCATCGACATCAATTTCGGCTGTCCGGTGAAAAAGGTGGTCAACAACTACGCAGGCTCTGCGCTCATGAAAGACGAGGCGCTGGCGGCCCA
>CAYPCP010000147.1:0-3708 GCA_964409255.1 uncultured Pseudobdellovibrionaceae bacterium
TGATTACAACGCCGCTTTTGCCCGCATTAGCCCATGAAAAAGAAAGTGCCTCTCAACAAAGTTCTCCGCATGCAGAGAAGTAGGTTTTCGATATCCAGTTTTTGGATAGCATGATCAAGCATCACGAAGACGGAATAATGATGTTTCAGATGGCTGAAGAAAAAGCAGAAGACTCAGACATACGGGCGATGGCTGAAAAAATGACCCAAGATCAGAAAAAGGAAATTCCAGAACTTCAGGCATTAAGAAATGAAGTAAAGCCTGACGCCCCTCAAGCAATCAACATGAATATGCCTGGTATGATGCCTATGGATATGTCGAAACTCGAAAAAACATCTGCATCAGAGTTCGATAAAGAGTTTCTTTCCATGACCATCGAGCATCATAAGGGTGCCATTAAAATGGCTGACGCCGCCTTGAAAAAATCTCAAAATGTAGATGTAAAGAACAAAGCGCAAATGATCCATAACAAGCAAAAGGGCGAAGTGGCGCAAATGGAAAATATGCTGAAAGAAATGAAGTGATATCAAACTTCCATAAAAAATAGCTGATTAAATAGGAACTGCATGCAAAATACACATGATCAGCATACCGAACATAGCAAAAAGATGTATTTAAAACTGCTCCTCATGGCCGTTTTATCGTTTGTGTCCATGTATGTCCTTATGTATTCGATGGTGAATACATTTGAAGACGTTTATCCCAGTTTCAATCAATTTTACATGGCCGGCCTGATGGCTGCTCCTATGGTATTGATCGAAGTCGTGCTGATGAGCACGATGTACAAGGATAAAAAGCTGAACGCTGTTATAGCGGCGGTAAGCATTTTAGTTGGAGTAGTTTTCTTCCTGGGCATCCGTCAACAGACAGCCATCTCCGACGAGCAATTTCTCAAATCTATGATCCCGCACCATTCCGGTGCAATTCTCATGTGCCGCGAAGCCAATATCACTGATCCTGAAATCAAAGCTCTTTGTCAAACGATCATAGAAGGCCAGCAACAAGAAATCGACCAGATGCGGGCGATCCTAAACGGGACGAATTAAAGCCTTACAGTTTTCAATCTCAAAGCGTTTGCAATCACGGAAACGGAACTGAGCGCCATCGCAGCAGCGGCCATCACCGGACTAAGCAACACGCCAAAAACAGGATATAGGATGCCCGCCGCCACCGGAACGCCGGCCATATTATAGATGAAGGCGAAGAACAGGTTCTGGCGGATATTCCGCATCACGGATTTGGAGAGTTTCTGCGCCCGTGCGATGCCCACGAGATCGCCCCTCAACAATGTCACGCCCGCGCTTTCCATCGCAACGTCGGTTCCAGTTCCCATGGCGATACCGATATCGGCGGCGGCCAATGCCGGAGCATCGTTTGTGCCGTCCCCCGCCATCGCCACGACACGGCCTTCACTTTGCAGTTTCTTGACGATACGGCCCTTGTCTTCGGGCAGGACTTCGGCTTCGACCTCGTCAATACCCAACTGACGCGCCACGGCCTGCGCGGTGGTTTTATTATCGCCCGTGAGCATCACCACGCGGATTCCGGCATTTTGCAGCTCCTTCACCGCTTGCGGCGTGGTTTCCTTGATCGGATCGGCAATGGCGAGAAG
This sequence comes from uncultured Pseudobdellovibrionaceae bacterium, assembly GCA_964409255.1. GTDB lineage: Bacteria > Pseudomonadota > Alphaproteobacteria > Micavibrionales > Micavibrionaceae > CAYPCP01. Next base: position 1,613 of record CAYPCP010000147.1, read on the forward strand.
TCCCACCGCTTTGCCATCGACCGCCGCGAATATCACCGTTGCACCGTCCTTGCGTAAAGCATCGCCCTCAGCTTCCAAATCGGAAACATCAACACCCAGATCATTCATCATCTTGACGTTTCCAAGCGCGACGGCGCGGTCAGATACTTTACCCACCACGCCTTTTCCAGTGGGCGAGTCGAAATCATCCGCCTTGGCGATGAAGATGCCTTTTTCCTTTGCCGCCACGACAATGGCATGCGCCAATGGGTGTTCGCTTGCTTGTTCCAGAGACGCTGCCAAGGACAGTAGATTATCCTCCGACATACCCTGAGCGATAATACGAGTGACTTTAGGTTTTCCCTCAGTGAGCGTTCCCGTTTTATCGACAACAAGCGTATCGACTTTTTCCATACGCTCCAGGGCCTCGGCGTTTTTGATCAGAACGCCAGCCTGTGCGCCGCGCCCCACGCCCACCATGATCGACATCGGCGTGGCAAGGCCAAGGGCGCATGGGCAGGCAATGATGAGAACGCTGACTGCCGCGATCAGACCGTAACTAAAAGCGGGTGCGGGGCCGAATGCAAACCACACAATAAAGGCTACAACAGACACAAGGATGACGGCAGGCACAAACCATGCCGCGACATGATCGGCCAGCCTTTGAATGGGCGCACGGCTGCGTTGCGCTTCCGCGACCATCTGCACGATGCGGGACAGCATAGTATCGCCGCCCACGCGCTCGGCTTTCATGACAAAGCCGCCCGTCTGATTCATCGTGCCGCCGATCAGGGCTGCGTCTTTTTCCTTCATGACGGGCATGGACTCCCCCGTCACCATCGATTCATCCACTGCGCTTTTGCCTTCGACCACCACACCGTCAACGGGTACGGTTTCGCCGGGGCGTACGCGCAAGAGGTCGCCCGCATGGACATGATTAAGCGGAATATCTTCTTCCGATCCATCCGCGTTGATCCGGCGGGCGGTTTTGGGTGATAAGTTAAGCAGTGCCTTGATTGCGCCGCCCGTTTTCTCCCGCGCTCGCAATTCAAGAACCTGCCCCAGCAGCACCAGCACCGTGATCACGGCAGCGGCTTCAAAATAGACTGGAACCGATCCGTCCATGCGGCGGAATCCTTCGGGGAACACATCCGGCATGAGGGTGGCAACAATGCTGTAAAGCCACGCAGCCCCTGTGCCGATGGCAATCAGCGTGAACATATTGAGATTGCGCGAGACAATCGATGCCCAGCCGCGCTCGAAGAACGGTTTCCCTGCCCACAGAACAACGGGGGTCGCCAAAGCGAGCTGTATCCAGTTGGAGGCCGCGCCCGTAACAAAATGAATATTGGCAAGATGCGCCCCCATCTCCAGCATGAAAACCGGAAGCGTCAATACAAGGCCGATCCAGAAACGGCGGGTCATATCGATCAGCTCATGGTTCGGGCCTTCCTCGCCCGTCATCACTTCCGGCTCCAACGCCATGCCGCAAATAGGGCAAGTACCGGGGCCAACCTGACGGATTTGCGGGTGCATCGGGCAGATGAACATCGTTCCTGCCGGCGCGTCCGTAACAAGAGCTTTCGCTTGATGATCATGCCCATGCATCGCGCAGCACGAACCATGCGTAGGTTTTTCTTCCATTTTTTTATGATCGTAATGATGGTGTGAATGATCGGTCATGATTGATATTCCTTATTCCTCGAATTTAGAAAACAGGCTGGTGACTTCATTGATGGATTTTGTCCGGCTGGCCTCGTCCCCGCTTTGCATGGCGCTGGCCACGCAGGATGACAAATGACGGCGGAGTATTTCAGTTTCAATCCCCTTGACCGCCGAACGCACAGCCCGAAGCTGCGAGAGTATTTCAGGGCAATAACGGCCTTCTTCGATCATCCTTTTAATACCCTCGACTTGTCCCGCAATGCGGTTCAAACGCTTAATCTCAGCGTCGTGGGATGGGTGCTTCTCGACTGCCATCGTCTTTCTCCATCAAGTTATATACCTTATAGGTGTATATAGTATCTAATCTCGCATAATCAAGCTATAAAAAAAGCCTATCGGGGCTATCGATAGGCTTTTTCGGCAATTTTTATAACAATCAGTGTTTATGGTCG
>CAYPCP010000148.1:0-3684 GCA_964409255.1 uncultured Pseudobdellovibrionaceae bacterium
TCACCGGCGTTTCAGGCCTTAGCGCGCAATCGCAAGCGACGGCCATGATCGCCAACAACATCGCCAACGTCAGCACGGTCGGCTTCAAACGTTCGGAGGCAGCGTTCTTCTCGCTCGTCACGACCGAGGGCCGCTCCTCGCGTTATTCGCCGGGTACCGTCGCCGTCGACCGCATCCAGCGCGTCGATCAGCAAGGCCCGATCCAGTCGTCGATCTCCTCGACCGACGCCTCGATCTCCGGCAACGGTTTCTACGCCGTCAAACGCGACTCTCTCGACAGCGCGCAGACCGAGTTCCTCTACACCCGGAACGGCCAGTTCAGCGAAGACGCGCAAGGCTTCCTGCGCAACTCCGCCGGCTTCTATCTCTATGGCTGGCCGATCGACCAGAACGGCAACCTGCCATCGAACCAGGGCGACCTGACCTCGCTCGTGCCGGTTGACGTCGCGTTCCTCGGCGGTCTGACCCGTCCGACGACGAGCGCCGAAGTCTCGATCAACCTCGACATGCGCGAGGAAGACGTCACGATGGCGGATGCATTGACCGCGGCCGTCGACTTCCAGCGTGGCGTGACGATGTACGACTCGCTCGGCAACCCGCAGCCGGTGACCTTCCAGTTCACGAAGGTCTACGGTCCGCAGGCCACCGCCGCCGGCATCATCGGCAACTTGTCAGCGACCACAAACCTCGTCACCGGCCTCGGCCTGACGGCGGGGCATCAGTTCACGGTCGAAACCGACTCCATGCCGGCCCGCACCTACGATATCGCCACCGCAAGCGGCGGGGATGTTGTCGTCAACACCATCGGCGACATCATCAACGACATCAACGCCAACTTTGCCGGACCGGCTGGTGTGACCGCCTATATCGGTAACAACGGCGAACTGTTGATCCAACGCAATGATTTCGTGACCGGTGCGGAAACGCTGACGCTGAACAACGTCGGTGCCGGCACGGCGCTGGGATCTCTGGGTATGGGGTCGGTGTACCCGCGCGTTGAAACGTCAAACAACCTGACGGCGCCGGGTCCCAATTCTTACGGTCTGTATGACAACGGTAGCCCGGGCGACGCGCCGCCGTACAGCTCGGAAGGCTTCCCCGCGTTCCAGAACCTGCCGGGCAGCCCGCTGTACAACAGCCGCGGCTGGTATCAGGTCACGATCCTCGACCCGAACAACAACCAGCTGACCCGCGGCATGCTGAACTTCAACGGCGACGGCACGCTCAATGCCCTGCCCGACAGCGAAGGCAACCGCGACATCGAACTCACCCAGATCAACTGGGGGAACGGTTCGGAACTGCAGAATATCGACATCGATATCTCCCGTTTCGGCATGTTCTCGTCCGATTACACGGTTCTGTTCACGGATCAGAACGGCGCTGAACTCGGTCTGCGTACGGGTGTTGAAATCAACCGCGACGGCATGGTCATCGCCCGCTTCTCGAACGGCGCGACCTCCGCCCTCTACAAACTGCCGCTCGTGACGTTCGCGAACGTCAACGGCCTGCAGGAAGTATCGGGCACGGCGTACAGCGAGACGGAAGAATCCGGCGAGGAAAACCTCCGTGAAGCCGGCACCGGCGGCGCCGGATACCTTGAATCGGCGACGCTTGAAATGTCCAACGTCGACCTTGCCGATGAGTTCTCCAGGCTGATCATCACGCAGCGCGCCTACTCGGCGAACACCCGCGTGATCAACACCGTCGACCAGATGACGGAAGATCTGCTGCGTCTGAGATAATAAAGTTTCTTTAAGGCGCGGCAGGATGCCGCCCTTTCGAAAAAGCAGGCTCCGGGATGACCGGGGCCTGTTTCTTTTCTGCCCGTTTGACTCTCCGGGCTTGCCCTTTACTATGACGGCATGAAAACGCCGCCGCCGACCGCCGCCCAGATCGACAAAGCCAGCCTCGCCGCCTGGCGCGACGGCAATCCCGTGCGGGCAATGACATTATGCGCACAAGGCCTGCGCCTCGATCCCGCCAACGACGCGATGAAGGCACGCTACGCGCATTTCGTCGAGCAGCTCAAAACCGATGCGTTCGATCCTGACATCAAAAAAACGCTGACCCTGTGCCTAAAATGCCCGGTGCTCGAACATCAAAAACTCGCGGGCATGTGGTGGTCGACACTTCGCGCCGCGCCGCTTTATGCGTTTTTGTTCGACGCGGGATCGGACGGCCTGAAATACTGGCGCTCCATCGACGCGCTTTTGAACGACGAATTTTTCATTCTCGGCCTGAAAAAACTCAACCCCGTCAACGCCGCGGTCGAACAGGCGCTGATCAGGCTGCGCAAAACCCTTCTTCTCGCAGCCGGTGACGAGGGCCGCCTGCGCGCCAAGCATCTGCCGCTGCTCTGCGCTCTCGCGATTCAGAATTTTTACAACGAATATGTCTGGTCGCTGGATGACGACGAAACCGCGCACGTCGCCGCCCTGTACCCGCGCGATCCGCTGACCATCGCCCTCGCAGGCGCCTATCGCCCGCTTCTGTCTTATGACGGCGCGGCGCAATGGCCCGATATGCATGCGGCGGGCCCGCTCGCGGACGTTTTGAAAATTCATGTTCTCGAACCGCTCGAAGAAAAAAACCTGCGCCAGCGCATCGCGCAATTTTCGCCCATCACGCCCGGCACCTCTCAGGACGTGCAGGCCATGTACGAAGAAAACCCCTATCCCCGCTGGTCCGGCATCGATCGTCCCGCCCGCACCTATGACGATGTGCGCGTCGACATGCTGACCGCCGGATGCGGCACGGGCCGCCCGCTGACGCAATTCGCCACTTCCTTTCCCAACGCGCGTATCACCGCCATCGATCTCAGTGGCGCCAGCCTCGCCTACGCCCTGCGCCGCACGCGCGCGGCGGGGGTAAGTAATATCGAATTCGCGCAAGGCGATATTCTGAATATTGCCGATGTCGGAAAACAATTCGACTTCATCGAATCTTCCGGCGTGCTGCATCACATGAAAGATCCCGAAGCGGGATGGAAAGCCCTGCTCACGCGCCTGCGCCCGGGCGGCCGCATGCAGGTCGCCCTCTACAGCAAGACGGCGCGCCGCACGATCACGCAGGTCCGCGACTATATTAAAGAGAACGCTTACCCCGCCGACCTCCCCGGCATACGCCGCCTGCGCCGCGATCTCATGGCCCTGCCCGACGGCCACGCGCTCAAACCCGTCACGCTGCGCCGCGATTTTTTCAGCACGTCCGAATGCCGCGACCTTGTTTTTCATGTGCAGGAACATGTCTATACGCTGCCCGACATCGCCGCGCTGCTGGACCGTCTCGGGCTGGCCTTTTTGGGGTTTCAGACGTCTCCGGCCATGCGGGCCCTGTATGACCGGCATTTTCCCGCCGACCCGGCCCGCCGGAATCTGGAAAACTGGCACAGGCTGGAACAGGAAAACCCCAGCCTTTTCATACAGATGTACGTGATTTTCGTCTGCCGTAAGGGCGAGATTGAATCACCCCCGCCGGAATGGATTATTCTGGAAAAAACAGGGGTCCTCAGCAGCCGCTGATTTTATCCACTTACCCACAAGTAACTGGAAATTAACGTTTTTTTCAATTTAACTTTCTTTTAATACTCGTGGTATAATCTTAGATATGTGCCGAAGTATCGGCGCTAAACATATAGACAATGTAACCCTAGGAAAGGAAAAACATTATGTCTTCTGATGTCGT
>CAYPCP010000149.1:0-3662 GCA_964409255.1 uncultured Pseudobdellovibrionaceae bacterium
AGCGGCGAATTATGCTTGTCGCACAGATAAGTGATGATCGCGCCGCCTTCGTTGATCGCCTTGCCGTTTTCCTGAAGCACCGGAATGCCGCCGAATGGATTGAGTTTCAGGAACTCTGCCGAGCGCGTCGAACCGTCGGACGTCGGCGTCTTGATAAACTCGGCCTTTTCACCGATTTCGTTAAGGATCGCGTGCGCGGCCAGCGAGCAGGCGCCGGGGGAGTAATAAAGTTTGTAGCTCATGGAATGTGTCTCCTGACTTGGATGTTTATGCCTTCAACCTAAACCGGGGCACAATACGATCAAGGGGAGAAAGAAAAAATTACAGGCGGGCGGCCAGCGTTCCAAGCGTCTGCGACACCGCGCGAACACTGCCTAAGGGATTGATATCATCGGACATCTGATTTTCGATGGCTTCAAGGCGCATAACGTAAGCTTCCGCATTTTCGCTTGCCATCGCAAACTCGCCCAGCGATGTGCACAGCGGCACGATATTGAGGAAGCCGGCGATGCAATGCTCGACCTTGCGTTCAATCAGTGTGGCGTTTTCGGCAGGTTTATCCCGCAAGGATGCGAGCCGTGTTTCGAGATCGGCAATCGCCGCCCCTGCCGCCTGCTGGAAGCTATCGATCAGTTCTTGTTTTTTAGGATCGATGGACATGGGACATCTATAATATATTATGTCAATAAATGCCATTTCTTTTTTCTGAAAACCTTGGAAATCCTTGAAAAATCATCTTGCGCGGCCATATCTGGGGCTTGTATAAGCATAGAGACAATAGGAACAAAGTAAGAACAATATGCTGAAGACCTTATCCATCCGCGGGGCGCGGGAACATAACCTTAAAAACATCAACGTCGATATGCCCCGCGATCAGTTGATCGTGATTACGGGCCTGTCCGGTTCAGGCAAATCGTCCCTCGCCTTTGACACGATCTATGCCGAAGGACAGCGCCGTTACGTTGAATCCCTCTCCGCCTATGCGCGCCAGTTTCTGGAATTGATGCAGAAACCGGATGTCGATTCCATCGAAGGCCTTTCACCGGCGATCTCCATCGAACAGAAAACCACATCGAAGAACCCGCGCTCGACCGTCGGCACGGTGACGGAGATTCACGATTACATGCGCCTGCTGTGGGCGCGCGTCGGCATTCCCTATTCGCCCGCCACGGGTTTGCCGATTGAAAGCCAGACATCGACGCAGATCGTCGATCAGATCATGGCGATGGGCGACGGGGTAAAGCTGTATGTCCTCGCCCCGATCGTGCGCGGGCGCAAAGGCGAATATAAAAAAGAATTCAAAGAGCTTCAGGCCAAGGGTTTTCAGCGCGTCAAGGTTGACGGCAAGCTTTATGAGATCGGCGAAGTTCCCGAACTGAACAAAAAACTCAAACACGACATTGAAGTCGTCGTCGACCGCCTGGTCGTGCGCGCGGACATGGGCAATCGCCTCGCGGATTCCGTTGAAACGGCCTTGCGCCTTGCCGATGGCCTGATGATCGCCGAAGACGCAAGCTCGGGGAAGCAGACAATCTTCTCCGAAAAATTCGCCTGCCCGGTTTCGGGCTTTACCATCCCTGAAATCGAACCGCGCCTGTTTTCATTCAACAATCCGCATGGCGCGTGCCCCAACTGCGACGGTCTGGGCGAAAAACTTTATATCGACGAAAACCTTGTCATCCCCGACCCGTCCTTAAGCATCGAAGACGGCGCCGTGGAGCCATGGACCAAGAATTTCGCGCCTTATTACATGCAGGCGCTCGAAGCCGTCTGCAAACATTACAAAGTAAAAACCACCACGCCATGGAACAAGCTGCCGGAAAAAATCCGTGAGATCATCCTGTACGGATCAGGCAGCGACAAAATCAATTTTGTTTATGAAGGCAATCAGAACACCTGGAAAAACACCAAGCCCTTCGAAGGCGTCCTGAACAACCTTGAACGCCGCCTGCTCGAAACGGAAAGCAATTCCGTGCGCGAAGACCTCTCGCGCTATCAATCCAGCAACCCTTGCGAAGCCTGCCATGGCGCACGCCTCAAACCCGAGGCGCTCGCCGTTAAAATTGATAAGCTTGACATCGCCAAAGTCAGCGATTTTTCAATCGAAGACGCGCATGAATGGTTTGCCAAGCTGCCGAAAAAACTGGACAAGCAACGGCTTGAAATCGGTTCCCGCATTCTCAAGGAAATCAACGACCGCCTGACGTTCCTGATGAATGTCGGCCTTGATTACCTTTCGCTGTCCCGCTCCTCCGCGACATTGTCCGGCGGCGAAAGCCAGCGTATCCGCCTCGCTTCGCAGATTGGCTCCGGCCTCACCGGCGTCCTGTACGTTCTCGACGAACCGTCGATCGGCCTGCATCAGCGCGATAACAATCGCCTGCTCGAAACGCTCAAACGTCTGCGCGATCTCGGTAACACCGTCCTCGTCGTCGAACATGACGAAGACGCGATCCGCGCCGCCGACTACCTGATCGATATGGGTCCGGGCGCAGGCGTTCATGGCGGACAGATCATCGCCCAGGGCGCACCCAAAGACGTCATGAAATCAAAGGACAGCGTTACCGCCGCTTACCTGACGGGCAAACGCGAAATCCCCCTGCCGCGCGAACGCCGCAAAGGGAAGAAAGGCCAGTCGCTCAAACTTGTCGGCGCATCGGGTAACAATCTTAAAAACGTCACCGGCGAAATTCCGCTTGGCACATTCACGTGCATTACGGGCGTCTCCGGCTCCGGAAAATCGACCTTCACCATCGACACGTTGTTCCGCGCCGTATCGCAGAAACTGATGAAAACGCGCGAGCAACCCCTGCCGTACAAAGAACTTAAAGGACTCGAATTCCTCGACAAGGTCATCGATATCGACCAGTCGCCGATTGGCCGGACGCCGCGCTCCAACCCGGCCACCTACACGGGCGCCTTCACGCCGATCCGCGAATGGTTCGCCGGATTGCCGGAATCGAAAGCCCGCGGTTACGGGCCGGGCCGCTTCTCCTTCAATGTCAAAGGCGGCCGCTGCGAAGCCTGCCAGGGCGACGGCGTTATCAAGATCGAGATGCACTTCCTGCCGGATGTATACGTTACCTGCGAAAGCTGTAACGGCTCGCGCTATAACCGCGAGACATTGGAGATTAAATTCAAAGGCAAGAGCATTTCCGATATCCTCGGCATGACGATTGAGGAATCGGCAGAGTTTTTCAAAGCCGTCCCCTCGATCCGCGACAAAATGGAAACGCTCAAGGATGTGGGCCTGTCCTACATTCAGGTCGGCCAAGCGGCCACTACCCTGTCGGGCGGTGAGGCGCAGCGCGTGAAACTTTCCAAGGAACTCTCGAAACGCTCCACCGGAAAGACACTCTACATTCTCGACGAGCCGACCACGGGTCTGCATTTCGAGGACGTGCGCAAGTTGCTCGAAGTGCTGCATAAGCTCGTCGATCAGGGCAACACGGTCGTCGTCATCGAGCATAACCTTGAAGTCATCAAGACCGCCGATTACATCATCGATATCGGCCCCGAAGGCGGCCATAAAGGCGGCATGATCCTCGCCGCCGGCACGCCCGAAGATATCGCCGCCGCCAAAGGCAGCTTCACGGGCGAATTCCTCAAACCCATCCTGTCAAAAAAAACCAGCGGCAAAAAAGCCGCTTAAAAACAGCAGG
>CAYPCP010000150.1:0-3587 GCA_964409255.1 uncultured Pseudobdellovibrionaceae bacterium
CCCCATCCCGATCGGCAGGAGCTTGACCCACTGCGGCACGTGGTGCGCGGCTTCGACCGTGTCGTTTTCCGGCAGGACGAAAATCGTATCGCCCCAGAACAAATGACGGCTCCATTCCTTGCCATGCTCATCCTCTTCAAGGATGGGCGCTTCGACCGTGTGATCGACAACCACGTCTTCATGCGGCTGGGCATGTTGCGCGGGGGCGCCGTGATCGGCGCTGCCGACGAAGGATTGATAGAACGCGAAACCGGAGAACAGCGCGCCGATCGCAAGAACCACCAGCGGCAACAGCATGACGGGCGGCGATTCATGCGCATGATCATACGTGTGGTGATCCATGCGGGGCTTCCCGTGGAACGTCATAAACAACAGACGACCCGAATAGAACGCGGTCAGAAGCGCCGCCGCAATCCCGAGCCAGAACGCGACATTCCCGAACCATGTGTGGTCGGCGAACGCGCTTTCGAGGATCATGTCTTTGGAATAATAGCCCGCGAAGAACGGAATGCCGGCCAGCGCCAGCGAGCCGATCCACATCATGACATAGGTCACGGGAATCTTTTTCATGACCCCGCCCATGTTGCGCATGTCCTGTTCATGGTGCAGGGCATGAATGACCGAACCAGCCCCGAGGAACAGCAGCGCCTTGAAGAACGCGTGCGTCATCAGGTGGAAAATCGCCGCGCCATAGGCGGACACGCCCAGCGCGAAGAACATGTAACCGAGTTGCGACATCGTCGAATACGCAATGACGCGCTTGATGTCGTATTGCGTCAGGCCGATCGTCGCGGCGACAATGGCCGTCACGGCCCCGACAAGGCACACCACCATCAGCGCGACCGGCGCATATTCATAGAGCGGCGACATGCGCGCGACGAGGAACACCCCGGCGGTAACCATCGTCGCCGCGTGAATAAGGGCAGAGACAGGCGTCGGGCCTTCCATGGCGTCCGGCAACCACGTATGCAGGCCAAGCTGCGCCGATTTACCCATCGCGCCGATGAACAGCAGCAGGCAGGCCAGCGTAAGCGCATGAATTTCGTGCCCGAACAGCGGAATGGTCACTTCCGTCATTTTCGGCGCGGCGTCGAAAATCGCATCGAACTGGACGGTGCCGAAAATAAAGAAGACGGTCATGACGCCCAGCGCGAGGCCGAAATCCCCGACGCGGTTGACGACGAACGCCTTGATCGCCGCATCATTCGCGCTTTTCTTGTAGTTCCAGAAACCGATCAGCAGGTACGACGCCAGGCCGACCCCTTCCCATCCGAAGAAAAGCTGGATCAGATTGTCCGCCGTGACCAGCATCAGCATCGCAAAGGTAAACAGCGACAGATACGACATAAACCGCGTGCGGTGCGGGTCTTCGTGCATGTATCCGGTGGCGTAGATATGAACGCAGGTCGACACGATATTGACGACGCACATCATCACGACGGAGAGCTGATCGACGCGCAGCGCCCAATCGGCGGTAAAGGTGCCCGACGACATCCACGTCATCAGCGTGATCGTGCGCGGGTCGCTGCCGAACGCCACGTCAATGAACAAAAGAACGGAACAGACCGCCGCGACGATCATGCCGCCGCACGTCACCAGTTCCGCGCCGCGCGGGCCGATTTTATGGCCCAGCAGAAAGGCGATCAGAAACCCGACAAGTGGAGAAAAGACAGCCAGTAATTCCATTCTTAATGAACCTCTAGTTTAGCGGTCGGGCGGCAGATGACCTGCACATGACAGCCCTGGGCGGTAATTTCGGTGGGAAGAAGGGCGCAGACATCGCCCCTGCCTTCTTCCGTGACAACAAGAATAAAGGGTACGTCTTCGGACGCGTCGGGATCGATGGCGAGGATGTGCGAGGATACTTCTTCGCTCAAGGATGACTCCAGAAAGCGTGTGGCCTCGAATGCGACATGTAATAACCGTCCGCTGCGCATCGTTAGCCCTTCATCATCGAGATATCTTCCACCGCGATAGAGCCGCGCGTGCGGAAGAACACAACAAGGATGGCCAGGCCGATGGCCGCCTCGGCGGCGGCGACGGTCAGGATGAACATGGTGAAGATTTGGCCCGCGAGATCGTTGAGCGCGAGGTTGGACGAAAACGCCACGAAATTGATGTTCACGGCCAGCAGCATCAACTCGATGCACATCAGGATGATGATGACGTTCTTGCGGTTCAGGAAAATCCCGAAAACGCCCAGCGTGAACAGCGCGCCGGCGAGGATAAGGTAATGTGTCAACGTGATTTCGAGCATATTAAACCCCCGTCCCCGACGAAACTTTCTTGATTTCCATGGATTGCGCCACGGTGCGCGCGTTCTGGTCCGCGACCTTCTGGCGGCGGACGCCGTCGCGCTGGCGGTGCGTGAGAACGATGGCGCCGATCATGGCGACCAGCAGGATCAGGCCCGAGACCTGAAACGCGAACACGTAATCGGTATACAGATAACGGCCCAGCATTTCGGTGTTGGTCAGGCCCGCTTCGGCCATCGGCCCGACGGGCGCGGCGGCATCGGCGGCGGCATCCGGCGATACCGTCCACGCGGAAAACAGCATGATGAATTCGGCCAGCAGGACGCCGCCGATCAATATGCCGACAGGTACGAACTGCATCGCGCCCTTGCGCAATTCCGTAAAGGAAATGTCGAGCATCATGACCACGAACAGGAAAAGAACCGCGACCGCGCCGACATAGACGATGACGAGGATCATCGCGACGAATTCCGCGCCCAGCAAAACGAACAATCCCGCCGCGTTGAAGAACGCGAGAATCAGGAACAGAACGGAATGCACCGGGTTGCGGGCCGTGATAACCATGATGGCGCTCAAAAGCGTGATCGTGGCGAAAAGATAGAAAGCGAGGGCTGGAAGCATCTTATATATCGCTAGTTTCTTGTTTTACCGCATCTTTTTAATCCCTATCGTTGGGGCGTGCAAGGGCCGAAGCCATGAATTTTCTTTATAATCCGGGCTTGATTTTTGGCGGCAATCCGCGAAGAATGGACGACGCAATCGGTTGATTTGCCTCATGTTTCAGAATCAAGGATAAGACAGTGAAAATTTTAAGCTTCGCCACGCTGGTAGCTCTCATGGTTTCTTTCAGCCCCCTCGCCGCGCAGGCACAGGTCGCGCCGCAGGATAAAAACAGCTATATCAGCGCCGGTCTCGGCGTGTGGGATATCGGCGACGATGACGATGCGGCGGATTTCCGCCTCGAATACCGCCCGGACAGTACACTGTTCTGGAAAATTAAACCGTGGGTCGGGACCGAAATCACCTCTGACTGGTCGACATGGACCGGCGGCGGGATTCTGGCCGACTTCTATCTCGATGACGAAGAAAGCATTTACCTGACGCCGAGCTTCGGCGCGGGCCTGTACACGCAGGGTTCCAGCGATCTGGATCTCGGCTCGGTTATCGAATTCCGCTCCCAGATCGAAGGCGGCTTTGAATTCGAAAACGCCCACCGCGTCGGCGTCGCGTTCGGCCACATCTCGAATGCCTCGATCGACGAAGACAATCCGGGGACCGAAATCCTCAACGTTTATTACCACGTTCCTGTGAACGATCTGTTCTAAACGCACC
>CAYPCP010000151.1:0-3566 GCA_964409255.1 uncultured Pseudobdellovibrionaceae bacterium
TCCAGCGCCAGCAGATAGTTATCGCCGGTCGTATCGATGATGATGTCGCCGTAGCTGGTCGTGGCGCTGGCGATCGAAATGACATCACCGCCCGCGCCAGCGACGATCCGTTCGATGCTGTTGAGGACGATTCCGTCGGTGCCGAACGCGACGAGGACATCGCCGTTATTCGTCATGAAAATCGAATCCGCGCCGCCCAGACCGTCATAGGAATGCGTGCCGATGAATTTGGTGTCGCTGACGGTGACCGCCACGCCGCTATACGGGTTGACCAGCGTGGCGTCGTACTGCCCCGTCTGGCCGACGAAGAACAGCGTATTATTGCCGTTTGTACCGGTTATTGTTTCCGCCATGGCTCCCACACCCGTTGTCCGTTTTTTCGTTGGCGCGCCTTCCCTAAAAAGCGCGCGGACGGACGTCCGTATCTTTCCAGATTACTAAGAAAAGATTAAATATTTATGTAAATTATATGAACTGTGGATTGATTTCCCCGCTTGAATTCAGCCCTCAATGGGTGGATAAGAACAGCAACCGCCCGTCCGGCCCGCCCGATTACGGCATAATATAAGGATTTCAAATACTTAAACCATGACCGATGCCACCATGGATAGCCAAAACCGCCAGCCCCGGCACGGTATTCTGACCGAAGGGCCGATCAAGCAGCATCTGGTCCGCCTGTCGGTCCCGATGACATGGGGGATTCTGGTGATGGTCAGCTTTCAGCTGATCGACACGTTCTATATCTCGCTGCTCGGGACCAAAGAGCTCGCCGCCATCGCCTTTACCTTCCCGGTGACGATGGCGATTTTCAGCATCACGATGGGTTTCACCATCGCGATGTCGTCAGTGCTCTCACGCCTGATCGGCGCGGGTAACCCGGACCTGACGCGCCGTGTCACTACGCACGGCCTGATGCTGGTCTTCATCGTCAGCGGTAGTGTCGGGCTTCTCGGTTATCATTTTCAGGATACGGTTTTCATCCTTCTCGGCGCGGGCGAAGAGATGCGTCCGCTGATCCACGATTATATGACGCCGTGGTTTGCGGGCATGGTGTTCGTGTCACTGCCGATGGTCGGCAACGCCGCCATTCGCGCCGCGGGCGATGCGCGCGTGCCGGCGATGATCATGACAATGGCGGCACTGCTCAATGTCATTCTAGCGCCGATGATGATTTTCGGCCTGGCCGGATTCCCGCGCATGGAAATGGAGGGCGCGGCCTGCGCCACCGTTTTCGCCAATATGATCGCAATGTGCGCCGGGCTTTACGTGATTCATTTCCGCAAGAAAATGACGGATCTTTCGTTCCTCTACCGCCTGAAAGAATTCGGCGATAGCGCGCGCCGCGTGTTGTTCATCGCGCTGCCCGTGGGATTGACGCAGGCGATTTTGCCGGTGCTCGGCGCGTTCATCGTTTCGCTGCTCGCGAATGAAGGTCACGCCGCCGTCGCCGCATTCGGCATCGTCACACGGGTCGAAGCTTTTGCCTTCATCATCCTGATGGGTGTGGCGGTCGGCATGGGCCCGATCATCGGGCAGAATTTCGGCGCGGGAAAATTCGACCGCGTGCGTGAAACCATTTCCCGCGCGATTCGCTTTTCGATTGTCTGGTCGATGCTGGTTGCCCTCGTCCTCGGCATCTTCGGGAAATGGATTGCGGGTGCGTTTTCCGCAGAAGAAGACGTGATCCGTTACGCCACCTTGTTCTTCTGGATCGTGCCGTTTTCGTATGTTTTTTCCAACCTTTTGCGCGGCTGGGGCAGCGCCTTCAACGCCATGGGCATGCCGCGCCAGTCTTTCGTGATGATCGTGGTCGGCACACTCTGCATGGTGCCGGCCGTGTATGCGGGACATGAGATCGGCGGGGTTCCCGGCCTGTTCATCGCCATTGCGGCGGTGAACGTCATCACCGGGATCCTGTTCCATATGTGGGCGTGGCGGCTGTGCCGACGTCTGGGCGATGCCTAATCGCGCTTGAAAATATTCTTGATATCGCCTTTCAGCTTCTCGACATCGTCTTTGGCTTTTTCGACCAGACCGCCCTGAATTTTCTGCAGCTCTTCCGTCGGCAGGCCTTTCATCATCCCGGCCTTGTTCGCCTCGCGCTGCGCGACGCCGATATATTTCGTCACGACCTGAATGATCGCTTCTTTCGCCAGAACGCCGTTTTCGCGCTCGCCGATGCCGGACAGGTTGATCGCGGGAATTTTAATGCTGCCCAGATCCTGACCCGGGAGCAGCGTGACGCGCGGGTTGAGTATCGAGGCGCCGATGGCCATCTTGCGCACGATCACGCGCACCGCTTCGCTGCCGACCGACTCCTTTTGCTTTTTCTGCATCGCGAGTTCCTTGAGGTCGGTGAGGTTCGTGCCGTTCGGCGTGACTTCGAGATTGACGACCGACCCGATCACATTGATGTCGTTGAAATCGATCAATTGCTTCGACGCGGTGTTGAGGCCGATGACGATCTTTTCCGCGGTCATCGCATGACGTCCGTCATAACCCGGCGGGTTGGCGATGCTGAGATTATTCACCACGGCGGTGCGTTCTTCGAGCGAGATGTCCAGAGAACCGATATTGACCGTCACGCCCAGCGCGTCGGTGGCGATGCGTTCGGCCAGCGTCTTCGCCAGACCGCCGAAATTGAGATAGACGAAAATTCCGCCCGCCACGAGCAATAGAACCAGAACCGAAATAATGCCGCCGATGAATTTCATGTAACAATCTCCTGTAAAATACACGTCAGCTAAGCATGAAAGCGCGGCGCGCCAAAACAGAAATTCCTGTCTTTGCGATAAAAAAGCCGTGAAATTGACAAACTCCGCGTGTGAGATACAGTCACCGCATAACAACAAACGAGGACAAACCATGCGCTACGCCCTTCTCGCGGCTTTTGCCGCCCTGATCATGACCCCTTTCACGCCTGCGCTGGCCGATGACGGGCTGCACCTTCCGCCGGAAGGTCATACGCTGTTGAATTTGTCAGCCAGCGAGCGCGTCACCATGCCGCAGGATACGCTGATCGCGTCGCTGCGCATCGAAGCGAAAAGCGCCGACACCGCGAAGATCCAGAACGACATCAACACCGCGATGGAAAAGGCGATTGCCGAAGCCAAGAAGGTGAAAGGGGTGAAGGTTTCGACGGGGAGTTATTATGTGTACGAACAGCAGGTCGACCAGCGCACGAAAATCTGGGTCGGGCAGCAGACGATCGATCTGGAATCAAAGGATTCCGCCGCGCTGCTGAAACTCACCGGCGATATTCAGAAAATGGGCTTCCTGATGAACGGCCTCAACTATACTTTGTCGGTCGAAAAGACCGAAGAAGTGCGCGATGAGCTGATGGTCAAGGCGCTCGAGAAACTGAAAGCGAAAGCCGACAAAGTGACCAAGGCGCTCGGCAAATCCGGCTATGAACTGACCGACGTCAACGTCGATGGCGGCGGCCCGATTGCCCCGATGTACAAGGATGCCATTCAGCTCTTCGCTGCCAGCGGCACGACCTGGACTCCTACGCTGCTGGTGACCTACGGCGGTCCCTGGGCCGAGAACTGGTGGTACGAGCACCA
>CAYPCP010000152.1:0-3565 GCA_964409255.1 uncultured Pseudobdellovibrionaceae bacterium
GCCGATCGCGCCCGAACCCATCCCCGGATCATAGATTTCAACAGCCGCTGGCGCTGGCGCGGACATATCGGTCATCGACGCACCGCCCGAACTTCCGCCCTGCCCGAGATATTTCGACACATATCCCGAATTATCGCCGCGGGAATTATAAGGCGCCTGAATCTGTGAAGGCGCCCCTGCCGTAGCGGAGGACGTACGGCCCGAGCTGCGCGTTCCCGAACCGAAGGACGGCGTGTAGGTGTTAGACCCCGTCGCCGACGAACTGGTGCGGGCGGGCGGCATCGACACCGGATCGACAACGGGCGGAACGTAGGGTTGAACCGGTACGGACGGCGCGGCAGGCGCCATCGGGACGGCGGTGACAGGGCCCGGTGCCGGGGCGATCGGCGTCATATCATTGGCGGACACCGGCGGAGCGGTCGCGGTGGACAAAGCCATGCCATCCGGAGTCGCGGCCGACACACTAGCCGAAGACAGGGCACTGGCGCGTGCCGGCGCATTATATTTTTCAGCAGTGCTGACCGTGGCCTTGTGCGCGTGCGATGCTGCATCTGCGGCGCTGGTGTAGACAACAACGCGCGGGCGCAACAGGAACACGAGTTCGAGGTTTTCGGTCTGCGCCGTACGGCTATCCGGCAGGAGGGGTTCCATCAGGCCCGGGCCGCGAGTATTGAAGTTATCGCTTTCCTGGACAAGGCCGGCGATCAGAACGGAATCGCCCGGACGCATGCGAACCTGCGTGGACAATTCGCGCTCGGTCGTTTGCGGCAGCTGGATGGATGTGCTGGTTCCGTTGGCGCCACCGTCGGAGAAGGCAAACGGCACAATCTCCAGAACGTTGGTCAACTGGATCCCGATATTGGCATAAACGGTCGCTTTATCCCAGGTGCTGCCGATAGTGAGGGTAAAGCCGGAATCGACCGAGTCCGTGCTGACCGCGGTGCTCGACTGGTTGTCGGTGAAGGTTGTGGTGATTTCAGAGACGAAGTTTTCCGTTTCCGCCACGCGCAGTTGCGCCGTGGAACCGGACAAAACGGTAATCTGCGGCTGCGAAATCGCTTTAACCGCGCCGAATTGCGACAGGAAGCGAACGATATCCGACGGCGTGGCCCCGATACTTTGCGTGGTCGGCAGACCGATGCTGACCGGTGCGAGGAAGTCCGTCGCGACGTTACCCTGTACGCCGGCGCTGACGTTGAACTTACCGATGGTACCGATCTGATCCCAGTCGATACCCGTCGAATTACCGGCGTTCAGATTGACTTCCCAAATGTAGGTTTCAAACACGACCATCGCCGTGTTGGCGCGCAGGCGCTGGAAATAACGCGATGCCAGCTCAGCAATACGCTGCGTGGCGCTGTAAATAATCGTCCGGGTCGATTGATCGACAATCGGCGCGCTGCCGCCTGCCCCGCCGGAGCCGAGAACCGCCGACAGACCCGATGCCACGCTGGTAATGAACGTACCGCTATCGGCAGTGGCTGCACTGGCCGCGCCGGTGCCGCCGCCCGTGCTGATCGGCGGTAAGGTGATGGTGAAGGTTTGCGTTTCCTTGACGACCAGCGTGCCGTCTTCATACGAGCAATACAGATTCGCCAGCGAGCAGACGCGACGAACGACCTTGTCGAGTTCGCCATGCAGGTTGGAAACAGTGACATAGCGCGAAAACGCCAGCTCGGTTTCGAACGCCATCGAGATATCATATTCAGCGAGAATCAGTTGCAGCGCCCCGGCGAGCGTTTCGCCGCGCAATTCGAACGGCCCGACTTTTTCCGACGGCAGCGGATCGTCATCCATCACTTCGGGAATCAGGATGTCATCGCCAAGCGGCAGATACATGACGCTGTCGGGACGTTCGTTGATTGCCGCACGGCGTTCATCGGCACCGACAGGTGTAGGGATTTTGGCGTTGCGCGCATCGGGCGCATTGACAGGCGCACACGCCGACAACGCAATTACAACAGCCATGAGAATGGAACCGGGGCCTGCAAGAAAATGTTTAACAGTCGTCATGGAGGCCTAACTCATCTTCCTGTAATTTTGTATCGTCTTTTCAACGGCCTTCAACAGGCGTTCCTTCTGCACCGGTTTGATCAGAACGGCGCCGACACCCCAGGTGCGCGCCTGTTCCAGCAGGTCCGGATTGCTGTCGCCGGTGACAAGGATAACGGGAGTGTCCATATCCATACCACGGATTGTCTTGATAAAGCCAAAACCATCCACAGGTTCCATACGGACGTCGACAATCGCCAGATCGATGGGATTTCCTTCCATGACCTCCAGCGCTTGATTGCCATCCGAGGCTTCGGTGATGGTGTGGCCATCCCCCTGCAGATAACGAACGATCTGCATCCGAACGAAATCGTTATCTTCGACAACCAGAATTTTACCCGCGTTTTCCATGCTTTGATCGTAAAGAGATTTACTAGAGTGTGAGCAGTTCGACTAAACCACCGGACAGCGTAAAGCATGGTTTGTGGCTTGGCAATGCTCTCCTCAGCTGCCGCATGCGTTGCTAACACCTTCATTTTGCGTCTGGTTTTCGGCGATGGGGCGCGATAGAATCGCGTCATGGTCTTGCTGATTGCCCTTTTCTGTGTGGCGGCGGCGATCGGATTCCTTATCGTGCTGTCGGTTATCGACCTGCAAATCCGCCTGCTGCCCAATAAATATGTCCTGGCGTTCGCGCTGTGCGGCGCGGCGTTTCATCTGGTCACGATGGGTGCTTACCTGCGCCCTGTGGATATCTTCGCGGGCGCGGCGCTGGGGTTTGGGGTGATGTTTTTGATCCGCGCCGCGGCCAATCATTATTACGGCATGGATGCACTGGGCCTGGGGGATGTGAAACTGATGGGCGCGGCCGGTCTGTGGCTGGGCGTCGAAGGCGTATTATTCGCGCTGACGGCCGGCGCATTCGCTGGCATGATCCATGGGCTGGTCTATGGCATCTACGTGGCGCGACGCGACAGGACGCCGCTTAACCTCCACCGCCTCGCCATTCCTGCCGGGCCGGGTTTCGCGGTCGGCATCGTGATTGCAGGCGGCTATGTGCTGCAGGCTTTCTTTGCGGAGGTTGTGAATGTCTTCATCGCTTAAGGGTCTGCGCGTCCTCGATCTCTCCCGGGTTCTCGCCGGGCCGGTGTGCACGCAGATTCTCGGCGATCTCAACGCCGACATTCTCAAAATTGAAAAACCCGGCACGGGCGACGACACGCGCCGCTGGGGTCCGCCCTTCCTCAAGGATGCGAATGGCAACGACACGGCGGAAAGCGCCTATTACCTGTCGTGCAACCGCAATAAACGCTCCGTTGCGATTGATATTGCCACGGCCGAGGGGCAGGCGATTATCCGGCGCCTCGCGCGCGAAAGCGATATCCTGATCGAAAACTTCAAGGTCGGTGGCCTGGAAAAATACGGCCTCGGCTATGCCGATCTTAAAAAAGACAATCCCGCACTTATATATTGCGCGATTTCCGGCTTCGGCCAGAACGGTCCGCTCGCCAGCGAACCCTTCGCCATGCATGCTGAATGTCGGATCGCCCGTGTCGTCGGGCGGCGTGGAAAT
>CAYPCP010000153.1:0-3538 GCA_964409255.1 uncultured Pseudobdellovibrionaceae bacterium
GAACGCGCGCCGGTCGGCACGCTGTATGAATCGATTTTGTTCGTCAGCCTGATCTGTGTTGTGGCCGCGCTGCTGGCGGAACGTAAGTTGAAAGACGGCACCGGCCTTGTCATTGCCGCGATCACGGGCGGCGGGCTTTTGTTCACGGCAGGCGCCTTCACGCCGGACGACACGCTGCAGGTGCTGATCGCCGTGCTCAACACCAATTTCTGGCTTTCAACCCACGTCCTGTGCATCACCATCGGTTATGGCTGGTGCGTGGTCGCGGGCGTTCTGGCGCATCTTTATCTTTGGCAAGCCGCATGGGACCGCGCCGGTGAAACGATGGAGCGCATCATCAAAACCGTCGCGCTGGCCGCGCTTTTGTTTACGGCCGTCGGCACCATTCTGGGCGGGATATGGGCCGACCAGTCATGGGGCCGTTTCTGGGGATGGGACCCGAAAGAAAACGGCGCGCTGCTGATCGTGCTGTGGCTCATCTGGCTTTTGCACGGGCGGATTGCGGGCCAGATCAAACGCCTGCCGTTCATGGCGGGGACCGCCGCGCTCACCATCGTCGTCGCGATGGCATGGTTCGGGGTCAACCTGCTGAGCACCGGGCTTCATTCCTATGGATTTATCGAGGGCGTCGCCACGGGGCTGTTCGCGTTCTGCGCCGCCGAAGGGACGTTGATCGCGTTCCTGTGGTATAAAGCCCATCAGCACAGACAGGGGAAACAGTCCTGATGCATTTCATGTTGCGCAATTTTCTGATTCTTCTTGGTCTGGCGGCATTGACCGCCGGTTATACGGTCTACAGCGAAGTGCGCGACCGCCAGCGCGAGATCGAGGCCGCGGAGGCCAAAGGCATCGTCACCGGCGCCCCGGCCCCTGATTTTTCCTATGTGACCGTAGAGGGCAAGACGGGCAGGCTGTCCGATCATAAGGGCAAGGTCGTCATCCTCAATTTCTGGGCGTCGTGGTGCCCGCCCTGCATCGCGGAATTTCCGCAACTGCTCAATCTGGCTGCCGGCATGCCGGACAAAATCGTGCTGCTGGCCCTGTCCTCGGATCATGACAAGGCCATGATGGACCGGTTCATCGCCAGGCTGACCCGGGAAAACGGGGCCAAGGCCACGGCGGACAACGTCATCCTGGCCTGGGACAAGGACCAGAGCGTCACCCTGCCGGTCTACGGCACGGCGCGCCTGCCCGAGACGATCGTGATCGATAAGCGCATGGTCATGCGCGAAAAGGTTGCAGGCGTGATCGAATGGGACGGACCGGCGGTGCGTCAGCGCATGGCCGAACTGGCCGCTGAATAACCCGCCCTATCCCAAAGCCCGCATATATTTGCGCCCGGTATAAAATCGGGGATAAGGCCGGGGTAACATGTTGAAAAATTTAAGAACCGATTCAATCAACCGTTGCCAAGCCCCGATTCGACCCGTATCCTAATATACGAGGCAAGTATCGTCTCATGAGCTCATCAACGGCAGGGTAACCCCTCTATGTCCAGTTCTTGGACACCACAGCCATTGTTCCATGGCGTGGTTATGTATCGCAGGAATGTCATGCAGAGTGTGTCATGCGCGCTCTGCGTTTTGCTGCTTGCAGGATGCGGTCAATCCTCCACCCCCGCGCCGGGCGCGGGTACCACAGTCAACAGCGATACCGTCACTGCCGCCGCCGCCCCGCCGGGCGCCGGTGACCGGCCCGCTGCGCTGGGCACCACCGGCGCGCCCAAGGACGCCAACGGACTGCCTGTCCTCGCGCCGCGCGGCGTCAACGCCAGCCAGCTTTTCGCACAGAAACTGTCCGACCCGGACGACCGCATGGCCCGCCTTGAAAACGCGGTGCAGGAAATGCGCAATGATTTCGACGCGATGGCCCCGTCCATCGTCCGCCTTGTCGCGGTTGAAAAAGACATTCAGGAGCTGGTCGGCCAGCTCGAAACGCTCGTCGCCACCGCGCCTCCGGCGCCGGTCGAGAGCCAGGGCCTGATGCCCGACGACACAGAATTCCCGGTTTCCGCGCCTGCCGGCGGTGAAACCGGGGCCGATGGCGCCCCCCTTCCGCTGAGCAGCGAGCTCCCTGCGACGGCGGAAGAAACGGCGGCTTCCCAAAGCCCTGCCTCACCAGCGCCATCACAGACTGCACCGGCCCCCGCCCAAGCTCCGGCGGCCGTTGCAGCGCCGCAGACGCCGCCCCCGGCGGTTTCCGCATCGCCACCCGCCCCAGCCACCACCGCCGCAGCGGGCATTACCGTCAGCGCCATTCGCGTCGGCGAACATCCGGGGAAAACGCGTATCGTCCTCGACGTCACGGGCAAGGCTGATTTCTCCGCCGATCTTGATAACGGTGAAAAAATTCTCGTCGTCGAACTTCCCGGCGCCGGATGGAACGCCGTGAAAAAAGACAGCTTTGCCACATCGCCGCTGCTGGCCTCGTATGAAGTCAATCCCGGCAACGGCGGCAAAGGATCTTTGCTTGTCATCAAGCTGAAAGCGGACGCCGCGCTTCTTTATAAAGGCACCATGCCCGCCGACAGCGGCAAGGGTGTAAAAATTGTCATAGACCTCGGCAAAGCCGCGGGTTCCGCCGTTCCCACACAATAAAGTTCTTAATTTTGCGCTGCATCTTGCCCCCCCTGCCGTTTCGGCATAGGTTGAGGGCAATTGCGGCAAACCTCATATAATAAAGGTGTGTAACAAGCCCATCATGAGCAACGATACGGCACAACATATCGACAGCGCGCTGGCCGCGCTTCCGTCAAAATCATCCCCTTCCCTTAAAGATTTCCTCAAGACGTTTTACGCCAAGGTTCCGGGCGACGACGTCCTGCAGAACGACGCCGTCACGCTGGCGCGCGCCGCGCAAAACCAGTGGGCGTTGACCACCGAGCGCAAGAAGAACGAAGGCGCGATCCGCATTTACTGCCCCGCCGAGGACGAAAAAGGCTGGCCGCTTGCCCGCACGGTCATCGACATCGTGCAGGACGACAAGGCGTTCATCATCGATTCCATCGTCGCCGAAATCGTGCGCCAGAATTACCAGATCATGATGCTGGTGCACCCGATTTTGCACATTGAGCGCGCCAAGGACGGCAGCATCAAGAAAGTCCACGCCCAGCCCGCCGACGGCACCGAAGCGCAGTCGCACATGCACATTCAACTGCGCGGCATTTTAAGCGATGCGCAGTGCGAAGAACTGCAAATGGGCCTGAAAAACGTTATGCGTGACGTTTTTATTGCCAACCGCGACTGGCCCGTCATGCGCGAAAAACTGCGCGGCGCGCAAAAAGAATTGTCCAAGGCGCCGTCGAAGTTCAACGATCACCTGATCGAGGAATATCAGGCGTTCCTCGAATATCTTTACGACAACAACTTCACGCTGCTCGGTTACCGCGAATATAAATTCACGGAGAAAAAGGGCGAACTTGTCAGCGAAACGGTCAAAGGCAAAAGCCTGGGTGTTCTGTCCGATGAAGTGCAGCCCGTTTACATCAACGAAGCGCGCCAGGGCCTGTCCCAGCCGCAGCAGAAGATGCGCAAAAACC
>CAYPCP010000154.1:0-3487 GCA_964409255.1 uncultured Pseudobdellovibrionaceae bacterium
TCCATGGCCGATACCCGCATGATGTTGCCCACGGGGTAGAATTCAAAAATGACCTGCCGGTTTTTCAGAGGTTCTTCAGACATGCGCCTTATGATATAAATACGTGAACTTTAAGAGAGGCTTACGATAATGGCAGACCGCGCCGCCTTCAACTGGGAAGACCCCCTTCTCCTCGACGAATTGCTGACCGACGAAGAACGGATGGTCCGGGACACGGCCCGCGACTTCGCCGGATCGCGCCTTCTCCCCGGGATTGTCGAGGCCAACCGCCATGAAACATTCGACCGCGCGATTATGAAAGATATGGGGGCGCTCGGCCTGCTCGGCGCCTATCTGGATGGGTATGGCTGTCCCGGCGTGTCTCAGGTGGCCTATGGGCTGATCGCCCGGGAAATGGAACGGGTTGATTCCGGGTACCGGTCCGCCCTGTCGGTTCAATCCTCCCTCGTGATGTATCCGATCCACACCTATGGGTCGGAAGCGCAAAAGCAAAAATTCCTGCCAAAACTGGCCTCTGGCGAATGGATTGGATGTTTTGGATTAACCGAGCCGGATGGTGGTTCCGATCCATCCGCGATGAAGACCCGCGCGAAAAAGGTTCAGGGCGGGGTGAAGGTGTCGGGATCGAAACAATGGATCACCAATTCCCCGATCGCCGATGTCTTTGTCGTCTGGTGCAAGGACGACGCAGGCGAGATCGTGGGCCTTCTCCTCGAAAAAGGCATGAAAGGTCTGGAAGCACCGAAGATCGAAGGGAAATTCTCGCTTCGCGCTTCCGTCACCGGCGGCATCATGATGGACGAGGTGATGGTGCCGGATGACAACATCCTTCCCCTCGCCAAGGGATTGAAAGCACCGATGACGTGCCTCAACTCGGCGCGTTACGGGATCAGCTGGGGCGTAATGGGCGCGGCGGAAGCCTGCTGGCATCAGGCGCGGCAATACACGCTCGACCGGGTGATCTTCGGCAAGCCCCTCGCCGGGCAGCAGCTTATTCAAAAGAAACTCGCGGACATGCAGACGGAAATTACGCTGGGATTGATCGCGGCGCACCGCCTTGGTCAATTGCGCGACGAAAACCGCGCGCCGCCGGAGGCGATTTCATTGATGAAGCGGAATAATTGCGGCAAAGCCCTCGACATCGCGCGGGTCGCGCGCGACATGCTCGGCGGCAACGGCATCGCCGACGAATATCACGTCATCCGTCATATGATGAACCTCGAAGCGGTCAACACGTATGAAGGCACGCATGACATTCACGCCCTGATCCTCGGGCGGGCGCAGACGGGATTGCAGGCGTTTAGCTGAAAGTGCGGGAAGTACCGGGGGTGAGTTTCACGCCCGTTTGTTTATGGGCATCGGCCAGACGCTGAACCGTTTCGACGGGCGCTTCGACGATCAGAAATTTCCCGGCATGCGCCGGACGGCACGCGCGGAAAAACCCGTCATTGAACTCTGTCTTTTCCGAAGTCTTGTCGACATAGGTGATGCGTTGCTGGGCCATGGCCTCTTATATAAGGGGCACAGGCTCGCCTGTCAATAAATTATGTAAATAAAAACTATTCCTCGTCGTCGAGGGACGCGAGGCCGCTGAACTGGGTCTGCGAGGTCCAGAAGCGTTCGAACATTTTCATGGTTTTGATGGAATCGGTCATGCGCTCGGACGAAAGCTCGGTCCCCTGGATTTTCGCTTCGTGGCGCTTGAACATTTCTTCGAGGACGGCGTAGAGGTCCTTCCCTTTTTGGGAAAGCTTCACCCGGATGGAGCGCTTGTCGTGGACGGAACGCTCCTGCTCGATATAGCCGTTCTCGGACATTTTTTTGACGTTATAGGACACGTTGGAGCCAAGGTAATAGCCGCGCAGCGTCAGTTCCCCGACCGTCATTTCATCGTGACCGATATTGTAGAGAATCATCGCCTGAACGTTATTGATGTCCTGCAGGTTCTTGCGGTCCAGCTCGGCCTTCACGACATCGAGGAAGTAACGGTGCAGGCGTTCGATCAGTTGGATGGCTTCTAAATACGGTGTCACGGGTCAGGCTCCGGGGTTTTAAGAGAAAATCAGCGGTACGCTTAAGGCGCGGCGCTCAGGCCGCAATTGAATATAATATCCCTTAAATATTAACCATTTCTTGCCAAGGCCGCAAGGAAGGTCTGGGCCGCCGCCCCAGCCGCCGTCCGGGGGCGCCATGATTGTTTACATTTTGGACGGATTGGATTAACGAAAACGGGAAGGAAAGGCCATTCCCATGAAAACCACCCCTGTCATGCCCACGATCGATGAAACGAAGCCTGCGTCGCACGCCGATGCGCTCTCGAAACCGCTGACATCCAACGCGTTCCCGCATGTGCGCATGCGCCGCCTGCGCGCCACCGATTCCCTGCGCCGCATGGTCCGTGAAAACCACCTGCGCCCGGAAGACATGATTTACCCGCTGTTCGTCGAAGAAAATCTTTCGGAACGTACGCCGCTCAAGACACTCCCCGGCATGTTCCGCGAGACCGAAGACTCCCTCGCCGCCGCCGTCAAGGAAGCCGCCGCGCAAGGCCTGTCCGGCGTCATGCTGTTCGGCGTATCCCACAACAAGGACCATAACGGCAGCGATTCATTCGACCCGAACGGCCTGCTGGCGCGCATGATCGACCGCGCGAAACAGGCCGCGCCGGAAATTTCCGTGATCGCCGATTGCTGTTTTTGCGAATACACCGACCACGGCCATTGCGGCCCGCTCGACGCCAAGGGCGATGTCGACAACGACCGCACGATCGAGAACGTCGCCATGCAGGCCGTGATCGCCGCCGAAGCCGGCGCCGACATCATCGCGCCGTCGGGCATGATGGACGGTCAGGTATCGGCCATCCGCCACGCGCTGGACGTCACCGGATTTAAAAACGTGCCGATCATGGCGTATGCCGCGAAATTCGCGTCGGTCTTCTATGGCCCGTTCCGTGATGCGGCGGGTTGCGCGCTGGGCCAGCACGCGCATGTGCGCTCCGACCGCAAATCATACCAGATGGACCCGGCCAACGCGCGCGAGGCGCTGCGTGAAGCCGCGCTCGACGAAGCGGAAGGCGCCGACATCCTGATGATCAAGCCGGGCATGCCATATCTCGACATTCTCGCGCGCCTGCGCCAGACGACCGACCTTCCCCTCGCCGTTTATCAGGTGAGCGGCGAATATTCGATGATGAAATTCGCCGCCGAAGCCGGCGCGTTGAATTATCAGGAAGCGATGATGGAAAGCCTGATCGCGTTCAAGCGCGCGGGCGCCGATATGATCCTGACCTATGCCGGGATCGAGATGGCCAAGATCCTCAATAAATAACCGGGCGGGCGCCGCGCGATCATGCGCTGCGCTCTTCGCTTGTCAGACTCCTGAAAACAAGTGATAATTTAGAAAGTTCGGATGGAGATTCTTCTCCGCCCTATTCTTTGTCATATTCGTTTAATCCCGTGTTAATTCCGTCTTGGCACATTAATAGTGA
>CAYPCP010000155.1:0-3433 GCA_964409255.1 uncultured Pseudobdellovibrionaceae bacterium
CTTCGATCAGATTGGTGTCGAGATCGCGCGCATGGTTGAACGCTTCCTGCACGGCCTTCTTGGTGATCTCGTTGAACGTGACGCGGTAAACCTCTTTACCGGCGAGCAATTTTTCATCCTGAAGGATTTCCTTCACGTGCCATGAAATGGCTTCACCTTCCCTGTCAGGGTCGGTTGCGAGGAAGACGGTGTGGGCCTTTTTAACCGCACGTTTGATGTCGGTGACGTTCTTGACCGCGCGTTCGCCCAGTTCCCAGCGCATGGCGAAATCTTCGTCGGGGAGGACCGAACCGTCTTTATTGACCAGATCCCGGACGTGCCCATAGGACGCCAGAACGTGATAGCCGGGACCGAGATATTTCTCGATTGTCTTGGCCTTGGCCGGGGATTCAACGATGACGAGATTGTCGCTCAAGCGGCTAACTTCCTGTTATTGAACCAATACCACACGGTTGCCGGGGAGCCTCTGGAGGCGCCCCGCGAGTTCCAGTTCGAGTAGGATCGTCTGGACCACGGGTATTGTCAAATGACAGGTTCGGACCAGTTCGTCAACCGCCAGCGGGGTGAGGGACAGGGTGGTGAGGATCTGGTCGCGGACTTCTTCGGGGGGAATGTCGTCTTCCGGCGGGGTCTGGGGTATCCACGGGAACTGCGGTTTTTCCTCAAACGCCCGGCCCGTAAAAGCGTTTAAATTCTGAAGGATATCCATCGCGCCCGAAACCAGAACCGCCCCGTCCCGGATCAGCCGGTTGGGCCCTTCGGCCCGCGGGTCGAGCGGATGGCCGGGCACAGCATACACATCGCGCCCCTGTTCGGCGGCCAGCCGCGCGGTGATAAGGGAGCCGGAATTCAGCGTGGCTTCGACCACCACCACCCCGGCGGACAGGCCGGACACGATCCGGTTGCGGCGGGGGAAATGCCGGGCGAGAGGTTCCATGCCCAGCGGGCTTTCCGCGATGACAAGCCCTTCCTCACAGATCCTCTTATATAAAGACGCGTTCTCCGGCGGATAGATAATGTCGATGCCGCCC
The DNA here is from genome assembly GCA_964409255.1 of uncultured Pseudobdellovibrionaceae bacterium. Classification (GTDB taxonomy): domain Bacteria; phylum Pseudomonadota; class Alphaproteobacteria; order Micavibrionales; family Micavibrionaceae; genus CAYPCP01. Next base: position 1,032 of record CAYPCP010000155.1, read on the forward strand.
GCGACCACGGCAATCGTTCCGGTTTCAAGCGCGCCTTCATGCGCGGCGGTATCAATTCCGCGCGCGAGGCCGGACGTGACGACCTGTCCGGCGGCGCCCAAATCGCGGGCCAGCGTTTCGGTCATCTTGCGGCCGGCTGCGGACGCATTGCGCGCCCCGACGATCGCAATCGACGGCCGGCGCAGCAGGCGGCGCTGACCGATATAGGAAAGGACGGGCGGGGCGTCTTCGGTGGCGGCCAGCGAAATCGGATAATCCGCTTCGCCCGCGCAGATAATATCGCCGCCGCGTTTTTGCAGCTCGTCATACTCGCGCATGACCGCATCGACTGGCGGCGCGGTGAGGGGGCGGACTTTGCCGCCCCGTTTGGATAGGGAAGGTAACGCATCCAGCGCCGCAGCGGCGGAGCCAAAATTTTCCAGCAGACGATAGAACGTAATCGGCCCGACATTGTCGGTGCGGATCAGGCGCAACCAGTCGATTTTTTCAGAAGGCGAGAAAGCGGCGCTTTGCGTCTTTGGGTTGTGCATACATATGTATTACCACCGCCGGGAGAGGCGACCAAGTCCTTTAAGCGGACGGCGTGGTTTCTTTCTTTTTGCCGATCCTGGGTTCTTCCCCCGCGAACAGGCGCTTGATATTGGCGCGGTGTTTCACCCATACCAGCGCGGCGATAAAGGCGCACAGGCCCGAAAGGTTCGGATCTGCATATAAATAATGTGCGATGATCGGCATGGCGGCGATCGCGGTCAGAGCCGAGAGCGACGAATAACGGAAGATCACCGCCATCAGCAGCCAGATGCCGCACGCGGCAAGGCCGAGGACGGGTTTGAGCGCGATCAGCGTGCCGAGCGTGGTGGCGACTCCCTTGCCGCCCTTGAATTTCAGCCAGACCGGGAAGGTGTGACCGATCAGCGCTGCGAACGCGGCGAGCATGGCGGCGTTGAAATCCACGAAATGCATGGCCAGCAGAACGGCGATCGCGCCCTTGCCGCTGTCGAGCAGCAGCGTGGCGAGCGCCAGCAGCTTATTCCCCGTGCGCAGCACATTGGTCGCACCGATATTGCCCGATCCGATCTTGCGGATATCGCCATACCCGAACGCGTAACACAGCACCAGCCCGAACGGGATGGAGCCGAGAAGATAGGAGAGGATAGCGGTTATTACATATTCAATCATTTTTCCACGTCATTCCGGCGAAAGCCGGAATCAATAGTATGTTTAAGCAAGCTTGCGTTTCAAATCGTCGAACAGATCGTGCCAGTCGGGATTGGATTTTTCAATCAACTCGATTTTCCACTGACGTTTCCATTCCTTTATCTGCTTTTCCCGTTTAATGGCGCTTTCAGCCGTTTCATGCGATTCATAATAAACCAGCATTTTTACCGCGTATTTTTTGGTAAAGCCGCCGGTTAATCCCCCTTTATGCTGGAAAACACGCTGCCCGATATTCGATGTCATGCCGGTATAGAGCGTTCCATAGCGTTTGCTGGCCAGGATATAAACGTGAAAGTTTGTGTTTTGCGTCATTGATCCCATGGATTCCGGCTTTCGCCGGAATGACGGTTTTTAATATCTGCCCTTAAGCAAGAGATCCATCACGGCCATGCGCGTGGGAACGCCGTTGCGAACCTGTTCTAGGATCAGGCTGCGCTGCGGATCGTCGGCGACGTCGCCGTCGATTTCCACGCCGCGATTCATCGGGCCGGGATGCATGACGAACGCGCCGGGTTTTGCATAGGCAAGCTTTTCGTATGTCAGGCCGTATTGTTCGAAGAATTCGGCTTCGGATTGTACAAGACCGGCAGCCATGCGTTCCTTCTGGTTGCGCAGCATCATCACGACGTCGCAATCCTTAAGCCCTTCTTTCATGGTCTCAAACCCTTCAACATCGCCTGCGAATTGTTTGGGCATCAGTGCAGGGGGCGCGACGACATGGACTTTCGCGCCGAGCTTCGAGAGAAGAATGATGTTCGACGATGCAACGCGGCTGTGCGCGACGTCACCGCAGATCGCGACCTTCAATCCTGCGATCCTGCCGAGGCGGCGGCGGATGGTCAGCGCATCGAGCAGCGCCTGCGTTGGGTGTTCATGCCAGCTGTCGCCGGCATTGATGACCGGGCAATCGACGCGCTGCGCGATGAAATGCGGCGCGCCGTACTCGCTGTGGCGGATGATGAGCGCATCGGGGCGCAGCATCGCATGCAATGTCTGGATGGTGTCGATCAGGCTTTCACCCTTGTTCACCGACGAGCTGCGGATGTCCATGTTGACGACATCGGCGCCGAGGCGCTTGGCCGCCATTTCGAACGACACGCGTGTGCGCGTGGAATCTTCGAAAAACAGCGTGACGACAATCTGTCCGCGCAGGATGTCGGGTTTGAATTCGCGCTCGTCGAGCC
>CAYPCP010000156.1:0-3374 GCA_964409255.1 uncultured Pseudobdellovibrionaceae bacterium
AAGGTGCACGGCATTCTGCTGCAGCTTCCCCTGCCCGCGCATCTGGCCGGCGTTCAGGAAAGCCTCGTGCAATCCATCGCACCGGACAAAGATGTCGATGGCCTGACCACGATCAATGCGGGCAAGCTTTTCCTTGGTACGGGCGACGGCCTCGTTCCCTGCACGCCGCAAGGCTCCCTGCGCCTCATCAAATCGGTGAAGGACAATCTTTCGGGTCTGAATGCCGTCATCATCGGCCGTTCGAACCTGTTCGGCAAGCCGATGGCGCAATTGCTGCTGCAGGAAAACTGCACGGTCACCACCGCGCATTCGCGCACAAGGGACCTCGAGGCCGTTTGCAAAAATGCCGACATCCTCGTCGCCGCCGTCGGTCGCCCGAAAATGGTCAGAGGATCATGGGTAAAACCCGGCGCTATCGTCATCGACGTCGGCATCAACCGCATGGATGACGGCAAGCTTTGCGGCGACGTCGACTATGCCGAAGCCTCTGAGGTCGCCGGCGCGATCACCCCCGTTCCCGGCGGCGTGGGACCGATGACGATCGCCTGCCTTCTCGCCAATACGCTCAAAGCCGCCGAAAATTATCTTTGATGAAACCCCGTGTCAAAACGCTTGCTTGGAGTTTGGGGATAGCGGCCGTTCTAACAATGACCGTCCCGGCTATCTGCTATTCCAGCTCTGAACGACAAGGCCTTGCGGAAATAGAAAGCACAAAAGCCCTCGCCGAAGAAGGCGATATTGTCTCCCAAATGGTTCTCGGCAGCCTGTATTACAAAGGCGATGAAATCGTGCCGCAGGATTATAAAGAAGCCTTGAAGTGGTTTACAAAAGCCGCCGAACGCGGGGTTCCTGTTGCGCAGTTTAACGTTGGCGTTATGTACAGCCAGGGCCAGGGTGTGGCGCGCGATGATGCCGAAGCGGTGAAATGGTATAGAAAAGCGGCCGATCAGGGGCATGAAGACGCCCGGCACAATTTGTCCCGCATGGAAGAAAAAGCAAAGAGTACATATGATATTCTTATGGAGCATGACCGGGCCATAGCCTTAGCCAAACAAGGCAAAACCCTCGAACAGGCCGATCAAGAAGCCGCCCTTGCCCTCAGAAAAACAGCGCAGGCCGACCGGAAACTCGATATAGCCGAGCGACAGCTAAGCGCACAATCCTCCAGCCAGAGGCAATATGAAATACAGGCCGCGGGAAACGACGAGACTTTTGTTATAAACGGCGAAGTATTTAAGGCCAAAACATATTGCATGGGTTGGGATGAAGGGGACCGCATTCTTTTTATAGAAGGAAGCCCTCTCGGCGTGTGCACAAGCGCAACGCTCTATAACATCAATAATAAAAAGACATGCGATGTCTGGTGCGAATGATGTCCATGCAACCATTCTCTCCTGTCGGCATTAGAGCCGCATAATAAAAAAAGGCCGCTTGATGCGGCCTTTTTTATGAATGTTTTTGTCCTATCGCGTGGCGGATTTTGCAGCTGGCGCCGATAACATCGACGCATAGGTATCGCGGACATTGGCGATGAATTGCTGGCCGGTGATCGATTTGCTGCGGTCGGGTGCGAGGTCGCCGGTCAGGGCACCGGATTTCAGGCCCGCTTCGATCGTAGCGACGACCGCTTCTTTGAGTTTCTTCGCCATTTCCACGCCTTCGGATTGGGCGTTGATTTCCGCCTTGTGGCGGATCGCTTCGGCGTAGGCAAAGATATGGGCGGTCGGGTTGGCGAGCAGCACTTTTTTGTCATGCCACGCCTGTTCCAGATCCGGCGCGGTGCCGTGCGGCGGGTCGGCGAGCAGCGTGCCGTCCGCGGAGACGAGCGTGGAGTCCATAAGGCCCAGCGATTTATGTTCGCCCGCGACCTGATCCGATACAACGTCACCGTCATAATTTTTCAGCGCGATGATCATATTGTTCATCTTGCCTTGGGGAATTTTCGAGACGACCGCGTCGATCAGTTGAACCTTGTCGCTGAAGCTCAGGTTCGCGGCTTTGAATTTCACGGCGTAGGTTTCATTAAAGATCTTGTTAAAGATATCGATGAAACGCCCGTCATAGGTGGGGTTGATCGTGTCTTTGCCGGCAAAGACCACAGACTTGCCCATCGCCAGCGCCTGCTGGAACACGGCATGGGCGTAATCGCGGATGGACTTATCGGTTTCGGTGGTGAGCAGCATGACGCCCGTATCGACCTTGCGGCCATCGACCAGCGTTTGTTTCGTGCCGTCATCGCCTTCATACACAACCGTCAGCTTGCCCGCGCCGGGCACGGCCACGTTGGGCGCCCCGTAAATGCCGCCGACAGCCTGGCGCACGATGGTGACATCGCGCATCAGCGGCGCGAATTTATCGATACCGTTGATTTCGATCGTATTGCGCAGGATGGCCGCGCCGTTGATTGCGCGGCGGATAATGCCGTTGGGCGAATCCCATTGTTTGGACAGACCGAACTTCGCGGTTTCTTCCTTGGTTGGCGTGATGGTCGGGCCTTTGATGGCGGCCTTGTGCTCTTTCAAATCGTTGACGGCGGCTTCGAGCGCGCCGTCATTGGTTTTATCGCGCGCCTGAAGGGAAATGTCGTGCACTTTCCAATCGACCGTGAAAAACGGCGCGATCAGGTTGTCGCGGATTTCCTGCGACATGTGCGGCCAGACGCCGTCACCCGTCATATCGACGATGGAACCGTTGATTTTGTAAGGAGCGTTTGCGGGCATATTTTTAAACCTGTTTTTTGGAAGCGGCACATAAGAGAATATAGGCCAGAACGGCCGATATCAGCGATCCTACCAGAACGCCGAGCCGGACGGAAGCCTGCATCTCCAGCGTGTCGAAGGACAACCCGCCAATGAACAGGGACATGGTAAACCCGACCCCGAACAGGACCGAAAGTCCGTAGATCTGGAACCACGAAGAACGCGTGGGCTGCGGACAGATCTTGAGCTTTACCAACGCCAGAATGGTCAGAAAGATGCCGATCTGTTTCCCCAAAAACAGGCCAAGGATGATCCCCAGCGTAACGGGGTGGAACAGGGAGTGGAACCCGACCCCGTCGAAAGGCACGCCGGCATTCGCGAAGCCGAATACGGGCAGGATGCCGAACACCACCCACGGGTGCAGTTTGTTTTCCAGATATTGAACGGGGGAATGGAAATGGCGGTCGCGAACGCGAACCGGAATGAAAAAGGCAAGCACGACACCCGCGACAGTGGCATGAATGCCGGATTCAAGAATGGCAAGCCACAGCACCACACCTGTCACCAGATAAGGCCAGATAGCACCGACCTGCATCTTGTTCAGCATAAAAAGCACGGCCAGCGGCAGAATGGCGAAAACAAGCGCGTAATTGTTAAGCTGGTCTGAATAAAACA
>CAYPCP010000157.1:0-3359 GCA_964409255.1 uncultured Pseudobdellovibrionaceae bacterium
AGCAGAACGACCGGCACGGCGATCGTCGGGATCAGCGTGGCGCGCAGGTTCTGCAGGAACAGGAACATAACGACGAAGACCAGCACGATGGCTTCGAGCAGCGTATGCACGACCGACTCGATCGACAGCTTGACGAACGGGGTGGTGTCGTACGGGTAGATCAGCTTCACGCCTTCGGGCATGAATTTCATCAGCTCGTCGACCTTCGTCTTGACGCGGTCGGCGGTGGCCAGCGCGTTCGCGCCCGACGCCAGCGTGATCGCCATACCGGAAGCGGGAAGGCCCTTGTAGCGGATGATCGTGTCGTAATTGAGCGAGCCGAGTTCGACGCGCGCGACATCTTTCATGCGCACCTGCGAACCGTCGGTGTTGACGCGCAGGACGATGTTTTCGAACTGTTCCACCGTCTGAAGGCGCGATTGCGCGGTGATGGTGGCGTTCAGCATCTGGCCGTCAACGGCCGGAAGGCCGCCGAGCTGCCCGGCGGAAATATCCGTGTTCTGTGCTTCGAGCGCGGCGCGGACGTCCGTCACCGTCATATTATAGCTGTAGAGCTTGTTCGGGTTGATCCAGATACGCATCGCATGCGGCATGCCGAAGACCTGAACCGATCCGACGCCGTCGATACGGGCGAGCGTGTCGCGAATGTTGGAAGACAGGATGTCTCCCAGTTCTTCCTGCGAAATCGTACCGCCTTCAGAATAGAACCCGACGACCATAAGGAAGGCCGCGTTCGCCTTGGCGACCACGACCCCCTGCTGCTGCACTTCCTGCGGCAGCAGGGGCATGATGGTCTGCACGCGGTTTTGCACCTGGACCTGCGCGATGTCCGGATCGGCTTCGGGTTCGAACGTCACGCTGATCGTCACCGCGCCGGAAGAATCGGACGTCGACGCGAAATAACGCAGATTGTCGACGCCGGTCAGGCCCTGTTCGATAACCTGCGTTACGCTGTTTTCCAGCGTTTCAGCGGAAGCGCCGGGATAAGAGGCGACGATCGACACCGACGGCGGCGCAATGCCCGGATATTGCTCGACCGGGAGCTGCATGATCGAGAGCACGCCCGCCAGCATGATGATGATGGCGATGACCCAGGAGAAAACCGGCCTGTCGATAAAAAATCTGGACATGGATTATCGGTCCTTTATTCCGCGGGCGTCGCGTCGGGTTGCGGTTGTTCGGGCGTTGCGGGCGCGTCCATGACGGGCGTCTGTTCGGCAGGCGCGGCCCCTTCGCTTTCCATCGGCGTCGGCGGGGCAGGCATGTCGCCGCCATGCGGCGCGGCGGCGCCGTTAGCGCCTTGCGCCGGTGCGGCGGCCGGATCAACCGGCGTGACCGGCATGCCGGGCTGCATTTTCTGGAAGCTGTCGAGGGCGATTTTCTCGCCGGCCTGAAGACCGCCGGAGACGAGCCACTGATCGCCGATCTCACGCTTCGTTTCAATGGGGCGCGGATTGACGGTGCCGTCGGCGCCGATGACCCACACGGTCAGCGTGCCGTCCGCAGAGCGGTTGGCCGCGCGCTGCGGCACGAGGATCGCGTTGTCTTCGCTGCCCTGTTTGATTTTGGCCTTTACGAAGAGGCCGGGCAGAAGGACCTGATCCGGGTTGGGAACGGTCGCGCGCAGTTTGACCATGCCGGTCGTTTCCTCGACGGTGACTTCGGAGAATTCAAGCGTGCCCGTGTGCGGGTAGGCCTGACCCGAGCCGTCGACGGTCACGGATACGGGAGATTTTTCAGCGACGCTTTCCAGCGCGGCGTTCTGGCGCAGACGCATGACGTCGGCGCTCGATTGATTGACATCGACATAGATCGGGTCGAGCTGCGTGATCGTTGCGAGCGGCTCCGCCTGATTGGCGGTGACGAGAGCGCCCTGCGTGATCGTCGATTTGCCGATGCGGCCGGAAATCGGCGCATATACTTTGGTGTAGTCCAGATTGACTTTCGCCGACGCGACGGCGGCATTGCCGATCGCGACATCGGCCTGTGCCTGATCCAGCGCTGCGACAACGTCGTCATATTCCTGCTTGCTGACGGCTTCGATGATGACGAGTTCGGCGTAACGCACGGCTTTCGCCTGCGTGGCCTTCACGTTGGCCTGCGCCTTTTTCAACGTGGCGAGCGCGCTGTTATGCGCGGCCTTATAAGGTGTCGCGTCGATTTGATAGAGCTGCTGCCCTTCCTTGACGAGGGAGCCTTCCTCGAACAGGCGTTCGGTGATGATGCCGCCCACCTGCGGGCGGATCTCGGCAATTTTATAGGCCGCTGTGCGGCCCGGCAGTTCTTCGAAAATGTCGATGGAATTGGATTCAACCGTCATCGCCGTGACGGGAAGGCCGCCACCCGGACCGCCGGCGGCGGGCTGCTGCTGGGCTGCGTCCTGAGCCTGCCTGTCCATGACGTACCATGTACCGACCGCGACTGAGACAAAGAGAAGGGCTGCGAAGATGAATGTTCTCATTTTTAAAACCTTTTCAGGGCGGTAGACATTTCGGAAGCTGCGCTTATATAAAGGCCACAACCCCGGAAATAAACATCCCCCGTTAAAAAATATTTTACATTCATACATGAATGTATGTATAAGGCAATAGGCTTTTAGCACGTGCAACAAAATTATTAGGAACAAATGGCCAGGCGCACCAAGGAAGAGGCACAGGAGACAAGACAGGGCATTCTGGATGCCGCTGTCTGTGCCTTTTACAGAAAAGGCGTGGCGCAGGCGACGCTGGAAGATATCGCCGAAAGCGCGGGCGTCACCCGCGGGGCCGTTTACTGGCACTTCAAGAACAAGCAGGAGATCGTCGCCGCGCTGCACGACGAGCTTCACCGCCCGCTTTTCGCCATGGCTGTGGAGGATGTGGAGACGGACAGCCCCGAGCCGCTGAAGCAGCTCGAAGCGCTGTATGTGCGCCTGCTCGACCAGCTGGTCATGGACGAGGCCAGGCACCGTATTCTCGCGGTCTTTATCACCAAATGCGATTACACCGGCGATATGGAGTGTTTCCTGGAAAACCAGTCCTGCCAGAAACAGCAGGCGATCGATATTTTCACGACCTATTTCGAGCGTGCCATGGCACGCGGGCAATTGCCCAAGGACGCAGACGCGCGGATCCTCGCGCTTTCGGGCATGTGCTTTCTAAGCGGCATCTGCAACGAATATCTGCGCCATCCCGGGGTGCTGGACGTCAGGAAAGACGGCGCGGCGCTGGTCGCGCAATTCTTCAAAGGCTTCCGCCCATAAAAAAACCGGGCCGACAATGCCGACCCGGTTTTTAAAAATTCCTTAGAAAATTACGATACTGCCGCTGCTTTCAGCTTGGACAGCGGGCGGATTTTCACGCGGACGGAAGCCGGCTTCG
>CAYPCP010000158.1:0-3303 GCA_964409255.1 uncultured Pseudobdellovibrionaceae bacterium
GCACCGCGAGACGCATCTCACCGAACATATCCTGCAACGCAACCTTCAATTCTTCGATCTCAAGCAGATGATCGAGTATGAGGCGCATTATAAGTCCGCCGCGCGGCAGTCCATACGCGCGGTCAAAAACTGGCGCCGCGCCTATGAATCGGAAACCGACATGGTCGGCCTTTTATACGGCAGCGTCGAAGGCGTGATGCTGCGCCGTCAGGCGGAAGATTTCGCAAAGCTGTACTGGCTGGTGCGCACAGACGTGCGTGCGGCAATGGACATCTATGTCGGGCGAACACGCAAGGTTGCATGGCAGCGCGCCGCGTAACATTCAAAAAACATAAACATCAAATCGTGGGGATTAAGATGATTTATATTCGATTGGGAAAAGTGCGCGCCGTGACGATTGAATTCAGTCGTGAATTCGGCGTTACGCCGCTTATTAAAAAAACAAGTTTCCGATACGAAACTATTCTTGACATACCGTACACCCAGATCATATTTACTTCCGGTAAATGGACACCACAGAGAAGGGCTGCGAATGGCAACGAAACCGCAACAAAAGCTTCAGAAGCTTCAGGACATTCTTCAGGAGCTGGGGACGGTTGATGCCGAGTTTCCGCTGTCCTGGGCCGTGGTCTTCACCGATGTTGCGATGAACGAAGGCTGCGCGCTGAAAGACGTAGCGGACCGCACGGGCATTTCCATGTCGGTCATGTCGCGCACGATCGGCGCGCTGTCCACGTACCGCCGTATGGGCAAGCCTTACGGCCTTGTCGTGGTTCGCATGGCCAAGGACGACCGCCGCCGCAAGGAGCTGTTTCTCAGCCCCAAGGGCAAAAAGCTGGTCGAGTCGATCAAAAAAATCGTCTGATTTTTTCTACGCCGCTTTGTTCTTGGCGTGACGCGTGCGCAATTCGCGGGCGGCGTCGACCATCGCCTGCAGCGCCGGCTTGACTTCGGCCCAGCCGCGCGTTTTCAGGCCGCAATCCGGGTTGACCCAGATTTGGTCCGCGGGAATGACCTTGACGGCTTTTTCCAGCAGATCGACCATTTCCTTTTTCGACGGAATGCGCGGCGAATGGATGTCGTAAACACCGGGCCCGATTTCATTCGGATATTTATAGGACACAAACGCGTCGAGCAGTTCCATCTGTGAACGGCTGGTCTCGATCGAGATCACGTCCGCATCCATCGCGCCGATGGAATCGATGATGTCGTTGAATTCGGAATAACACATATGGGTGTGGATCTGCGTGCCGTCTTCGACGCAGGCGGCGGAAAGCTGGAACGCTTCCACGGCCCATTGCAGATAGGCCTTGCGGTCCGCCTTGCGCAGCGGCAGGCCTTCGCGGATCGCGGGTTCGTCGATCTGGATGACGCGGATACCGGCTTCCTCGAGATCGGAAACTTCGTCGCGTATCGCAAGGGCGATCTGTTTGCAGGTTTCGGAGCGCGGCTGATCGTCGCGCACGAACGACCATTGCAGGATCGTCACGGGCCCGGTCAGCATGCCTTTCATCACGCCGTCGGTAAGCGACTGGGCATAAGCGGACCATTGCACGGTCATCGGATGCGGGCGGGAGACATCGCCGTAAATGATCGGCGGCTTCACGCAGCGCGAGCCATAAGATTGCACCCAGCCGTTCGCGCTGAAAGCGAAACCGTCGAGCTGCTCCCCGAAATACTCGACCATGTCGTTACGTTCCGGTTCGCCGTGGACGAGAACGTCGATACCGATCTCTTCCTGATATTTCACGACCTCTTCGATTTCTTTTTTCATCGCGTCGTTGTACTGCGCCTCGGTCAGGTCGCCTTTTTTGAAGGCGGCGCGGGCGGCGCGAATGGCGGCGGTCTGCGGGAAAGAGCCAATGGTGGTGGTCGGGAAGGCGGGCAGGATCAGTTCCGCCTGCTGCGCCGCGCGGCGTTTGGCGAAGGGGTTGCGGCGCTTGGCCTGATCCGGCGTGACGGCGGCGAGGCGTTTTTGCACCTCTTTATTATGAATGCGGGTGGACGTCTGGCGGTCCCTGGCGACCGCATCGCTGGCGGCCAGCGCTTCCTTGACGGCTTCGCGGCCGTCTTCGGCGCCATCGGCCAAGGTGCGGATCTCGGCAAGTTTCTGTTTTGCGTAGGCCATCCAGTTTTTGACCGCCGGATCGAGCGATTTTTCCTCGTCGAGATCGAACGGCGTGTGAAGCAGAGAACAGGACGCCGAGACGTGCGCCTTGCCGGAGCCAAGCTCGGCCTTCGCACGTTCCAGCTTCGCCAGCGATCTGGACAGGTCGTTTTTCCAGATATTGCGGCCGTCGACGAGACCCAGCGCGAGAGCTTTTTTGGTTTTCTTGGCCTGTTCGAGGCAGGCGTCGAATTGTTCGGGCGCACGGACCAGATCGATCTGGATCGCCGCGACGGGAAGCGAGAAGGCGAGATCGAGATTATCGCGCAGCGCGCCGAAATAGGTGTTCAGCACGATATTCATGTCGGGCACGAGGCGCGGCAGTTCGTTATACACCAGCTCATAAGCCTGTTTCTGGTTGGCCGTCAGATCGGTGACGAGGCAAGGCTCATCCACCTGCACCCACGTGCAGTCATGCCCGATCAGTTTATTGAAGATATCCGAATAGATCATGATCAGCGATTCCGCGAGGGTCACGGGATCGAAATCTTCATCGTGCGACTTGGCCAGCGACAGGTATGTCACGGGACCGATCAGAACCGGAATCGGCGATACGCCGGCTTCCTTGGCTTCGATCACCTCTTCGAAAAGCTTGGTCGAGGAGATCTCGAATTTCTGTCCGGCGGAAAGCTCCGGCACGATGTAGTGATAGTTCGTATCGAACCATTTGGTCATTTCCATCGCGATGACGTCGCGGCCGTCTTTTTGCGACCCGCGCGCCATGGCGAAATAAGTGTCGAGATCGACATTTTTTTCCGTCCAGCCGTAACGCTCCGGCACCGCGCCGAGCAGGCAGGACATGTCGAGGACCTGATCGTAAAAGGAGAAATCGTTGACCGGCACGAAATCGATCCCGGCGTCTTTTTGCAGTTTCCAGTGACGGGCGCGCAGCTCTTTACCCACTTTCTGGAGGGCGTCGGCGGAAATTTCGCCTTTCCAGTAGCTTTCGCAGGCTTTCTTGAGTTCGCGTTTCACGCCGACGCGCGGGAAGCCGGGATTGAGGGCGAGGACCATATCTATTTCTCCTTAAATCACTAAAAAAATCATTGTCATTACACTGTGAAGCACGGCGGCGGTCAACCGCCAAACCGCTTACATCGTGAATTTCATCGGCACGTACGGCTCATGCACCAACG
>CAYPCP010000159.1:0-3288 GCA_964409255.1 uncultured Pseudobdellovibrionaceae bacterium
CGGGCGATGCGCAATTGACGCTGGCGCAGAAAGTGCCGGTGACGGGCGCGGTGATCGTATCGACGCCGCAGGACCTTGCGCTGATCGATGCGCGCAAGGCGATCGCGATGTTTGAAACGACGGGCGTGCCGGTGCTGGGCATTGTCGAGAATATGAGCATGTATGTCTGCCCGTCATGCGGTCACGAAGATCATATTTTCGGCCACGGCGGCGCGCAGGATGAGGCGCGCGTGCGCGGCGTTCCGTTCCTTGGCGCCATTCCGCTGACGATGCGGATGCGGGCGCAGGCCGATGCGGGAGAACCATCGGACGATCCGGTTTTCGAACGCATCGCCGCACAGCTCAGCGGCGCTCCAGCGTAACGAATTCGTAGCCGAGCGCTTCTTCCCACGCGCTTTCACGCCAGCCATTTTCAGGCACGATAAAGGTCGCGTCGCCATCCGGTTTCAGGCGCACGCGCGTGAGATGGATTTTGTCGGCGATGTCGAGCGCCTGTTTGTAAATCTGCGCGCCGCCGATCACCATGATTTCATCGGGCTTTTGCTTTTTCGCCGCCGCGATGGCGTCATCGAGCGAGGACACCACCGTCGCGCCGTCATGCGCGTAACCGGACGCGCTGATGACGATCGACGTGCGGCCGGGCAGCGGTTTGCCGAGCTGGGCGAGGATGCTTTCATAGGTTTTGCGGCCCATGATGCAGGGTTTGTTGATCGTCAGCGCCTTGAACCGTTTGAGGTCGGCGGGGATGTGCCACAGGAGCTTGTTGTCCTTGCCGATCACGTCGTTGTCGGCGACGGCGACGATGATGGAAACGGGAATTTTGTCTGTCATCGCTATCCTTCCAGATAGCTCAAGATATAATCGCGGCCTTCGCCGTCAAGCGTGGCGGCGAAATCGCGGACCCATTTTTCGCGGTCGAATTCGTCGTCCAGACCGTCAAAGACGCGCACCATCAATTGCAGCGCATGCGCAAAAAGCGGCATGCCGCGCATGTAAAGGAACGTATCGTCGGTGACCTTGTACGATTCATAAAGGCCGCGCAGCCAGTCGAGCTGTTCAAACGCCCTGGCGAATTGTTCGATATCGCACAGCGCCATGCCGTAATACAGGCGCGCCTGCGGCAGGGACATATCGCCGGGGTCGATCTCCTGCCCGTCCAGCAGCCTGGCGACCTTGATCATCGCGTCATCGGCCTTCGCCAGATCGCCCGAGAGCGTGGCGGAGGTCACGACGTTAAACCATGAATGCGCATCGTCCACGATGCTGGCGACTTCCTGCAGATGGGGCAGGGCGTCTTTGGGCTGGCGCATCTGGAAATAGGCTAGGCCTGCCAGCTTGTTCGCCTCGGCGCGAAGGTTTTCGTTCGCGGCCGCGGTGTGGGGAAGCGCTTCTTTCACCGCCAGTTCGAAGTCGCCTTCGTCCATGGCAGCCCAGCCGTTGTCGAGTTCGGACGCAAATTCAGGTTCGGACATGGCTATACCGCGACTTCACCCTTGATATGCGGGTGGGCTTGATAGCCGATCAGTTCGAAATCTTCGAATTTGAAATCAAAGATGCTTTTCACATGCGGGTTGAGATGCATTTCCGGCAGCGGGAAGAAGTCGCGGGAAAGCTGTTCTTTCACCTGATCGATGTGGTTGGCATAGATATGCGCATCGCCGAAGGTATGCACGAATTCACCGGGTTTCAAACCGCACACCTGCGCGACCATCAGCGTCAGCAATGCATAGGACGCGATATTGAACGGCACGCCGAGGAAAATGTCGGCGCTGCGCTGATACAGCTGGCAGGAGAGCTTGCCGTCGGCCACGTAAAACTGGAAGAAGCAGTGGCACGGCGGCAGCGCCATTTTCGGAATTTCGCCGACGTTCCACGACGACACGATCAGGCGGCGGTCGTCAGGGTTGGTTTTGATGCGTTCGATGACGTTCGAAATCTGATCGACCGCGCGGCCATCCGCCGTCGCCCATGAACGCCATTGATGGCCGTAGACGGGACCGAGGTCGCCATTTTCATCGGCCCATTCATTCCAGATCCGCACGCCGTTGTCGGTGAGGTATTTGATATTGGTGTCGCCGGCAAGGAACCACAGCAATTCGTAGACGATGGATTTAAGGTGCAGCTTTTTCGTCGTGATCATCGGGAAGCCGTCGGCGAGATCGAAGCGCATCTGGTGCCCGAACACGCTGTAGGTGCCGGTTCCGGTGCGGTCTTCTTTTTTTGTGCCTTCTTCCAGCACGCGGCGCATCAGGTCATGATATTGCTGCATCTTCTTTCCTTCCGATTCTGAACCCCCCAAGTATAGAGGATGGGCGCGAAAGCCAAACAGCAAATGCGGGCGGACGCCGCCCCTATCCCCGGCCGCGGGGGAGCAGGTGGTAAGCCATTGTGATAAAAGGGCGATCCGGATCCTTCAGTTCGTTTGTCGATTTTCCCGCGGCGGGCGGCGTTGGGGCGGTTTTTGGGGAGAGCGTTCATCGGGGTATTGTAGGAATAAATTCCTGTTATGTCAAGGGCTTTGACCGCTTTCCCGTGTGCTCTAAATAGGAGGGCAAAGGCTTTGCAGGAAATATTATTGACATAATCTTTGTCAGAGGCTAAGGTACGGGACTTCGAAAGGGACGGTTGTCATGATTGACGAGAAATATAAAGACGTTGCGCAAACATTCAAAACCGGCTGGGACGCTGCCGGCCGTGATGGCGTTGTCTCGCCCGCCCTTAAAAAAGCCCTGGAAGAGACGCACGGCATCCACCCGGATCAGGCCGACCGTTTCATGGCGGACACGCTTGACGCGCGCCGTCATCACAAGGCCGCACCGAAGCCGGAAGACTATGCCCGCCCTGTCGTCTTGCCGTTCGCCAAGCCCGCCATCGAGTAATTACGCCGTTCTTTGAATTTTAATTCATCTGCGCTATATTGATAGTGCCGTCTTCGGACGGTTATGACGCTAAACGTGAGTATGGAATAAGCGTCGTGGACCCGGGGGCAGTACCCGGCAGGTCCACCACTTTTAACCCCGTTACGGGGTCAAAGGCGGCGGGCCTGAAACAGGATCGACACGCGTGGTAAAGGTATGAACGGCGTCCGGCGTGCTCCGTCGTTACAGGGCAAACACGATAGTTGCAAACGACAACATCGCTTTCGTAGCAGCGAACGACAATGGCGTTCGTGTAGCAATGGCTGCCTAATTGGGCCGCCTTGCGCGTTACAAATAAATTCCTACGGAATTAAGCCTCTTTAGGTGGGGTTCGGAAGGCACCTAGCAACAGAAGCCTTCCACTTTCTTT
>CAYPCP010000160.1:0-3207 GCA_964409255.1 uncultured Pseudobdellovibrionaceae bacterium
GAGGTACTGGGAGAAGTACTCGATGGGTACAAAACAGTGGGGTTAACAAGAGAGGCACGGGAGCTGTCCGCAGAGGTCGTCCTGGGCTTGCGTAAATAAAGGAGAACTAAAAAATGGCACGTCCTGGTCGTCCGGCTATGCCGAAACCCGACCTCCACCCGTTGGTGGACTCGTTCCTTGACATGCTGACCACCGAACGTGGGGCGGCGGTCAACACTCGTCAAGCTTACTGGCGCGATCTGGCTGATTTCAGCCTGTATCTCCGCGATAAGTATAAAAAAGAAATCGTCGACGCCTCCGGCGCCGAGATTAAGAATTACCTCGATGACCTCGGCACGAAAATTCACGTGAAGGGTCAGAACAAAGCGCAAATCGCAACCCGTACGGTTGCCCGCCGCCTGTCGGCGCTGCGTCAGTTCTATCGCTATCTCGTGTCGGAAAACATCCGCAAGGAAGACCCGACCAGCGCGATCGAATCGCCGAAACAGACCCGCACGCTGCCGAAGACTCTGTCCGAGTCCGAAGTCAGCACGCTGATCAAAACCGCAGCCGGTGGCGGCGGTGCCGACAGTGTCCGTCTCGTCTGCCTTCTCGAAATGCTGTATGCCACGGGCCTGCGCGTTTCCGAACTGGTCAGCCTGCCGCTGTCGTCCATTGGCGAAGACATGCAGTTCCTCATGGTTGCCGGCAAAGGCGGTCGTGAACGCATGGTCCCGCTGTCCGAACCCGCCCAGAAGGCGATTCGCGGCTACATGGACATCCGTTCGCAATTCATCGCTATCGACGATAAAGGCGCGCAGGGCCAATGGCTCTTCCCGTCCCGCACGTCCGAAAGCGGTCACCTGACCCGTCAGCGTTTTGCTCAGCTGTTGAAAGACCTCGCCGAGCAAGCCGGTCTGGAATCGGATCGCGTCAGCCCGCACATCCTGCGTCACGCTTTCGCAACCCACCTCCTCAGCAACGGCGCGGACCTCCGCTCGGTGCAGAAGATGCTGGGCCACGCCGATATCGCAACCACGCAGATCTACACGCACATCATCGGCGAAAAAGCCAAGAAAACGGTCGAGGACAAGCATCCGATGTCCAAAACCGGTTCTAACTAACCGTCGATAATTGCTATAAATTTTTCGAATCAGGCAGACAAGCATTTGAACTTGTCTGCCTGATTTGCTATCTAAGGGGGCCTTCAGACAACGCCGATTTTTTACCGCGAAGGCTCAAGGACACTGTGCGCCTTCGCGGTAAAAAATCTCTCAACCCATGAGTAGAGAACTATGAGCAAACTTGAATTCGAAAAGCCCATCCTCGAACTGGAAGCGAAAATCGCCGAACTGCAAAAAGTCAGCGGCGACGACACCATCAATATCGGTGAAGAAATTTCGCGTATGCAGACGAAGGCTGACCGCCTCCTCCGCCAGACCTACGGCAAACTCACCGCGCAACAAAAAGTACAAGTCGCGCGCCACGGCGATCGTCCGCACTTCCTCGATTACGTCGCGGGCATGATCGACGATTTCACGCCGCTCGCCGGTGACCGCCGCTTCGGCGAAGACCAGGCACTGCTTGGCGGCCTCGGTCGTTTCCGTGGCCGTTCCGTCGTCATCATGGGCCATGAAAAGGGTCACGATACCGAAACCCGCATCCGTCACAATTTCGGCATGGCCCGCCCCGAAGGCTACCGCAAGGCGCAGCGCCTGATGGAAATGGCGGAACGTTTCGACCTGCCCGTCATCACGCTGGTTGATACCGCCGGTGCTTATCCCGGCGTCGGCGCCGAAGAACGCGGCCAGGCCGAAGCCATCGCGAAATCCATCGAAGTGTGCCTGAACACGCGCGTACCCCTGCTCTCCGTCATAATCGGCGAAGGCGGCTCCGGCGGGGCCATCGCCATCGCCGCGGCGGACCGTGTTTATATGCTCGAACACTCCATCTATTCCATCATCTCGCCGGAGGGCTGCGCCTCCATCCTCTGGCGCTCCGCCGCCAACGCGGACGAAGCCGCCGCCGCCCTCAAACTGACCGCGCAGGATCTGCTGGAACTGAAAATCATCGACGGCATCATCCCTGAACCGCTCGGCGGCGCGCACCGTCACAAGGCCGAAGCCATCGCCGGCGTCGCCGTGCAACTGGAACGCAGCCTGAAACAAATGACGCCGTGGAACCGCGACAAAATCGTCGCCGAACGCCACCAGAAATTCCTGAAAATGGGCCGCGCCGCCTGATAATCGCGTCGCTCGCACCAAACAAAAAATCCCGGCACACGCCGGGATTTTTTCTTAATGGCCGTTATCATCTCTACGCGCGCCCGCGCCCACCCGGACCCGGGACTGACGGTTGCTGCTTACTCGGTGCCTGCGCCCCGAATACCTGCGCCTTACCGTTACCGCCATTGCCCAGCAAGTCACCGCCCGCGCCGCCCATCATCGCTATATTCTGTCGCTGCGTGGCATACATCTTCATGGCTTCCGCCGCCGGATCATATCCCGGCTGCGCCGCAACCTCCGCCGCGGCGGGCGTCGAAGCCGGTCGATCCGCGCGGGCCTCGGCGGCGGGCGTAGTCGCCGCAACATCCTGACCCGGCGCCGTAACCGTAGCCGCAGGCGTATTCACGCCCAGCAAATTGGCCACCGCCGAAAAGGCAGACTGCGCCAATCCCTTATTATCGTCATATCCAGCTACATCTTCCGCCGCCATGGCAGGCCCCGCCCAAGTCACACCCTAAAACACATACAATATGGTAACTATTATCGGGTTAATAAAGTGTTAACAACTAGCGCCGCGCCCATCATGCAGATATGACCATCGCTTTGCTAACTTCCTCCCCGGCGGCGGCACGTTGTTGCTGGCGGGCGGCCTGCATGCGGGCATAATCCTCGCCCATGCGCGCCCGCCTTATCATGCTCTGGAAGCTGCCGTGACCGGCACGCACGTGCCCTTCCTCGGTCGATGCCGCACGGTAATACAGCATCAAAAACACCCGTATCGCCGCCGTCAGCGACGTATCCGGGTTTTTCCTCATCTGTATCAATGAACAAATATCGTGAATCTTGCAGCTTTCCCGCCGGGCAATCTCGCGCAGGGCCGTCCACATCTCCGGCTCCAGCCGCACCGATGTCCGGCGGCCCAAAACCGTGATATTCCGGCTGACCAGCGTACTTTGCCCTTCCGGGCGCTTTTCCCCTTCTTCATGCATATCGACGCACTCCC
>CAYPCP010000161.1:0-3197 GCA_964409255.1 uncultured Pseudobdellovibrionaceae bacterium
CGTTAAGGTTAAAATCCTCGAGATGGATGCCGAAAACGGTCGCGTTTCCCTGGGTATCAAGCAACTGACGAGCGATCCGTTCGAAGGTGCGACCAAAGGCCTCGCAAAAGGCGCCGTCGTAACCTGCACGGTTTCGGCAACGAACGACAAAGGCATCGAAGTTTCGATCAACGACGGCATCACCGGCTTCATCAAGAAAGCCGACCTGTCCCGTGAACGTTCGGAACAACGCCCGGACCGTTTCGCCGTCGGCGAAAAGGTCGACGCGAAGATCCTGACGATCGATGCGAAGAAACGCAATGCGACGCTTTCGATCAAAGCCCGCGAAATCGAAGAGGACAAACAGGCGCTGGAACAATTCGGCTCGACCGAATCCGGTGCGTCCCTCGGCGATATTCTGGGCGCTGCTCTGGGCAAGGCCGAACCGGCCGCTGCTGAAGAGAAGCCGAAGAAAGCCCCTGCCAAGAAAGCCAAAAAGGCCGACGAAGCAGACGCTGAGTAATTAAACGCAATTCCTTTGATCCATCTCCACGTTTGGTTCAAAGGTTGGAAGGGACCGGGGCGCTTCAGACAAGGCGCCCCGGTTTTTCTTTGACCCGTCGATTCGCGATTTGCATACGCCCGCGTTTCCCGCCTGAATCGTTCGCCATCCATGGTTGTGTGATTTATGATTCACACCATGAAGCGTTTGTTGTTTTTCTTGGCCGTCCTTCTTGCCGCCGCCCCGGCCCGGGCCGATTGCGTCAGCCCGCCCGGCGTCGAAAGTCAGCAGATGTACAACTACCCCGACAAGGTCATGCAATATTGCGACGGCGACGAATGGGTCACGATGAACGCCGGGGACTTCAACGACCTGATTCCCGCCGCCGGCCCGGCCATATCCGCCGCCACGACGGTGAATTGTTCGGCCACCATCCTGCCGCTGGCCCTGACCTGCACGGCGGAATGCCCGCCGGGATACTGGCGGTCGGGCTGTTTTGCGACGCTGGGGATCGTGCAACCCGTGGGAGACCGCGGCTGCCACTGCGCCACGCCCGATCTGCAATGCACGGCGTTCTGCCTTAAATAAGGTTAATCGCACTTTTCAAAAAACCCTTATCAATCAATATTTTGCCTTTCTTTTTGCTTGACGGGCGGGCGAAATGTGAGTCATCCTCAATATATTAGGGTACAAAGCGTTAGGGCCGCGCCCCATGAGGGAGCCCGGTGGTCGACAAGGAGTGATGAACCCATGACCAAATCCGAACTCATTCAAAAGCTTGCGGAACGGAATCCGCATCTGTTCCTGCGTGACGTGGAGAAAGTCGTCGATACGGTTTTCGACGAAATCACCAAAGCGTTGGCACAGGGCGACCGCGTCGAGCTACGCGGTTTCGGCGCCTTCTCCGTCAAGGAGCGCGACGCCCGTACGGGCCGTAACCCGCGCACCGGCGAAACGGTTGAAGTGGAAGCAAAACGTCTTCCGTTCTTCAAAACGGGTAAAGCACTGCGCGAGCGTCTCAACGGCGGCGAAGATGTCGGCGATGAAGACGAGTTCTACGATCGCGATTCGGAATAACAGCCATCGGACGCCGGCCCTCGATAAAAGGGCCGGAACTTTATCACCATGATGACATTTCTTCGCTGGATGGCCGCCGTGCCGATCATTGCCGCGGCCGTATTGTTCGCGCTGGCGCATCCGCAACCCGTCGATTTTTACTGGAGCCCGGTGAACCCGCCGCTGACGCTGCCGCTTTATGCGCTGGCGCTCGGGCTGACGGCGATCGGCTTCGTTCTGGGCGCGCTGGCGGCGTGGCTCGGCATGAGCCGCGTGCGCCGCGAACGCCGCGCGCAGAAAAAAATCATCAAGACGCTGGAAAAAGATCTCGCCGCCGCGAACGAAAACATCATAAAGGCGCGGGAAGAAATTTTATCCGCCCAGCACAATAACACACCGAAGATCGGCCCCACGCCCCATGTCTAAATCCCTGCCCGTTATTTATTGCGCCATCGACAACCCGGACTTAAGCGCGGCAAAGAAACTCGTCGCGCAAATCGTCCCGGCGGGATGCGGCGTCAAACTGGGCATGGAATTTTTCAACGCAAACGGGCCGCAGGGCGTCAAAGCCATCATGGAATCGGCGCCGGGCGCGTCGATCTTTCTCGATCTTAAATATCATGACATTCCCAACACCGTCGCAGGCGCGGTACGCGCGGCCAGCGCGCTGGGCGTCGATTACCTCAACGTGCATGCGGCAGGGGGACTGGAAATGCTGCGCGCGGCCAAAGCGGCCTGCGCGCCGGCCACGAAACTGATCGCGGTGACGGTTTTGACCTCCCTCGACGACGACAATCTGCGCAGCGTCGGCCAGGCGACGCCCGCCGCCGATCAGGTCAAACGCCTTGCGCTTTTGACCAGGGAAGCCGGTCTCGACGGCGTGGTCTGTTCCGCGCATGAAATCGAATTGCTGCGCGCGGCATGCGGCGCGGATTTCGCGCTGATGGTCCCCGGCATCCGCCCCGCCGGCGCCGATGTCGGCGACCAGAAACGCATCATGACCCCGCCGGACGCCATAAAGGCGGGCGCCACGCATCTGGTCATCGGCCGCCCGATCACGCAGGCCGCCGACCCCGCCCGGACCGCCCGGGACATCGCAGAGACCGTCCATGCTGCCCGCTGATCTCGCCGCCGGATTTTTAAAAGACCCGGGCAATCTCGATCACCTGACGATCATCGACGCGAATGCGGTGCGTAGATTTGTCGCCGCGATCCACGCGCAAAGCGCAGCAAAAAAAGAGGGCCGGAAATTAATCGGCATTATCGCCACAGGCGGCACGATCTCTATGAAAACTGTCGATTCCGTCCGCTCCCCCGATCTCGACCTTGCCGGCATTCTGCAGCAAGGCGGCGGCGGCATGGCGGCGCGGTTCGACGTCGCCGGGCTGGACGCGCTGCGCATCGATTCATCGCAGATGGATTACCGCCACGCCCGCGATCTTGCGATCGCCCTCACCCATGTCTGGCAGGAAACCAAAGGGGCCGTGGACGGATTTCTTGTGCTGCACGGGACGGACACGATGGCCTATACGGCGGCGGCGTTTTCATTGCTGACCGGGCAGGGGCTGCCTTTCTCCGTCGCGTTCACGGGATCGCAGAAATCCGTGCAGGAACCGATGAGCGACGCGCCCGCCAATCTGCAGCATGCGCTGTTCACGCT
>CAYPCP010000162.1:0-3196 GCA_964409255.1 uncultured Pseudobdellovibrionaceae bacterium
ACAGCGGGCGGATTTTCACGCGGACGGAAGCCGGCTTCGCAGCGGCTTTCATCATCTCGCCCGTTGCCGGGTTGCGGATCAGCGTGCCAGCCTTACGGGCCGGAACCTTACGCAGCGTGACTTTGAACAGGCCCGGGAACGTGAATTCGCCCGAACCTTTCGGGTGAACGGAACCTTTCAGAGCGCCTTCGAGCGTTTCGATAACGCCAGAGGCTTGCTTGCGGGTGATGCCGTTTTCTTCAGCGATCAGAGTCAGCAGAGCGGATTTCGTCAGCGTGTCTTTTACCGGACGCAGTGCTTTCGGTGCAGCTTTTGCTTTCGGTGCAGCTTTTGCCTTGGATTTCGGCGCAGCAGCTTTTTTCTTGGTAGCTTTTTTAGCCATGGTTTTTCTCCAGTTGGAAGTTACGTTTCAAAAATGAATCGATGAGGTGATTCTATATTTTTTTACGTCGATACCAAGCCTTTTCATACTTGGTCCATCATAATTTCAGGGGAAATGAAAAAAGGGACAACACGAAAAACCATGTATTTTCCCGTTGATTTTCGATGAATCGGATTTTTCATGCGCGCAAAATCGCCGCGATGGATGACAAGGCCGCGCGCATGAACGGGCGCATTCCGGCGGTCAAAAAGAGAAAAATCAGCCGGTGATTTTATGCTGTAAAATCATTGTAACGTTATGATTATAAAGAATAAATTTTTCAGTAATTTCGGCGCTTATTTTCGCAGCACGCGTCGTTCGCGCGGCGGAACAAAACGGGGTTGTGCAGACACGAATCGTAAGGCATCAAAAACACCGTAATTTACGGGCTGCGGTGAAGGGGAGGACGCGCGGCGCTTGAAAAACCTGCTGGAAAAACTTTTAAAAATGCAGATTGTCCGTGCAAAAAAGCTGTCTTTTACGGGCTGTAATCGCATCGTCAGAGCGTGTTTCGCAAGAATCACCCGGCACCCAAACCATGAAAAAGGGCCCGCAAAGGGCCCATTTCGTCTTTATATATAGGGGCGCCTAGAAGCGTTTGTTCAGGCTGAAATAGAATTTCGGGTCCCTGTCTTTCTGGGTCTGCACTTCGCGGGTGAGCGGGAAGGCAAGGCCGAGACTGGCCTCGACATCGCTCGGCAGGCCCATGCGCACGCCGCCGCCCACGGAGGTGATCGAGTCACGCTTCGTTGCGCTGGTCGTGGCGTCTTCGTTCCAGACGCGGCCGGAATCGAGGAAGCTGAAAAGCTGCAGGCGATTGACGAACCCGCCCTGCATATCCATCGGGTTGTTCCATTGCAGCTCCGCGCGGCCGGATATGCCGTGGTCGCCCACGACTTCGGACGGATCGTAACCGCGGCCGTTATTGATGCCGCCCACCCCGAATTCCTCGGAGGAGAGCAGGCCGTGGCTGGCTTTCTGCGCACGCCCGGCGAGAAGGAGGTTGACGCTTGGCGTCACGCGCTGAAGGCGCTGGATATCGATATTGATCTTCGCGGCCTGCGGATCGGCGCCGGCGCGGGTCATGTTCAGGTCGTCTTCCTCGCTGGCGCCCAGAATGTCCAGCCCCTTGGACAGCTCAAAGCCCATGCGGTTGAACCCGAAGCCGAACAGCGTGTCCAGGAATTCATACTCTGCGCCCCCGCGCACCATGCGGATACGGTCGCGGCGCGTGGGTTCGACGTTGTTCGCGCTGCGCACGTTGCGCCAGTCGAACAGAAGATGGGCGTTGAGGTTTTCGGAGCGCGTGCGGATGAACGGATGGTCGACGCGCAAACTCACAAGCTGGGAGCGGCCATCGACCGAGAAACGCTCAAGGTCGTAGCCCGGGTCGGTGTCCGTGACGGCGCCCAGAACGGAAACGCGGGTTCCCCACGGGCCGATCGGTTGTTCATATTTAAGGCCGCCATAGACCATTTCGCGGCCATCCGGGGCGAGGGCCCCCTGCACCGTAATGGATTCGTTCAGGCCCAGCCATGAATTGGCGGTGGCCGCCGCGCTCAGCGTGACGGGACCCAGATAACGGGAGCCGTAATTATCGATGCCCACCATGCCATCGAGCGGGTCGCGCTCAACAATAACCAGAAGGTCAGCGCCGCCCGGCGCGTCGGACGAGGGGCTCAGGATGCTGCGGGCCGTGACGCCCGGCAGATCGTTGATCAGAAGAAGCTGCTGTTCGAGATTGCGCACGTTCAGCGCGTCGCCCGTCACGATGCGGTCCGCATAGGCCTTGACCATGCCGCTTTCGGTGGCGCTGGCGTTTTCGTCCATCTGGACCGTGGCGCGATGGATGTATCCCTCGACAACCTGCAGGCGAACCGTGCCGCCTTCGATAATTTGCGGCGGGACCACCGTCTGCGTCAGGATATAGCCTTCCTCGCGATATTTCAGCGTGACGGCGTTGGCGATGCGGTAAACGTCGGCGAGGGAAATCTGCGTGCCAAGCTTACCAGCGTATGCACTGCGCAATTCGGCATCCGACAGCGCGCGCGCGCCGTCGAGTTCGACACGGTCCAGTTGCAATTTGATTTCTTCGGAACCTTCGGGAATGCCGAGCAGTTCCATCTGCTTGATGCTGATCGGCGGCGAGACAGCATGGAATGACTGCGATTCAATCATGTCCTGCTGCGCGCGGCCCGGATCCGCGACGCCCGTCTGCTGGTTCAGTTGCGCGTATCCCGGCGACGAAGAAATAACAAGCGCCACGAGCGCCGCGGTCGTCAGCAATTTGTATCGCTTCGCAAAGGTACCTGAACGGGTCGTGTTCATGAATTAGGTCCGGTTTTTCGATGTGAATAAGGCTAAGAATTACTTGATGAAACTTTAAATGACAATATGCAAAAATTTCTCTCCCCCACATTCTCTTATTTGATCCTCAAGATCAATCGAAACATAGGCGGGACGAATAGGGCTGAAGTATTTGCCGCAAGTATAAGCGGCGCTTTAATTAGGTTAACCTTATATCTCTATTCGAAAAAACTGTTAAATTTTCCTTAATAACTTCTTGTTTTTTGGCCCGCCCGGTGGCATGAAGTATGCATCCATTATAAGGCCTCAGATCTGTCATTGCCGTTGGGACGGCATAGCCGATGAAATATCTATGGGGCGGACACAATAGCCAAGGAGTGCACACATGGCGCGTATTTTTGAAAACGGTATCGGTTCGTCTCGTAAAGCAACGCGTCGTTTCCTCGGAACGACAGCCCTTACCGCAGC
>CAYPCP010000163.1:0-3154 GCA_964409255.1 uncultured Pseudobdellovibrionaceae bacterium
TCTGCAACTGACGGACGATTTTCGAATTGGCGGTGAAATCGCCCGGAACGTTGCTGATCGTTTTACCGACATGTTTCAAACGGTCAACCGACACGGCCGTATCGCCGCGGCGGTCGTCGCCCGACGCAAGTTTAAGACCCGACCATTTTCCTTCGAGGAAGTCGGCCTTGTTCGGCTTGTAGCTTTTCGTCGCTTCGAACGCGTCTTCGAGGAATTTTGTGAACTCATCGACCATGCCTTGCGTTTCCGCTTCGGACATCACGCCTTCGGCAACGAGTTGCTTGGCATAGATTTCACGAGTGGTTTGATGATCTTTGATTTTGCTGTACATCAACGGCTGCGTGAACATCGGCTCGTCGCCTTCGTTGTGGCCGTTGCGGCGGTAACAGAACATGTCGATCACGACGTCTTTCTTGAACGTCTGACGGAATTCCGTCGCGATGCGCGCGACATGCACGACCGCTTCGGCGTCGTCGCCGTTGACGTGGAAGATCGGTGCGGCCAGCATCTTCGCCACGTCCGTGCAATACGGGCCGGAACGGCCATATTTCGGCATCGTCGTAAAGCCGATCTGGTTGTTGATGACGATGTGCATCGTCCCGCCGACGCGATAACCCGGCAATTCGGAAATCATCAACGTTTCCGGCACAACGCCCTGCCCCGCGAACGCGGCGTCGCCGTGCAGCAGGATCGGCATGACGGCGGCGGATTCCTTATCGCCGCGCTGCACCTGTTTCGCGCGCACCTTGCCGATCACGACCGGGTTGACGAATTCAAGGTGTGACGGGTTCGCGGTCAGCGACAGGTGGATGGCGTTGCCGTCGAAATCACGGTCGCTCGACGTGCCGAGGTGGTATTTCACATCGCCCGATCCCAGAACGTCGTCCGGCACGGACGATTGCCCCTGAAACTCGCTGAACACAGCCGTAAACGGCTTGCCCATGATGTTGGTCAGAACGTTGAGGCGGCCGCGGTGCGCCATCCCAAAACAGATTTCTTTCAGGCCGAGCTGGCCGCCGCGTTTCATGATCTGCTCGATGCACGGGATCAACGCCTCGCCGCCGTCCAGGCCGAAACGTTTCGTGCCGACATATTTCGTATGCAGGAATTTTTCAAAAATTTCCGCCGCGACCAGGCGCTGCAAAATCGCGCGCTTGCCGTTGACGGTGAAATCCGTTTTGTTGCGCGGCTCTTCGATGCGCTGCTGGATCCATGTTTTTTCATCGGGATCGGTCAGGTGCATGAACTCGATACCGATCGTGCCGCAATACGTCGCCTGCAACGCGTTGACGATCTCACGCACCGTCGCCGTTTCCATGCCCATGACGCCGCCGATGTAAACCGGGCGATCCATATCCGACGGGCCGAAGCCGTAATGCGCCGGGTCCAGTTCCGGGTGATGCGGTTTTTCCTTGAGCTGCAGCGGGTCGAGATTGGAAATCAGGTGGCCGCGCACGCGGTACGCGCGGATCATCATCAGCGCGCTGATGGAATCGTTTGTCGCTTTGCGGACGTCGCCCGTCACCTGCGGCGCGGGCGCGTTTACGGCCTGCGTTGTCAGGTCGGGCGTCGTCGGGCGTACGCCGCCGCTGAAGCCGTTAATGTCCTTGCGGTTTTCCGACGGCGTCCAGCTCGCGCCATGCAGTTCGCGCAGCACCGAGACTTCGTTGTCGTTCAGCGCTTCGAAAAAGCCGCGCCAGCTCATGTCGATCTTCGTCTTGTCGCGCAGATACACGCTGTAGAGATGCGCGATATATTCGGAGTTGGCACCGTTGAGGAAGGACAGATTTTCGGACATGTTTTTTTCTTTCTTGTGTACAGAGCACGCCCTTACCGCAAAGGGCGTCAACCTAAGGAAACCCTAACCTTTTAGCGCGTCTTTCAGCTTTTGCAAGGCGGCCTTTTCGGCGGCGCTGATATTTTCCGGATTCTTCTCCAGCGGGTCGAAAAAACGGTCCGACAGGCGGGTCATCAATTCGCTCATCAACGCCTCGCCGCGCTGCGGCGCGCTCTCGCCATAGGCCTGCGCGACCACGCAGCCGATGTGGAACAGCCCCTTGCGGAACTGCGTCACCGACTCCTCCGGCAGCCGCCCCTTCATCAGGCGCAAGCTGCGGGCGATATCCTCCGCCAATCCTTTTTTCGCGCGCCATCCGGCCCACTCGGCGCGGTGCAGGAGGCTCTCGTCCGCGACCTCGGCCAGAAACGGGCACGCCCGGCGGTTATCGCCCAGCGATTCCAGAACGGCGACCAGTGCTTTCTCCTCTCGCTGTTCATCGCGCAGCGTATCGCGGTCGTTATCCGCGCGCGCCACGAACATCCCCACCCGGTACGGCAGGGAAATAATCAATTCGAGGTCTTCTTTCAGAAAGTCATTAAAGGACGGCATGGTGCCCCATTCTACTCAACCCCCGCCCATAAGAAAAGGCGGGCTGTAGGGGCAGCCCGCCTTTAGGGGGTGGATCCGTGGGGGGTTTGGGGTTGGGGGGAACCGGATCCGGGGGTTTGGGTAGAAGGGTTAGTATGCCGCCAGCAGCGCCTCCATAATCTTTGTCGCCGTGTCGACCCATTGGGTGTTGCTGATGTCATACAGAGCCGCGAGCCACAGGCTCGTGCCGCTGATGTACAAAGTATTCGTCATGGTCGTCTCCCTAATGTTTAGCCGTGTGAACCTGTGAATAAGAGTTGCAAGCCCCCGGCCACTTTCCGCAAATCGGCATGCCAAAAATTATCCAGCAATTTCAAATGATTAAAATATCCAGCTCAAATGCTGGCACAGCCCCACACCCTGCCAAAAATACCGCGCGGCATAATTTTCCGTAATTGTTGACAAAAGGTTAAGGCGATATGTATAAACTTGCCTATCATGACCTATGCTTACCGTGATCAACTGATCGAAGCCCTCGCCTCTGTTCCCCTTACCCCGGAACAGATCGATACGGTTTTGCCAAGCCTTGAAAAGATGAACTCTTTTATAACGAAACGCTCCCCTCTTCGTGACGAGAGCGCCTACTGGCATTTTTCCGATAAGATTACCCGTTGCGCTGCAATTCTCGGCATCGATAAAAAAACTTACATCGAAAAAGCCGCCCTGAAACAGCCATCGCTTTTCGCTCAATCGCCGGAGACTATCGACGATAACATCACACATGCC
>CAYPCP010000164.1:0-3113 GCA_964409255.1 uncultured Pseudobdellovibrionaceae bacterium
GATCAAGCGTGGAGCGGATGTAAAGCCGCATGTCGCCGCGCGCGGCGTCGATTTTCGCAATGGTGCCAATATGGGTGACGATGCCTGTAAACATGATGCTTTATCTATCGCGTTCTTTGATAAATTTCCAGTGCGTCGATTCCGAGCCTGCGGGTTTCCGACAGGCGCAACGCCCCGGCGGCGATCAATGTGTCCAGATGGAGATCGGCCACAGCATCCCTGCCCTCGCCAATCGCGACGGGGGCGCGGAACCATAACAGCCGGTCATAAAGCCCGGCCTCCATAAAAGAACCGATCAATGTCGGACCGCCTTCAACCAGCAAACGGGTCAGACCGTTTTCGGCAAAGACACGAAGGGCGTCCGTCAAATCATTCGCCGGAATGAGTTTTATATTTCTTTTCTCCAGCGTGGCGCGGCGCGTGTTATCCGCATTTGGCCCGCAGACGATCCAGACATTATCGCCATTGAGGATTTTTGCCGCGTCAGGAACGCGCAGATTTGTGTCGAACACGATGCGCACCGGCGCATGATCCAATCCCGGCACGCGGGTGGTGAGCTGCGGATCGTCTTCGATGACGGTGTTGATGCCGACCGCAATCGCATCGTGCTGGCTGCGTTCGACATGACCGAAGGCGCGCGCATGACCGGATGTGATCCACGGCGATTGCCCGGGGGGCGTGGCGACGCGTCCATCGGCGGAACTCGCGATCTTTAAAGTCACCAGCGGACGCTTGCCGGACAGGCGCAGGAAGAAACCTTTGTTGATGTCTTCGGCCTCATCGCGGCACAGGCCTTCATCAACCTGAATGCCCGCCTTCCGCAGCCTCTCGATCCCCTTTCCCGCGACACGCGGATCGGGATCGGTGCAAGCGACGACCACGCGGGCCACGCCCGCTTTTATCAGCGCGTCTGAACATGGGCCTGTAACCCCTTGATGGGAACAGGGTTCGAGCGTGACGTAAACGGCAGACCCCTTCGCCTCTGCACCGGCCTGCGCCAGCGCCTGCGCCTCGGCGTGCGGGCGCCCGCCATCCGCCGTGCGTGCGCGGGCAATCACTTTGTGATCTTTGACGATGACACAGCCCACGGACGGATTGGGCGCGACACGCCCCAGCCCCGTGCGGGCGAGCGCCAGAGCGCTCTTCATATAAGAGAGGTCGGCGGTCATTCCGCCTTGAGGTTGTTTTCAACCTGCAGGTTTTGAATTTCCTCGACGAAGGCGTTGAAGTCGCCCGGCGCGCGGAAGTCTTTATAAACCGACGCATACCGGATGTAGCCGACGATATCGAGGGCGATCAGCGCTTTCATCACGAGCGCGCCGATTTCCGAGGATGGAATTTCCGGTTCGCCGTAGCCTTCGAGCTGACGGACGATACCGTTGACGGCCTTTTCGATCTGTTCGTCATTCACGGGACGCTTGCGCAGCGCGACGCGGATCGAACGCATGATTTTCTCGCGGTCGAAAGATTGCGTCGCGCCGGAGGATTTCACGACCGTCAGATCGCGCAGTTGAATCCGTTCGAACGTCGTGAAACGTCCGCCGCAGGACGGGCATGCGCGGCGGCGGCGGATGGCCGTCCCGTCGTCGCTGGGGCGGCTGTCCTTGACTTGCGTTTCTTCGTTGCCGCAGAACGGGCAGTGCATGATCAGCCTATCTGAAAATGTTGTTCGTCGGTAAAGACGATCACTTCGTCGTCGGTGCCGTCCGCATTCCTGTCGAAGGCCTGAAGCGCGCCGTAACGCGCGTTCAGTTCTTCATCCGTCAATTTGGCGAACTCCTGACGCGCGGCGGCGTAATCGAAATCCGGCGTCAGGGACAGCGCGTGAGGACCGGTCGCGGCCCCCGCGAGCGTGTCGATCATCGTGCGGCGCGAAACCGTCATTACATCGCGCTCGAGCTGTCGTAGATCGGGAAACGATCGCACAGGGCTTTCACCTTGGCGCGAACCGCTTTCTCGACGGCGGCGTTGCCCTCAGGGCCGTTGGCGGCCAGACCGTCGAGGACTTCGAGGATCAGCTTGCCGATTTCCTTCCACTCTGCCGGGCCGAAACCACGGGTCGTGCCGGCTGGCGTACCAACGCGGATACCAGAGGTGACCATCGGTTTTTCCGGGTCATTCGGCACGGCGTTCTTGTTGCAGGTGATGCCCGCATGTTCGAGCGCGAGGTCAGCCGCTTTACCGGTCAGCTTCTTCGGACGCAGATCGACGAGCATCATGTGGCAGTCGGTGCCGCCGGACACGATGTCGAGACCGCCCGCCTTGAGCGTTTCGGCCAGGGTGCGCGCGTTATCCAGAACCGCTTTCGCGTAGGTTTTGAATTCCGGCTGCAGCGCTTCGCCGAACGCGACCGCTTTCGCGGCGATCAAATGCTCCAGCGGACCGCCTTGCAGACCCGGGAACACGGCGGAGTTGATTTTCTTCGCCAGATCTTCGTCGTTCGTCATGATGACGCCGCCGCGTGGACCGCGCAGCGTCTTGTGCGTCGTCGTGGTGACAACGTGCGCATGCGGGAACGCGTTCGGGTACACGCCGCCGACGATCAGGCCGGCATAGTGCGCGACGTCCGCGAACAGAACGGCGCCGACCTTGTCGGCGATTTCGCGGAAGCGTTTGAAGTCCAGCACGCGGGCATAGGCCGACGCACCGGCGATAATCATTTTCGGTTTGGTTTCGAGGGCCAGTTTCTCAACCGCGTCGTAATCGATCAGACCTTGATCGTTGATGCCGTAAGTCACGGCCTTGAACCATTTACCGGAGAAGTTGACCGGACAGCCATGCGTCAGGTGACCGCCATGGCCCAGATCCATACCCATATAGGTGTCGCCCGGTTGCAGAACCGCCATGAAGACGCCGAGGTTGGCGTTCGCGCCGGAATGCGGCTGGACGTTGGCGAATTTACAGCCGAACATTTTGCACAGACGGTCGATGGCGAGTTGCTCGGTTACGTCGACATGTTCGCAGCCCTGATAGTAACGCTTGCCCGGGTAGCCTTCGGCGTATTTGTTGGTCAGAACCGAACCCTGTGCTTGCAGGACGGCCTTGGATACGATGTTCTCCGATGCGATCAGTTCGATCTGGTCCTGCTGACGGGTCAGCTCGGCGTTCATCGC
>CAYPCP010000165.1:0-3076 GCA_964409255.1 uncultured Pseudobdellovibrionaceae bacterium
GGCACGCCGCCGAACTGGCGGTCGCCGCGACGACGGAAATCATCAGCCGTACGCTGGACGAAAAAGCCGCGAAATCGCTGGCCGACAGCTCCGTCCAATCCATCGCCAAACATTTGAATTAACAAACCCGCGCCCGCCGCGTAAGGTAAGGCTGAAAGGCTTTTGAACTTATGCAAACACGGCAGGCGCAGGGAAATCCCCCTTCTCTCATCGATGATCTCGGTCGTCGCGCCCGTATCGCCGCGCGGCTGATTGCGCAGGCACCCGGCGCAGACATTGATGCCGCGCTTCACACACTCGCCACCCTGCTGCGCGCCCGTCAAAGCGATATCGCCGCCGCCAATGACAAAGATGTCCGCGGCGCAAAGGATAAAGAACTCGCTCCCGCGCTTATTGATCGCCTGACGCTGACACCCGAACGTATCGACGCTATCGCCGGCGCGGTGGAGGCCATTGCCGCCTTGCCCGACCCGGCCGGCCACATCCTCGAAGAATGGGATCGTCCCAACGGCCTGCGCATTCAAAAAGTCGCAGTCCCCATCGGCGTACTGGGCATGATTTATGAATCGCGCCCCAACGTCACCATCGACGCCGCGGCCCTGTGCCTTAAATCCCACAACGCTGTCATCCTGCGTGGCGGATCGGAAAGTTTTCATTCATCAATGGCGTTACATGATCTTGTCACCGCCGCCCTGCGCCAACATGGCCTGCCCGAAGATGCGGTGCTGATGGTCCCCGATACCGACCGCGCCCTTGTCGGCGACATGCTGGCCGCGCGCGATTACATCGATGTCATGATCCCGCGCGGGGGCAAGGGCCTGACATCCCGCGTGATGGACGAAGCCACGATGCCGGTCTTCGCGCACCTCGATGGCAATTGTCACCTGTATGTTCACCCGACCGCGAACCCCGACCTCGCCCGCGATGTCATCGTGAACGCCAAATTGCGCCGCACGGGTATCTGCGGCGCGGCGGAATCGCTGCTTCTCGATGAAAAATTAAATAAATCGGTATCGGAGAAGATTGTGCGCGCCTTGCTCGACGCAGGCTGCGCCATCGTCGGCGACGACAAAGCCCGCGCCCTCGATCCGCGCATTACAGCCGCAACAGAAGAAGACTGGTCGGCGGAATATCTCGACAAAAAAATAAGCTGCAAATTTGTGGCAGGCATCGAAGACGCCATCACGCACATCAACCGTTACGGCTCGCACCACACCGAAAGCATCATCGCCGAAGATCCGAGCGCGGTTGAAAAATTCCTGACCAATGTCGACAGCGCGATCGTCATGCACAACACGTCGACGCAATTCGCCGATGGCGGCGAATTCGGCATGGGCGCCGAAATCGGCATCGGGACCGGCAAGCTGCATGCGCGCGGCCCCGTCGGCGTGCGGCAGCTTACCACGTTTAAATATGTCGTCAGGGGGAACGGCCAGACGCGGCCATAACGCACATGACGCACACACCGTCCTTCACACCGCCCTCTCTGCGCGACGGCATGCGCTGGCGCGGCATGCGCGTGGGCTTGCTCGGCGGGTCGTTCAATCCGCCGCACGAAGGTCACATGCATATCGCCCATATCGCCATGGCGAAATTCGGGCTGGATTTCGTCTGGTGGATCATCACGCCGCAAAACCCGCTAAAAAAAACCAGCGGCATGGCGCCGTATGAAGAACGCTTCGCGCGCGTGCGCGATCTAACCGCCACGCATCCGCGCATGATGGCCACCCATCTCGAACGCGATCTGGGCACGCGATACACGTGGCAGACGGTCAAAGGATTGAAACAGGGTTTCCCGCACACCGATTTCGTCTGGATATGCGGCATGGACAACGCGATGATCTTTCACAAATGGGATCGCTGGCGCTCCCTGATCGACGACATTCCGATCGTCTTTATCGCCCGCCCGCCCGCCGGGGCGCTGATAAAGGGGTGCCCGGTTCGGATGTTGCCCGGCAATATGCAGGCCCACGGCGCCCATGGCGTAAAAACCGGCCTGAACCCGCCGCGGATTACATGGTTGCAGGGGGCAAAAATGGTCGATATTTCGTCTACAAAAATAAGAAATAACCATTTAAAAACAGATAAATAATCTATTTTATTAATGCGCTGCATTAACTATTTTCCGGCGATTTTGTTGTGATCGACGAGAATCAGGCGTAAAATAGAATTATGAGTGTGAACTTTGCCGCTGGCAAAACATTCGAAAGAGAGGGTCTGTGACGGTCAGAAATAACCGCTTGCATACCTTTGACCTTACCCCCTCCCTTCAGGCCTATATCAGGCCGGACCTTGATGGCCCGGGCGGGATTGCTTATATCAACCCTAAGACAGATACGATGGAAAGGAGACCTATCCCATTCTCACAACGCTAGACCGTGGCCCGCTCGATCCGGGCACACTCAAAGACCTTATCGTTCAATCGCTCGATGATGATAAGGCCCTCGATATCGAAGTAATCGATCTCAAAGGACACTCCGCCCTCGCCGACTATATTGTCGTCGCGTCGGGCACCTCATCCAGACAAACAGTCCGCATGGCGGAAAAGCTTAAGGAAAGACTGGGCGCGCGCGGTTGCCGCACCATGCGTTCCGAAGGCATTACGCCCGGTGACTGGGTCATTCTCGATACGGGCGATGTCATCGTCCACCTCTTCCGTCCCGAAGTACGCGAATTCTACAACATCGAAGAGATGTGGAGCATGAGCATACCGGAAAAGACCGGCCCGACAGGCCTGCAACTGGCATAAGAGGCTTTTCTTTTCGCCTGCCCTCAGGCATCCATAACGGATGCTCTCTGTTGACATCATCTGCGTTGGCAAAATGAAAGGCGATGCGCTGTCGCCCGCCTGGGACAATTATGCAAAGCGCCTGCAATGGAAACTCACCCTCCACGAACTGGACGGAAAATCCACCAAAGACGAACACGAAAAAATCGCCGCGAAGATCGATCCGCACGCCGCGCTGATCGTGCTCGACGAAAAAGGCAAAACACTGCCCAGCCGTGATTTCGCCGCAAAGATTTCAGACATTCAAAACAATGGAATCAGCCCCATCCAATTTGTTATCGGCGGCGC
>CAYPCP010000166.1:0-3058 GCA_964409255.1 uncultured Pseudobdellovibrionaceae bacterium
GGGTTTTGTATTTCAGATGCCCGTACCACGCGAAGGTCATGAATACGTTGGAAAGGAAGAGCAGGCCGATGGTTTGCAGGGGGATGGTGAGCATGGGGACCGCAAAAATTGCTGTGGAAAATGAGTGGTGTATCATTACACGTCGCAGGCGAAGGAGGCAATATGAGCGCACTGGTCAGGGTATCGTATAACGGTCTGATCGCTGGACGGGCGGAGAACTACCGGGCGCAACAGCAGTAGGCGCGTGAGTTTTCCTTCTTCCGGGCCGGTTTGCGTTCCCCTATAATCCATTCGTCGTCCTGTGCGCGGTGAAGTATCTGGCCTGTTTGCGCGGCTTCAGGTTCTTCTCTGTGGGGCGGACATTGTTAAATAACAATTGCTTGGCTCTAAAAATGTCAAGGAATGCAAAGAAATGTCATGAAAAGGGCAGGGGCGTGAGCGACGGTGTTTTTATAATATATTGATATAAAGGTATATTTCACGTTTATGACGACGATAAAAACGGTTCCCCGCGGTTCAATGCGCGTTCGAAAAAGTTCCGAACCCGCCGGCAGCGGTGCGCGAACGGTTTTTGAACGGGGCCTTTCCAGAAAACGGTTGCGTACCTTGCGCGGCCATGAAAACTATGCGGGGATTTAGCAGCTAAGAGGAGATCATATGCATATCGGGCTGGTCGTTATCATCGCACTCGCCGTGCTGGCGTTTATTATTTCGCGCCGCCCGTCGGAGTTCCGTGTTACACGTACGGGCGTGATTTCGGCGCCCGCCGCCGTGATATTCCCGCATGTGAACGAGCTTGTGAAATGGCAGCCGTGGTCGCCCTGGGCGAAGCTCGACCCCAATGCAAAAACCACCTTCGAGGGGCCCGCGTCAGGCACCGGCGCGGTGATGCGGTGGGCGGGCAACCGCAACGTAGGCGAGGGGAGCATGACCATCACCGAAAGCCGCGCGCCGGACTTTATCCGTTTCCGGCTCGATTTCATCAAGCCCTTCAAGGGCGTCAACACGGCGGAGTTCACCTTCACAGCCGAAGGTGGCCAGACGATCGTCACATGGAGCATGGACGGAAAGAGCAATTTCATGAGCAAGCTGATCAGCTGCATCGTCGATTGCGAGAAGATGGTCGGAAAACAGTTCGAGAAGGGCCTTGCGAGCCTCAGGGAAGTGGTGGAGGCGGGCGCTAGGTAGGGTTGCCGCTCTCGGGCACGAACTTCAGCGCTACGCCGTTATTACAATAGCGGAGTCCCGTAGGTTTCGGACCGTCGTTGAATACATGCCCGTGATGGCCGCCGCAGCGCGCGCAGTGATATTCGGTGCGCGGAGCGACGAGTTTGTAATCGGTGCTGGTTTCGATATGGCCGGGAAGCGTATCAAAAAAGCTCGGCCAGCCGGTGCCGCTGTCGTATTTGAACTTCGACGGGAACAGCGGCAGGTCGCATCCTGCGCAGGCGAAGACGCCTTCGCGCTTCTCATCGTTCAGCGGGCTGGAAAACGGTCGCTCCGTGCCTTCGCGGCGCAGCACGTCATACGCCTCCGGGCTCAGCTTCTTTTTCCATTCCGCATCGTCGATTTGCAATTTTTCCACCTTTTGTG
The DNA here is from genome assembly GCA_964409255.1 of uncultured Pseudobdellovibrionaceae bacterium. GTDB lineage: Bacteria > Pseudomonadota > Alphaproteobacteria > Micavibrionales > Micavibrionaceae > CAYPCP01. Next base: position 1,594 of record CAYPCP010000166.1, read on the forward strand.
CCGCTATTGCCCGCCCGAAGGCCAATGCGCATATCGCGCCTGAAATCAGGCCAATGAATTTTCGCCGGTGCATCCGTCTCACGTCACCACGTCGAGCGACGTCCCGGAGACCTTGCACACTTCGTCGAGGCAGATGATCGCGTTTATCTGCCATTTCTCACGGTCGCGAGGGTTGGCGTCCAGTGCGAATACCATGCCTTTTTTCGGGTATTCTTTCCCGAGCACCTGCACGATGCGCGCGAGCGTCTGCGCTTCGCCGAAAGCTTCCGATAAACTGGCGAACGCCGCGTTTACGCCCCAGTCCTGATAGACGCCCTCGAAATCGCCGTCGTCATCGGAGTATTTATATTTGAACCTGTAGGGGCAGGGTTTCTGGGGCTTCAGCATATTGGCCTCGGACGGCGTTTCGCGCTGGAAGCGTCCGTAGAGTTGCTGCTCCTCATTGATCTCCGTTTCCGTTTTCCGCTCAACGAAAAAGCGCGGGTTCCGCGGGCGCAGCAGGGCGAGGCTTTTGCCTTGTTCCGACAAACGGTGCAGGTGCGTGACTTCGAGCCGCGAGAGAAAGTCGAAACGCTGGCTCGGGGACAATTCCCCGATCACCTCGATGGAGTTCTGGTCCACCCTCCGGCTCTCCGGCCTCGGATCCCCGGACGGGGAGCGCCAGCGGAAGCGGATATGGTCCCAGCGCTTGAAATGGTGGACGTCGTTGCCGCGTCTGAAGGTCACAGGATAAAGCCTTACCCATTCGCCTTGTGGCGTAACGCCTGCGCAATACACGGCTTCATCGACGCTCATGCCCTGCTGTGACGCTGCCTTGACGAGGATGATGGCTTCGGATTCGCCTTCGTTGCTCATAAACCCACCGCGAAATACGCGCATTTGCGCGTCCCGGTGGATGTCGCTTCACATGCAATCGTGAACGCTTCGATAGAAAGTTCGAAAGACATACCCCTTACGTAGCAAAACCTGTTCAAAAGGGAATTAAAAAAACGTTTTCTGCGAGCAAAAAAATCAGGCGTTCGTTTTCTGGGTATATAGTTGCGAAACGGGCATCCACTCGATGACGGCCATTTTTTTCTGGAAGGTATTCATGAACGCGTCGACGCCGAATTTCGGCAGGTGCAGCGGATCGCGGTGCGCGTTGATCGAACCCCACAGGTAATCGTCGAAAATCATGACGCCGCCGACTTTCAAAAGCTGGAAGCTGAAGATCGCGTCGGTCAGCACGTCGGGTGCTTCATGCGAGCCGTCAATGTAGACAAGATCGAAATAACCGGGTTTCACCTGTACGAGTATTTCGGGTAATGCGGCGCTTGAGAAGTCCTTATGTTTTACCAATTTTACCGTGTTGCCTGCGAGTTTCTTCGCGACCGATATGTTATGGTCGAACCGGGTTTCGACATCCGACATGTTCATCTTGAGGACGTCGTGCTCCATGCTTCCGGCCCAGGTGTCGATGCAATGC
>CAYPCP010000167.1:0-3056 GCA_964409255.1 uncultured Pseudobdellovibrionaceae bacterium
GTGACGTTCTCGCCCGCTTCGACGCGGTCGCGGTCGGCAATCAGGCGGATGGCGACCTTGTTATCCTGCGCGGCGGCGGGAAAGGCGGTGAGGAGGAGAAGGGCTAGGACGGCAAATATTCTCATAACACCCTATATTCTTTAGAGATTTCTTTACGGTTGCGGCGGTATTGTTCCATGGAAAGGTCCGTTTTGCATCCCTCTAAATTGGGGTATCTTAATGGAGCTATTCGCGCGTTTCTCTTCCCCGGTTACATATATAGTGACGAAACATGACAGATAAACCTCTCTGGACCCCGTCTTCCGAACGCATCGCCGCCACGCGGCTTGCGGATTTTATGGCTGAATGCGGCCATCCCGGCGCGGATTACGCCGATTTCTGGCGCTGGAGCGTCGAAAAGCCGGAAGAATTCTGGACCAGACTCTGGGATTTTGCCGGGGTTGTCGGGGACAAGGGCAAAACGACCCTGAAAGACCCGCAAAAAATGACCGGGGCGCAATATTTCCCCGATGGCACCATTAATTACGCGCAAAATCTGCTGCGTCGTCGTGACGATACGCCCGCCATCATCTTCCGCGATGAACAGGGCGGCGAACGCACGCTGAGTTTCAACGAGCTTCATGACGCGGTGAGCCGCTGGCAACAGGCATTGGCCGCCGCAGGTGTCGGCAAGGGCGACCGGGTGGCGGCGTTTATGCCGAACATGCCGGAAACCATTATTGCCTGTCTGGCGACTGCGTCGCTGGGGGCGATCTGGTCGTCTGCATCGCCTGATTTCGGGGTGCAGGGAATTATCGACCGTTTCGGTCAGATCGAACCGACGGTGTTTATTGCTGTCGATGGCTATTATTACGGCGGCAAAACGCTTGATTGTCTTTCGAAAGTGCGCGAGGTGCAGCCCCATCTGCCGGGCTTGAAGAAAACCGTGATCGTGCCGTTTACAAATCCGGGCGCTGATCTGGGTGGCATGCCGAATACTCTCGCGCTGGAAGCGTTTCTATCGCCCTATAAGGCGGGCGAAATAAAATTTAATCCTGTCCCTTTTAATCATCCTCTATTCATCATGTTCTCGTCCGGAACCACCGGAATTCCTAAGTGTATCGTTCACGGTCATGGCGGGACGCTGCTTCAGCATGTCAAAGAACATCAACTGCAATGCGACATTAAAAAAGGTGACAGGGTATTTTATTTTACCACCTGTGGCTGGATGATGTGGAACTGGCTGATCTCGGCCTTGGCCAGCGAAGCCACGCTCCTGCTGTTCGACGGCAACCCGTTCCATCCCGACGGTAACGTCCTGTGGGATTTCACGTCCAGACATGGCGCGATGCTGTTCGGCACGTCCGCGAAATATATCGATGCGATGAAGGTGAACAAGGTTCACCCGATGGATACGCATGATCTGTCGAAATTGAAAGTCGTGACATCGACCGGTTCGCCCCTCGTGCATGAAAGTTTCGACTTCGTCTATCAGCACATCAAAAAGGATGTTCATCTCGCCTCTATTTCCGGTGGGACGGATATCGTGTCGTGCTTCGTTCTCGGTAATCCTATTTCCGCCGTCTATCGCGGTGAGATTCAGGGCGCCGGTCTTGGCATGGCGATGGAGGTGTTTGATGACGACGGCAAGCCTATTCCACCCGGCGCGGGTTCAGGCGAAATGGTCTGCACAAAACCTTTTCCTTCAATGCCCGTAATGTTCTGGAACGATCCCGACAACGCAAAATTTCATGGCGCGTATTTCGAACGTTTCGACAATATCTGGTGCCATGGGGACTGGATCGAGCGCACGTCGCATGGAGGCTTTATCATTCACGGCCGTTCGGATGCCACGCTCAATCCCGGCGGCGTGCGGATCGGCACGGCGGAAATTTATCGTCAGGTCGAACAGGTTCCCGATGTCATCGAAAGCATCGCGGTGGGGCAGGACTGGGACGGCGATGTACGCATCATTTTGTTCGTGCGTTTGAAAAACGGCATCACGTTAAACGATGCGTTGATCGATACGATCAAGAAGCAGATCCGCAATGGCGCTTCGCCTCGCCATGTTCCGGCAAAGATCCTTCAGGTCGATGACATACCGCGCACGAAATCCGGCAAAATCACCGAACTGGCTGTGCGTGATGTCATCCACGGGCGTAAGGTCAAAAACGTCGAAGCGTTGGCCAACCCCCAAGCTCTTGAAATATATAAAGATCTTCCGCCATTACGGGCCTGAGGCCGGCCTTAAAAATAATTGACATAATATAACAGGCGACGCTATAGTGCCGCCATGACCGAGGATAAAAAACCCGACGAAGAATCGACACCGCAATGGGCTGTGAGGCGCATTGACGAACTGTTTGGCGTTATCGACCATCAGGAAGACGACATCGTCGAGCTTTTAGGGCCGGATTTTAACCCGCTCGATATTTCTTATCAGACCGATTTAAAAGATTTGCCTGCACATGCCCAAATTACCCGTCTTTTAAGTGAGCAAGTTGAGGATGACTACACCTATCATCACGATCTGCTTGGTATGGCGATGGCAAAACAACAATCTGCCTTGCAGCATTATGAAGCTCAGGTTGCATTACAACAATACATGGTAAGCAACAAACGCGCAGCGGGCCATGTTTCCGTTGGCGCTGAAAGCGACCGCGAAGTTGTTGAACGTCTGGGGCTTAAAATCCGCGATATGCTTGAGAATGCTGTATCGGGAGAGCTTAAGGAAGAATTTACAACGCAGACGATGCATGAGCATTACGACCTTATTGTCGATCGCTATCTGGCGGCCAATCGCGGCGAGGTCGCGAAAACATTGCAGGCGTCCGATGAAAAACACTTGCTCGAACGGATCGCCAATGTGCGTTTTGACTTTTCGATGATAAATATCGGGCATGCAGCGCTGAAAATTGGTGCTGTAAATAATAAAATCGGCCATCTCGAAGAAATCATGCGGTTTCATGCCGGCGGTCTGATCAACGATTTACGTCCAGTAACAAGCGCCCGTATCGCAACTTATTCTTTCCTCAAAGAAGAACACGATGTGGCGCGTCTTCAGCTTAACTCGGCGT
>CAYPCP010000168.1:0-3047 GCA_964409255.1 uncultured Pseudobdellovibrionaceae bacterium
TAACGGCGGCAGCGCCCGCCCATGCAGGCGGCGGCGCAGCCCCCGCCGCAGGCAACAGCAGCAAGATCGCGCCCCAACCCTGCGACCCGCGTTACTGGGAAACGCTCTCCGCCCGCGCCTGGATGGAAGCGGAGCGTGAGATCATGCAGAATCAGAACCTGATCTTCAAACCCGACAGCGTCCTGCAATATACCTGTTTCGACAACATGGTCTCGCATGGCGCGAAATATCTCGGCGACATTTTCGTGCATACCGATTACTTCGGAAAAATCATCATTCAGCGCGGCGCCGCGCAGGCACAGGAAATCGCCCTCCAGAACGTCGTGACGACCACGCTGAAATCCTACATCGAAAACAATTTCTCGAATAAATTCCTCGCCCAGCGTTCGGAAAAGCTCCGTAACAAACCCGCCAAGGACGAACGCAAGCCCGGCGGCTCCGGCTGGGAAGAAGCCAAGGACATGAAAGCCTATCAGGGCTGCAACATCATGGCCGAGGTATGGAAAGCGTCGAAATGCATTAACTTCATCGACAACGATGAATTCAAGAACACGGACGGTTTCTATCCGTTCCGCACGCTCCAGCCCGGCCCGAACGGCGGGCAGGCGATTCCCGGTTATGAATCCATTGGCGACACCCGTGCATGGCCGCAATTCTGCTCCGATAAAGTCAAAGGCCAGGAATGGGTCGATAAAGACAAAATCGCCACCAACGAAGGCGACAAGGTCTATCCGTTCAAGGACCCGTTGAAGAAAGATTTCGAGGACATCCGCAAGCTGGTTGAACCCGGCGGCAAGGACGGCAAATGCGGCGACGGCATTGAAACCGGCGTGACCATCATCCTGTCCGGCGCAAGCGGCGGCGGCGCGGCGAAAAAGAAAGACAAGGTCTGTACAAACCCGGGCTGTACGCTTATTGACGACAAGTGCCAGTAAGAAAAGGGATATCCCGAGAAACCGCAGCCCCTTTCCGGGGCTGTTTTTCTTTCAAAATCAGCGATTTTCGTCTAGAAGAGCGTGATGAAGTTCTATCGCGCCATAACCGGGGTCAGCGCCCCGGTCCTCTCCGCCCTGCTGGCCCTGCGCCTGCGCGCGGGTAAGGAAGACCCGGCGCGCCTCGATGAACGCAAAGGTATCGCCAGCCTCCCTCGCCCGGACGGTTTGTTGTACTGGGTTCACGCCGCCAGCGTCGGCGAAGCGCAATCGGCCCTGATCCTGATCGACGCGCTGCTGAACGACAACCCGCGCCTGACCGTCATGGTCACCACCGGCACGGTCACCTCGGCGGAGATGATGGCGCGCCGCCTGCCGCCGCGGGCCTTCCACCAATTCTATCCGCTCGATCATCCCGCGTGGGTCGCACGCTTCCTCGACTACTGGAAACCCGCGATGGCCTTCTGGATGGAGTCAGAGCTTTGGCCCAACATGCTCGGCGAAGTCAAAAGCCGTTTCATTCCCGCCGCCCTCGTCAACGCGCGCATGTCGAAACGCTCGTTCGCAAACTGGGATAAGGCGCGCCGCCTGATCGCCGATATCCTCGGCGCCTTTTCCATCGTTCTCGCGCAAAGCCAGGAAGACGGTTTTGCCTATCGCGCCCTGGGCGCGCGCCACGTCGTCGTCACCGACAATTTGAAATTCAGCGCCGCTCCCCTGCCCGCCGATGCGCAAAATCTCCGCTCGCTGGAGGCCGCGACACAGGCCCGCCCCTTATGGGTTTACGCCAGCACGCATGCGGGCGAAGAAACGCTGGCCTGCCATGTTCACAGCGCGCTGAAAAATGCAATCCCCGGCCTCCTTACCATTATCGTGCCGCGCCACCCGCACCGCCGCGATGAAATCGCGGGCGTCTGCAGCGCTGAAAACATGAAATTCACCATGCGCGGCGACACACACATATTGCCAAGCCGTGACGACGATATTTACGTCGTCGATACGATGGGCGAACTCGGCGCGCTCTACCGCCTCAGCTCCATCGCGATGGTGGGACGCTCGTTCAGCAACGATGGCGGCGGCGGCCACAATCTGATCGAACCCGCGCAACTGGGCTGCGCCGTTCTGACCGGCCCGCATGTGCAGAACCAGCAAAAAGTTTTCGACGAAATGGACATCGCCGATGCCATTCGGCAGGTCCATACCGAAGCCGAATTGACTCAGGCCCTTCTCGAACTGTTTCAACAACCGGATATGCGCGAGGCCGCCATTAACCGCGCGCGCCAATATGCCGCGAAAAAAGCCGGCGTTCTCGAACGCGTCATGGAAACGCTCTCCCCCATCGTTCAGGGCGCAGCCCGCCAGCAGGAGGCCGTCTAATGCCGCGCAAAGCACCTGCCTTCTGGTGGTCTGCTCCCGGCGTTCTGTCCGCCGCGCTGCGTCCGGTGGCGGGGCTGTATGGCGCGGTGGCAAAACTGCGTGAAAAAACGGCTTCGCCATACACGCCGCTTGTCCCTGTTTTATGCATCGGCAACGCCGTCGCGGGCGGCGCGGGAAAAACCCCCGCGGTGCAGGCGATTGCCGCGCTTTTGTTCAATGAACACATCACGCGCTTTCCCGCGATTGTCCTGCGCGGTTACGGCGGGGAGCTCGACGGGCCGATAACGGTCGATCCACGCGCCCACACCTATAAAGACGTCGGTGACGAAGCATTGCTGCACGCCGCTTTCGCGCCCACCGTCATTGCCGCCGATCGCGCGGCGGGCGTAAAACTCGCGCAGCTTGCCGGGGCGGATTTCATTTTCATGGATGACGGCCTGCAAAACCCGTCCGTCAAAAAGACGATTTCTTTCCTTGTGGTCGACGCGGCGCAGGGGATCGGCAACGGCCTCACTTTGCCCGCGGGGCCGCTGCGTGAAACGCTGGAAAGCGCCCTGTCCAAAACGGATGCGATTATTCTGTTGGGGGACAGCCTTCCTTTCGCCGCAGAAAAACCCGTCTTCCGCGCCCAGATCGTCCCCGACGCGGTTGTCGCGCTCGATAGAAAATTCATCGCCTTCGCCGGCCTGGGCCGCCCGGAAAAATTCCGCGACACACTGCGCTGGATCGGCGCGAACG
>CAYPCP010000169.1:0-3035 GCA_964409255.1 uncultured Pseudobdellovibrionaceae bacterium
CATCGCGTCGGTGGCCATCGCCGCCTATCTTTACTTCACCAAGGACACGTTCGATACGGGCCTTGCGATTCCATTCATGAAAGATTACCTGCTGCCGCTCGGCTTCTTCTTTATTCCGTTTGCGATGCTGGTGATTGTCGGCGCGTCGAACGCCGTCAACCTGACGGATGGCCTTGACGGTCTGGCGATTGTGCCGGTGATGATCGCGGCGGCCTGCTTCGGCTTTATCTCCTATCTGGCGGGGAATGCCGTTTTCTCAAACTATCTGGGCATTCACTTTGTGCCGGGCACGGGCGAGCTGGCCGTCATCTGTGGCGCGCTGATCGGCGCGGGGATGGGTTTTTTATGGTTCAACGCGCCGCCCGCGATGGTGTTCATGGGCGACACCGGATCGCTGTCGATGGGCGCCGGGCTGGGCGCGATCGCGATGATCGTGAAGCACGAACTCGTCCTCGTCATCATCGGCGGCCTGTTCGTCCTTGAAACCGCGTCGGTCGTGATACAGGTTGCGTCCTTTAAACTGACGGGCAAGCGCGTCTTCGCCATGGCCCCGATCCATCACCATTTTGAGAAAAAAGGCTGGTCCGAACCGGCGATCGTCATCCGCTGATCGGCCTGTCGACCCTGAAACTGCGATGAGCCTCAAACCTTTCATCAAAACGCTTCATGGAAAGCCCGCCGGCGTCTTCGGCCTCGGGCTTTCCGGCCTGTCGGCGATCCGCGCTTTGGTGAAGGAGGGGGCTGCCGTCCTCGCCTGGGACGACGAAGACGAAAAACGTAAAGAGGCCGAACGCGCGGGCGCAACGCTGCATAATTTTCAACGCGACGGCATGGGCGGCGTCGCCTGCCTGATCCTCTCTCCCGGCGTGCCGCTGACGCACAATCCGCATATGGTCGTGGACGCTGCAAAGAAGGAAGGCGTGGAGATTATCGGCGATATCGAAGTTCTTCACCGTACCGCGCATGGCCGCAAAACCATTGGCATTACCGGCACCAACGGCAAATCCACCACCACCGCGCTGCTGGGGCATATTCTTAAGGCGTGCGGCAAAGAAACCGTCATCGGCGGCAATATCGGCGCGCCCGTTCTGGATATCGCGCTGCCGGGTAAGGACGGCTGCCTCGTCCTTGAACTCTCGTCCTATCAACTTGATCTTTGCCCGACGTTCCACCCCGATATTTCCATTCTTCTCAATATTTCGCCCGATCATCTTGACCGGCACGGCGATATGGATGGATACGCCGCCGCCAAGGCGCAGATATTCAACGGCCCCGGCATCGCGATCTGCGGGGTGGATGACGCACAAAGCGCCCATATCGCCGGCAAGGTGGAAACGGTCGGCGAACGCCGCCTGATCCGCGTCTCGGTATTGAAAGAAACCGATGGCGGCGTTTTTGTCCTCAACAACACATTGCATGACGATATTCACGGATCGCGCCGTGAAATCGGCAATATCGCCGACATCCGCACCTTGCTCGGCACGCATAATTATCAGAACATCTGCGCTGCCTACGCCGCCGCCCGCATGCTTGAAATTCCCGCCGAAGACATTCTTGCGGCGATTAAAACCTATCCCGGCCTGCCGCACCGCCAATATCCCGTGCGCACGATCAACGGCGTTTCCTATGTGAACGACAGCAAGGCGACGAACGTGCAGGCCGCTGAAAAAGCGCTTCAGTCCTTCAAGAATATTTACTGGATCGTCGGCGGCCGCCAGAAAGACGGCGGCCTGAACGGTCTCGAAGAATATATGGACCGTATCCGCCACGCTTTTGTCATTGGCGAAGCCGCCGAAGATTTCGCCGCGTGGCTCGATAAAAACCGCGTGCCCTACAGCGTCAGCCGCACGCTCGATTTCGCCGTGCTCGAAGCGCACCGCGCCGCGCAGATCGCGCGGGGAGAGCCGGGTGGCCCGGTCACGGTGCTGCTCTCTCCCGCCTGTGCGTCGTGGGATCAGTTCCGCAGTTTTGAACATCGCGGCGAAACCTTTGCCGATCTCGTCAATACGCTGGACGAGGATATCGCCGTATGAAAATGTTTACACGGACGGACCGCTCCGTTGCCGGGCGCTGGTGGTGGACGGTTGATCGCCCGATGCTCGCGGCGTTGCTGACTATTATCGCGTTCGGTGTCGCGCTTGTCATGGCGGCCAGCCCGCCGGTCGCCAGCCGCATCGGTCTTAGCGATTATCACTTCATCATCCGTCATCTTACGCTTTTAGTGCCGACATTGGCGGCGATGCTGGCTTTTTCCATGATGGATCTGCGAAAGCTCCGCCGCGCGGCGTTTATCGTTCTGGGTGGCGGGCTGCTGGCGATGGTGCTCGTGCTGCTGGTCGGGATGGAAATCAAAGGCGCGCAACGCTGGCTGCATCTGCCCGGCTTCTCGCTTCAGCCCAGCGAATTCGTAAAGCCCGCGTTCCTTGTCGTGGCCGCATGGTTTATTTCGCATCAAAAAGAAAAACCTGACTTTCCGGGTATGAAAATTGCCATCGGCCTTTATGCGCTGGTCGCGCTGCTGCTGATCCTTCAACCCGACATGGGGATGACGTTCGTCACCACGCTGTGTTTCATGGCGATTATTTTTCTGTCCGGCTTGCCGATGCGCTGGGTGACATTGCTGGTCGCGCTGGGATGTATCGGCGGTTTCATGGCCTATCAATTTTTCCCGCACGTGCAAAGCCGCGTCGATCGCTTCCTTCATCCCGAAAGCGGCGATACGTATCAGATCGACCGTTCACTGGAAGCGTTCCGCATGGGCGGCCTTTTCGGTGAAGGGCCGGGGCAGGGCACGGTGAAACTGACGCTGCCCGATGCGCATTCCGATTTTATTTTTTCCGTCGCGGGGGAAGAGCTTGGCCTGTTCTTTGTCGTCGTGATTATCGCGCTCTATGGTTATGTGCTGGTGCGCGGGTTTAACCGGATCATGGATAGTGACGATCTATTCGTTATGCTCGCCACCGGCGGGCTGCTCAGTATGTTCGGTTTGCAGGCGTTCATTAATATGGGCTCGGCCCTTCATCTTTTGCCTACGA
>CAYPCP010000170.1:0-3031 GCA_964409255.1 uncultured Pseudobdellovibrionaceae bacterium
GTGGGGCAATCTGTTGCCGCCGGCGAACCGGTGGGTCTTCTCGGGCAATCGCAGGACGGCGCAAATCCCAGCGTCTACTATGAGCTGCGTCACAAGGGCCAACCGGTCAATCCCTCCCGATTCTTCGCCGAGCTGGGATAACAGACCCAAAGGACAGCGCGATGACGAACAAAACCTACATTATTCTCCTGATCATTCTGGCCACCGGTATCGGCGGATATTTCGCCGGTGCGTCACGGTTACCGGCTCTGGCTCAGGCGGATGAACGCACTGTCCCGACCGCTGGCGAAAAAGCGTCAGCCGCCGCCAAGGATAACGTCGACACGTATCGTCAGCTCAGCCTGTTCGGCGATGTTTTCGAACGCGTGCGTGCGCAGTACGTCGAACCTGTAACGGACGAACAACTCGTCGAAAGCGCGATCAACGGGATGCTCACCGCGCTCGACCCGCACTCCTCCTACCTGGATGATGACGATTATGCCGACATGCAGGTGCAGACCCGCGGCGAATTCGGCGGCCTCGGTATCGAGGTGTCGATGGAAAACGGTTTCGTGAAAGTCGTCTCCCCTATCGACGATACGCCGGCCTATCGTGCGGGCGTCAAGGCCGGGGACTTCATCACCCATCTCGATGGCGAACAGGTCATGGGCCTGACGCTCTCCGAAGCGGTCGATAAAATGCGCGGCAAGGTTGGCACGACCATTAAACTCACCATCGCGCGCGAAGGCGCCGATGAACCGCTCGAAATCAATATCGCCCGCGACATCATCCGTATTCAGTCCGTGCGCTCCCGCGTTGAATCCAACGATGTTGGCTATCTTCGTATCACCACCTTCAACCAGAACACCGAAGAAGGTCTGAAAAAAGCCATCGCGGAAATCAAATCCAAACTCGGCAACAAAATCACGGGCTATGTTCTCGATCTTCGAAACAATCCGGGCGGCCTGCTCGATCAGGCGATTGCCGTATCCGATATCTTCCTGGATAAAGGCGAAATCGTTTCGACCCGTGGCCGCAATGAACAGGACACCAAGCGCGATAACGCAACCCCCGGCGACCTGACCGATGGCAAACCGATTGTCGTCCTGATCAACAGCGGTTCGGCATCTGCATCTGAAATCGTCGCGGGCGCGCTGCAGGATCACCGCCGCGCCATTCTGCTCGGCACGAAATCATTCGGCAAAGGCTCTGTGCAGACGGTTATTCCGCTGCCCGGCCACGGCGCGATGCGCCTGACCACGGCGCGTTACTTCACGCCGTCGGGCCGCTCTATTCAGGCCGAAGGGATCGAACCCGATATTGCCGTCGAACAGGCGAAGATTGAGGAAATTGCGTCCGGAACCCGCACACGCGAAGGCGACCTGCGTCATTCGCTGTCAAATCCGAACAAGAAATCCGAAGAAAGCAAACCGGCCCCTGCCGTAAACCCGACCATCGACCCGACGACCGCCAAGGAAGTCACCGCCGATAAACCGCCCGCTGAAGAAGCGAAAAAAGAAGATGATTATCAGCTTCTGCGCGCGATCGATCTCCTGCGCGGCGTATCGATGTATGGCCGTTTCCAGACAGGCGCGCCAAACGTAACGCCTGAACCGGCACCGACAACCCCTGCGACCGATAAAGCGGTTCAACCGCAACCGTAAAGGCACATGACAACGGCAAAGGAAAAATTATCTCACGCGCTGCGGCACGTTTCCTTTTCCGTTCCGTCCTTTCTGCACGGCCTGGGCGCGGGGGCGTGCGTCATTGCCCTGATGGGCGTATGGATGTCTTTACGCACGCAGGACACGCTCGAACGGCTTCAGGCCGGCATGCCCTCCAAAACGGCCCAGATCGAACGCATCGAACCCAAACCGGTTGAAAAGGCCGAGTCTGTCGCCGAAACGGTTCCTGCGGAAGAAGCGGCGCCATCCTACGCCCTTGCCCACGCCCCCATTCAGGGCCTGTATGAAACCATGCCCGCCGGACAGGTTCCGGTCTCCAATCTCGAAACGGGCATGACGCCGTTCGACGCTTATAAAAAACCTGCCGAACTCGTCCCCGGCCGCGCGCCTGTTGCAATCATCTTTTTGGAAGCAGGCCTGTCCGAAAGCTTGAGCAAGGGCATTATCGAAGACCTGCCGCGTGACGTCACCCTCGCCATCAGCCCCTACGCCGCCGCACCCGGCCCGTGGATGGATCGGGCACGCACCGCGGGTCACGAAGTATGGCTGACATTGCCGTTGCAGAACGACACCTACCCTGACCCGGATCCCGGCCCTTACACCATTTTGTCGTCCGCAAGCATTGAACAAAATCAGGACAGGTTGATGCGTGTCCTTGCCAGCGGCGCCGGCTATGCGGGCGTCATCACGCTCGACAATCACAGCTTCACCGCCGACAACACAAACATCGTGCCCGTGGTTCAGCAGATTTTTGGCCGCGGCCTCGGTATCATCGACGGGCGGCCCGACCGCCCCTTCTTCGCCAGAGAGCTGGCCTCGGCACAATCCTATCCACATGGTGACACCGTCGCGACACTGGGTGAAGATCTTTCGCCCGCTGCGGTAAAACTGGCTTTGTCTTCTGTCGAAAATGCCGCCCTCAGCAAAGGCCGGGCGATTGTTTATGCCTATCCGACACCCGCCATCATTACGGGCGTGGCGGAATGGGCAAAAACGCTCGACACGCGCGGGCTGCAACTGGCCCCCGCTTCGGCGCTTGTCGCGCAATAACGCCATGACCGATCTTCCCTATAGACAATGCGTGGGCATCGTTCTTTTCAACAAAGACGGCAAGGTCTTCGTCGGCGAACGCCTGGATTCACCCGGCGCGTGGCAAATGCCGCAAGGCGGGATGGACGGTCAGGATGTGCGCACAGCCGTCATGCGCGAGCTCAAGGAAGAAGTCGGAACGGACAAGGCGGAGATCATCCGCATTCACGATAAAATCCTGCGCTACGACATTCCGCCCGATGTCCGGGCGCGTATCGCATGGGGAAACAAGTACGCCGGACAGGATCAGACATGGGTTGCCTTGCGTTTCACCGGCA
>CAYPCP010000171.1:0-3010 GCA_964409255.1 uncultured Pseudobdellovibrionaceae bacterium
GACATCCCAGAAAGTTACCGGAAAAGCCTGCGGCCTGATGTCTTCGCCGATCGCAGCGGCACGTTTGGTCACAAAATCCGGCAGCGAAGATGCCTGGCAAAGCCCCGTTAAATCGCCTTTTACATCGGCCATAAACACCGGGACGCCGGCATTTGAAAATCCCTCGGCGAGAATTTGCAACGTAACGGTTTTCCCCGTCCCCGTTGCACCGGCGATAAGGCCGTGACGGTTCGCCCATTTCAAATCGAGATATAATTTATTTTCCGGCGCATCACTTTGCGCGCCGATCATTATGCGGTCGGTCATGAGGAAAGCCTGTATTGTCTGTCATGCTGGAGGGAGGGAATGGATTGCCGCGCTTTTTCCGCTGCGGTAAGATCGATCTCAGCCATAATCACGCCGGGCGCAGTGCTACCTTCAGCGATGATATCGCCCCACGGGCTGATAATCAGGGAATGCCCATATGTTTCACGCCCGCCGTCATGAACGCCGCATTGCGCCGGCGCAATGACAAAAGCGCCATTTTCGATGGCACGCGCGCGTAATAGCGTGTGCCAATGCGCCTGTCCGGTCGGCACGGTAAAAGCCGCCGGCACAAGTAAAATGCGGGCGCCGGCCTGCGCCAGCGTACGGTAAAGATGCGGAAATCGCACATCGTAACAAATGCTCAGCCCCAGCCTTCCCCACGGTGTATCGGCGGTAATCGCTTTTTCTCCGGGTCTGACCGTCGCGCTTTCGCGATAGGTTTCACCCCCGGCCAGATCGACATCGAACAGATGAATTTTATCGTATACTGCGGCGATCCCGCCTTTGTCATTGAACAGGAACGAACGATTGGCAATTTTATCATCCGACACCTTGATGGACAGCGATCCCGCCAATATCCACGCGCCCGTTTCCTTGGCTATATCGGAAAATAACGGCAATGCCGGATGCCTGTCCTCTGGCAATGCCGAAGCAAGCTTGTCCGCGCTCGACGCGCGCATATGGCATGTATTTTCCGGCGTGGCGATAAACTGCGCGCCCTGCGCGGCCGCGTTGCGGATCGACGCCGCCGCGGAATCTAGATTGGCCGCGATATCCGGCCCGGCATTCATCTGGATACAGGCGACCTTAAGCATCATGCGGCAAGCAGCCCATCCAGTTTTCCGGCTTCTTCGAGGGCGTGGATATCATCGCACCCGCCCACCAGCTTATCATTGATAAAAATTTGCGGCACAGAGCGCGGCCCGCCGGTGCGTTCGACCATCTTTTCACGCGCCCCGTCATCCCCGGTGATATCGTATTCGGTGTAGTCGATATCCTTGGCATCCAAAAGCGCCTTGGCCCGGCGGCAGTAAGGGCATGTATTCCACGTGTAAATTTCAACCTTGGCCATGATATTTTCCTTTGTATGGGTTCCCCCAGTATATAGAGTGAAGCCATGCAAACGGAAGCCCTGATTATCGGTGGCGGCATCGCTGGACAAAGCCTGGCGGCCCTTTTGGGCCGCGCGGGGCTGGATGTCCGTCTGATCGAAGGCCTTGATCCCGCGAAACGGCCCGCTGCACCTTCCGCGCGTACGGTGGCGGTCATGCAAACGTCCCTGAACGTCATCCGCGAAGCCGGGGTCTGGGATGCGCTGGCCTCGCAATGCACGCCGCTAAAAATCATGCGCATCATCGACGACAGCAGCCCGAATGTCGAACCCGTTACGCTCTCTTTTTCCGCCGATGAAATCGGGCTGGGTGAGTTTGGATTCAACATACCGGATGCCGTATTGCGCGACGTGCTGGCGGCGCATCTTCAAACCTTTAAAAACGTACGCGTTATCGCTCCGGCGAAACTGGCATCTTTTAAAGCGGACTCTCAGGTCGCCGCGACACTCGACGATGGTCAAACCATCACCGCGAAAATCATTATCGGTACCGATGGGCGCAATTCAATGACACGGCAGCTCGCAGGCATTGAATATGACGAACATGATTACGGCCAGATCGCGATGACCTGCCTTCTCGATCACACGCGTCCGCACGATTTCACCTCGACAGAATTTCACCGCCCGGGCGGCCCCTTCACCTTCGTGCCGATGCCCGGCAATCAATGCAGTCTGGTCTGGGTTGAAAACAGCGCCGATGCAAAATCGTTTCTTGCATTGAAAAGATCTGAATTCGAAAAAGCCGTACAGGACCGCAGCCGTAACATGCTGGGCAAAATCACCCTCGCCAGCACGCCGGAAAGCTGGCCTTTGAAATTGATGAAATCGAAAATGCTCACCGCGCCGCGCTGCGCTATCGCGGCGGAAGCCGCGCATGTCCTTTCCCCTATCGGGGCGCAGGGATTGAATCTGTCGTTGCGCGATGTCGCCGCCCTTGCCGAAACCATTATCGATGCGGCCCGCGTGGGCGAAGATATCGGCGCGCCCGCCGTGCTCGATCGATACGAAACCCGCCGCCGCCTTGATATCGGCACGCGTGTCGCGGGCGTTGACGGTCTCAACCGCGTTGTCAGCAATGACATGATTTTCCTGCGCGGCCTGCGCCGCATGGGGCTAAAATCGCTCGATGCCGTCCCGCCCCTGCGCGCGCTCGCCATGCATCAGGGACTGGCACCGATGATGGATGCGGGCCGTATTCTGAAAGGCGAAGCCTTATAACATTCCCGGTTTTACCGTCCGCGCCAGCGTCAGGACATTCACCGTTGCCGCCCCGGCATCTTTCAACGCTCTGGCGCATTCCGACACGGTTGAGCCGGTTGTGTAAACATCGTCGATAAGCAGAATATTTTTTCCGTTCACATCGATACCCTCGCGCACTGCAAACGCGTTTCTTACATTACGCGCACGCTCTCCCGCTTTCAGGTGCCCTTGCGTCGGCGTGGCACGTGTCCGTATCAGACCGTCTTGAATGACAGTCTTCCCGCTCGCCCGTCCAAGCGCCCGCGCGATCAATGCCGATTGATTGTAACGCCGGTGCAGGAGCCGCCAGCGATGCAGCGGCACCGGCATGATCATCTCCGCCGCCGCGATCTG
>CAYPCP010000172.1:0-2923 GCA_964409255.1 uncultured Pseudobdellovibrionaceae bacterium
CCGCCGGGCATGAATTGCCAGCCGGGCGACTATGTCACCGTGCCGCTGGGCAAGCGCGAGGTCACGGGCGTGGTGTGGGGCGCGGGCGCGGGCGACGTCGATGCCAAAAAGATCAAGGAAATCGTCGCGTGTTTCGATGTGCCGCCGATGGCCGAGGCGCAGCGCAAATTCATCGACTGGGCCGCACATTACATTATGGCGCCGAAAGGCGCGGTGCTGAAACTTTCGCTCAGCATACCGAATGCGCTCAACGCCGAAAAACCGGCGAAGGGTTATATTGCCGCGCCGAACGCGGAAGTAAAAGGCCTGTCGCCACCCGCGAAGCGCGTAATGCAGATTGCCGCCGATGCGATGCCGCGCCGTGCCAGCGAACTGGCCCAGGAAGCGGGATGCAGTACCGGTGTGATCAAGACATTGGTGGGGAAAGATTACCTCATCGAAACGGATATTTTTTCCTGTGCGCCATGTCGCCACCCTGACCCGGTGCGTAAAGGGGCGCTGCTGTCCGAGGCGCAGCAGAAAGCGGCGAACGCGTTGATCGCCGCCGTGCAGAAGAGCGCATATAGCGCGGCGCTGCTCGACGGCGTCACAGGTTCCGGTAAAACCGAAGTCTATTTCGAGGCGGTGGCCGAAGCGCTCAGCGCGGATAAACAGGTTCTGATTTTATTGCCGGAAATCGCACTGTCGAATGCGTTTATCGACCGGTTCAAGGAACGGTTCGGCTGCACGCCCGCGCTGTGGCATTCATCGCTCAGTGACGGGCAGCGCAAGACGACATGGCGCGGCGTGGCGAGCGGCGAAAGCCGCGTGGTCGTCGGCGCGCGCTCTGCATTATTTCTGCCTTATGCCGATCTCGGCCTCATCATCGTCGATGAGGAACATGATCCGGCCTATAAGCAGGAGGAGGGTGTGATTTACAACGCCCGCGATATGGCGGTGGTGCGCGCGCACATCGGCAAGATTCCCGTCGTTCTTGTGTCGGCGACACCGTCGCTCGAAACCATGCAGAATGCGTGGGATCAGAAATATACGCATCTGTCGCTGCCCGACCGCCATGGCGGGGCGGGAATGCCGGACGTCCATTTGATCGACATGAAGAAGGAACAGATCGATCGCCAGCATTTCATTGCGCCGACCTTGAAAACGGCGTTGCAGGAAACGCTGGAACGTGAAGGGCAGAGCCTGCTGTTCCTCAACCGCCGCGGTTATGCGCCGCTGACGCTGTGCCGCACCTGCGGGCACCGTTTTGAATGTCCGCGCTGCAGCGCGTGGCTGATCGAACACCGCAAGACCGGCAAGCTGCATTGCCATCATTGCGCGTATGACATCAAAATCCCCGAAAAATGCCCGTCTTGCGGCGAGGCCGATACGCTCGCCGCCTGTGGTCCGGGGGTGGAGCGCGTCTTCGAAGAGGTGAAGGAATATTTTCCCGACGCGCGCATCAAGATTTTGTCGAGCGATACGGCGACGACGCATGACGATCTGAAAGACATGCTGCGCGATATCCGCGATCACAAGATCGATATCATTATCGGCACGCAGATCATCGCGAAAGGGCACCATTTCCCGAAGCTGACCTGTGTCGGTGTCGTCGATGCCGATCTCGGCCTGTCGGGCGGCGATCTGCGCGCGACGGAACGCACGTTTCAGCTTCTCCATCAGGTCGCGGGCCGCGCGGGCCGCGAGGAGGAGAAAGGGATTGTCTATCTTCAGACCTTCACGCCCGAAGGCCGCGTCATGCAGGCGCTGGCGAATGGCGAGCGCGATGAATTTCTCGAAGTCGAAGCGTCGGAGCGTGAAAGCGCGCGCATGCCGCCTTTTACGAGGCTGGCCGGAATCATCGTTTCGGGCCGCGACGAAAAACAGGTGCTGGCGGTGTCGAAGGAACTCGGCATGTCTGCGCCCAACGGCCCGGGGATTAATACGCTGGGCCCGGCGGATGCGCCGATGTACCGGCTGCGCGGGAAATATCGCCGCCGCCTTCTGGTTCGGGCGGATAAAAGCATCGACATGCAAAAGGCCATTGCCGCATGGCTGAAAAACGTTCAGACTCCTTCTACGGTGCGGGTTCAGGTGGATATCGACCCGCAGAGTTTCTTCTAGGGGTTCTTCTTGTCCATAATCGTCGATGCATTAAAAGAGCATCTTCCGCTGTTCGCCTGCACCGCGCTGGCGATCGTCGTCGGCCTGTGCTTTCAATTGTCTATCGATCTGCGCGGGGAAAGCGTATTCACGCCGCAATTCCTGTGGGAGTTCACACTGGTTTTTATCGCCGCGCCGTTCGCCATCGGCTTTATCCGCGTCAGCAAGGCACTTATCGAGCGCAAAACATCCACGGAAATCAGCGCTATCGTGCGCGAGATTTTTTCTCTCCCCATGTTGGTGCGGGTCGTTATCTGCTGTGTGTGCGTATTTGCGGTCATCACGGTGTTCGGCGCGGTCAAATCGCTGATCGGGTCGCATCTGACGCCGCACGGGCATGATTACCTGTTCATTGCCATCGAACGATTTATCCATGGTGGACGCCTGCCGCATGAATATTTCGATTTCGTGTACGACAATCCGAAATGGCTGCATCAGATCGATTTCCTGTACTGGATCTGGTTCATGCTGATGTACATTTTTCTGGCGTGGGTGGTGTTTCAGCCCAAGGGCACGCCGGGCCGGATGCAATATATCGTCAGCTTTTGCCTGTGCTGGACCGTCATCGGCAATATCCTTGCCGCGGCGGGCGCGTCGGCAGGCCCGATTTTCTGGTCTTATTACCTGCCGGAGCCCAACCCGTACCGCGAGCTTCTCGACAAGATCAGCGAGATCGGCGCGCAGGATACGCTGTTCCGCAACCAGTTCCGCGACTTGATGCTGTCGATGAAATTCAACGATAAAATGGTCGATATGAACGGCCCGGCGGCGCTGCCGTCGG
>CAYPCP010000173.1:0-2916 GCA_964409255.1 uncultured Pseudobdellovibrionaceae bacterium
TCCTTCAAGCGTGAAGAGCTTGTCAACGCCACGGTTTACAGCCTCAAACTGCCCGAAGGCGCCCCCGATCATTTGTACGGGGAGGGCGGGGGACTCGTCTGGCGCGTTGTCGTCACGCCGGATGAACGTCATTCTTCGCCCGTCCTGCCGCAACGCGCCTTTGATAATCAGAACGCGGAAACATATCGTGGGGGCACACTGACATGGCCGCTGCGCCGCGTGACAAAGCTGGTGGAACTCAAGGATCCCGATATCGGTGATACCATCACCGTCGCCACTGTGTCCGACGCCACGCAAAATGCGGGCCCCGCGCGCGATTTCGTTGATCTTGCTACGCTCAACTCCCCCGTCGGTATCGCCATCGTCGGCAAGGCCGATGATTTGAAGATTGAAAATACGCCCACGGGAC
The DNA here is from genome assembly GCA_964409255.1 of uncultured Pseudobdellovibrionaceae bacterium. Classification (GTDB taxonomy): domain Bacteria; phylum Pseudomonadota; class Alphaproteobacteria; order Micavibrionales; family Micavibrionaceae; genus CAYPCP01. The sequence goes on from CAYPCP010000173.1 coordinate 410, forward strand.
TGACCGTCAGCCGCCCTGACGGCTTGGCCATTTCCCGCGTGAAGGATGTCAGCCGCCAGGTCATCCGGCAAAAGGTGCAGGAGCCGGAGACCCCGCCGCCGCCCATCGGCGATTTCAAACGCATTTTCGATTTTGACCGCTGGATGATGGGTGGCGCGGATAAGCTCAGCGATAACCAGCACATCATCCTGTCCGGCATGGGCAACAAGGATAAGAACGGCAAGGTGCAGGATCTTCTGACCCTTGCTAAAATGAACATCGCCAATGACCGCGGACAGGAAGCGCTCGGCTTCCTTCACTTCGCCGGGCAGGAAATGCCGCAAATCGCAGATAGTCCGGAATTTCTCGCCCTGCGCGGCGCGGCGGAAGCCCTCGCCGGTAAATATGAACTCGCATGGAAAGACCTTAGCGACCCGACGCTGCAAGCCTATAACGAACTTGATTACTGGCGCGCCTATACTCTCGCATGGCTGGAGGATTGGAAACAGGCCGGTGAAGTCATGCCCGCCGATCACCGCCTGCTGCTCAGCTATCCGCGCGCCCTTCTCGAAAAACTGGGCATCAAGCTGGCGGAGATTGCCCTGCGCAAAAACGAAGTGCCGAAGGCCGAAGGCATCCTCGGCACGCTCGGAAAGAACCGCGCCACGCTGAAGCCCTGGACGCAAGCCGCGCTGGATTATATGAGCGGCCAAGCCTGGCGACAGAAGGGCGAACCCGAAAAAACGCGGCCTTTGTGGGAACCTTTGATTAAAGGTAACGATGATTTCTACCGCGCACGCGCGGGCCTTGCCCTGACGATGCTGGAACTCGACAGCCACAATATCGATTTGAAGCAAGCCATCGACCGCCTCGAAGGACTACGCTATTCGTGGCGCGGCGATGAACTGGAAGCGCAAATCAACTTCACCCTCGGCAAGCTCTATATCCAGAACAAGGAATATATGAAGGGCTTCACCATCCTGCGCGATGCCGAAGGTCTGCGCCCCGACGCCGATATCCGCTTTGAAATCAGTTCCTATATGCAGCAAGCCTTCACCGACCTGCTGCTGAACAACAAGGATTTGTCCGCCGAAGACGCCGTCATGGTCTATGAGGAATTCAAAAACCTTACCCCCGACACGCCGGAGGGGAACAAGATGGTGCAAAAACTCGCCGAACGCATGGTCGATGCAGATCTGATGACCCGCGCCGGCGCGATATTACAGCATCAGGTCGATTTCAAAATCGGCGGCGAAGAGCAAGCCCGCATCGCCATGCGCCTTGCCGCCATCTACCTCCTCGACAACGACCCCAAACCCGCCGTCACCGCGCTGGAAAAAGCCAAATCATATTACGCGCAGCAACCGGACGAAGAGTCGAAGAAGCGGCTCCGCGCTGCCGAACTGATGCAGGCCCGCGCCCTGTCGCAAATGAACCAGACCGAAGAAGCCATCGCCCTCCTCAATACCTTCCCCCCGGCGCCGGACGTCAACCGCCTGCGCGCCGATATCGCGTGGCAAGCGGGGTTGTGGGAAGACGCCGCCGAAGGGCTGCAGGACCTCATCCTCGACGAAGCCATCGACCCGCAGCGCCCGCTGTCGCTGGAACAGGCCGATTTAATCCTTAACCGCGCCGTCGCCCTCAATTTGTCCGGCAACCGCGTCGCGCTGACCAATATGCAGAAACGCTACGGCGACGCCATGCAGAAAACCGCCCGCGCCCGCCTGTTCGACATCGTCACCCGCCCGCGCAAAACCAGCATCATCGCCGACCGCGAAACCATCGAACAGATCGTGTCCGAAGTGGACCTGTTCAAAAACTTCCTCGATGATTACAAGCAGACGAAGGATTTGGGGACGAATTAGATATATGGATTCTTGGATATATGGATGATTGGATTTCTTATATTTCCAAGCATCTAAAAATCCATATATCCAGACATCTAACTACTGAAACTCTGTATCAGCGACCCTGATATCAAATGCCACCCGTCCACCATCACGAAGAAGATGATTTTAAAGGGCAGGGATATCATCACCGGTGGCAGCATCATCATACCCATCGACATCAAAATCGATGCTGTCACCATGTCGATGATAAGGAAGGGCAGGAAGAGCATAAAGCCAATCTCAAACGCCCGGCGCAGTTCCGAAATCATGAAGGACGGGATCAGGATGCGCAGCGGTATCGCCTGCGGGCTTTCATACGGGCCGGACTCGCTCAGCTCGGTGAACAGGATGAGGTCGTCCTCCCGCACATGTTTCAACATAAATTCGCGGAACGGCTCCACACTGCGTTCAAACGCGGTAAATTCGTCAATTTCCTCGTTGATCAGGGGCTTGAGGCCGGTATCGTAAGCGGCCTGCAAGGTCGGCTGCATGATGAACAAAGTCAGGAACAGCGCCAGAGAAATCATCACTGTGTTCGGCGGCGTCTGCTGGATGCCGATGGCGGTACGCAGGAACGACAGCACGATGACGATGCGCGTGAACGATGTCATCATAATCAAAATCGACGACGCCAGCGAC
>CAYPCP010000174.1:0-2845 GCA_964409255.1 uncultured Pseudobdellovibrionaceae bacterium
CGATACGATGTCATCAAACCTTAACACTGCTTTCTGGTGGCTTTTGCTAGAGTATAAGGGAGTAAATCGTCTGGAGTAGTATAAATGCCTGTACCGTCACGGGAAAAGGCCGATCATATACAGTCGTTCAAGGAGCGTGTGTACGCAGCACGCGACGGCAAGCCGGCGGAGACGCTGGAGCAGCAGGAGTCCATGCAGACGCTGGATCGGCTTTTTTCCGACCGCGAAGCGCGCGTTCGTGATTTTTACAAAGATAAAAAAGCGCCTGCTGAAATTGAGCAGGAAGTTCACAAGGAAAAGCAGAAGCTCGCCGGACAACTCACACAGGCATGGAGCGCTGGCGTTGAAAGCGGCAACTCTACGCAGATCAAAATTGATAAAGACACGGCAATCAACACGTTCAAGGGAATTATCGGCGGTGAAGGATTGACCGGCGCGCTGACCAGCTTCGTTATGTCTATCCCATTGGTTGGTGATTACCTCGGCGCGATCGGCAATGTCGTTGGATCGCTTATTTCCAGTGTCTTTGACAAAAGCGTCAAGCCTATCGGTTTTGGGGAGGCGCTGAAGGACATTCGGGACACCAAGATGCGTGTCGGCGGGATACAGGGGCTGGTGGATCAGAAACTGATTTCAGGCGATGATGCGCAATCCCTGCTTTCAGAGCTGAACGGTCCGGCTCCGATAGTGGCACAGGTTCCGCCCGCATCGGGTGTCACTGTAAGTGACTTAGCTAAAAATGCACCCGCCCCTGTGGTAATACCTGGATCTGAGGTGACGTACCTGCCTGACGGCACAAATGTTGTCTCCAACGTGTCTGCGAATTCCGGCCAACCGGCGGCTGGAAACGTTGTGCGCTAATTTTCGTAACGCACAAACTATTTGCCTTTTCCCCGGGATTGTGATTTTCCCTTACATCTTCGAATTAACCCCCCATATATAAAGAGACAGCCATGCAGGTTCGCGAACTCGACGCCAAAGGATTGAAAAAAAGCTACAAGATCACGGTTGACGCCGCCACGATCAACGCGCAGACCGAAGCGGAGCTGAAAATCGCCGGCGAGCGCGTGAAGATCCCCGGCTTCCGTCCCGGCTTCATCCCCATGAAAGTGCTGCAACAGCGCTACGGCAAGAGCGTCAAGTCGGATGTGCTGAAACAAGTCATCCAGAACGCCACCGGCGAGCTGATGAACGATCACAAATACCGTCCCGCCATGACGCCCAAGGTCAACATCGACGAATACAAGGAAGAAGGTGACCTGAACTTCACCATCGAATTCGAAGTGCTGCCGAAAGTTGCGCCCATATCATTCGAAAAGATCACGCTTGAGCGCAGCACGTTTGATATCGCCGACAGCGATATCGACGAAGCCCTCGTGGAAATTGCCGCGCGCAACCCGCGCCTCGACCGTGTCAAGGAAGGCAGCAAGGCGCAGCTCGGCAATATCGTATTCATTGATTTCAAGGGCTCCATCGACGGCAAGCTCTTCGACGGCGGTACCGCTAACGATTTCCGTCTTGAGCTCGGCAGCAAGCAGTTCATCGATAATTTCGAAGGCCAGTTGGTGGGCGCGAAGGAAGGCGAAGAAAAGATCGTTACCGTGACCTTCCCCGAAGCCTATCCCGCCAAGGAACTCGCGGGCAAGGAGGCCAGTTTCGTCGTCAACGTAAAGGAAATCTACAGCAAGGAAACGCCCGAAGTGGACGACGCCTTCGCCAAGCAGCGCGGCTTTGCCGATGCGCGTGCCTTCCGCGAGGCGGTGCGTGGGCAGCTCCTCAAGGAATACAATCAGGTCGTGCGCGGCCAGCTCAAGAAAGAACTCTTCGACGTGCTGGAAGAAGAAGCGACGTTTGATCTTCCTGAAACGATGGTGGAGCTGGAATTCAAGAATATCTGGGAACGCCTTAAAGTGGCGCAGGCCGAAGGCGATTCGTCGCTTGCCGGTAAAAGCGACGAGGAACTGAAAGATGAGTATTTCAAAATCGCGCAGCGCCGCGTGAAGTTAGGCATCCTGCTTGCTGAAGTCGGCAACGCCAACAACCTGCAGGTCAGCTCGGAAGAGCTCAACCGCGCGCTCATGCAGCAGATCAGCATGTTCCCCGGCCAGGAAAAGCAGGTGATGGATTTCTACCGCAGCAATCCCGACCGCGTAAACGACCTGCGCGGTCCGCTGATGGAAGAAAAGGCGGTGGACTATATCCTCACCAAGGTGAAATTCACCGACAGCAAAGTATCGCTGAAAGAGCTGTCCGCAGCCGGAAACGATGACGAAAGCGGCGGGGCCGGAAAAAAGAAATCCTCTGGCGCCAAGAAGACGGAAAGCCGCAAGGAGTCTAAAAAAGACGAATCCGAAGCGAAATCCCGCACTGCACAAAAAAAGAAATCCGCAGAAGGTTGATAAAGATAATGAATAATTAACTTTTGGCCGCTAAACCCAAAGTAAGGACATCAACTAACTGGAAAGACTTATGGCGGACATTTTAGATACTTACAACAGCACGCTGGTACCGATGGTCGTCGAGCAGACCAGCCGCGGCGAACGCTCATACGACATCTATTCGCGTCTGCTCAAGGAGCGCATCATTTTCCTTGTCGGTCCCGTGCATGATAACATGTCGTCGCTGATCAACGCGCAGTTGCTCTTCCTCGAATCCGAAAATCCCGACAAGGAGATTTTCATGTACATCAACTCCCCTGGTGGCGTCGTCACTTCGGGGCTGTCGATTTACGACACCATGCAATACATCCGTCCTAAGGTTTCGACGCTGTGCATGGGGCAGGCGGCCTCGATGGGCTCGCTGCTGTTCACCGCGGGCGAACCGGGCATGCGTTACTGCCTGCCTA
>CAYPCP010000175.1:0-2777 GCA_964409255.1 uncultured Pseudobdellovibrionaceae bacterium
AGCCCCGGATTACAGTATTTTTTTACTTTTTTTGTCAGATTTCCCTGTGTACTCTGTGACGTCCTTACGCTAAGAAGCACACCATGCCAAAACTCAAGATTGACGACCAAGAAATCGAAGTTCCCGCCGGTACCTCCATCCTTCAGGCGGCCGAGCATCTCGGGATCGAGATTCCCCGTTTCTGTTACCACGACCGCCTGTCCGTGCCGGCCAATTGCCGCATGTGCCTGGTCGATCTGGAAGGCGCGCCCAAGCCGGTGGCCTCCTGCGCCATGGCGGCGGGCGACAACATGGTCGTGCATACTTGTTCCGACAAGGTGAAGAAAGCACGCAAAGGCGTGATGGAGATGCTTCTCATCAACCACCCGCTGGACTGCCCGATCTGCGATCAGGGCGGGGAGTGCGATCTGCAGGATCAGGCCGTGGCATACGGTTTCGACCGCTCGCGCTATCACGAAAACAAACGCGCGGTGCCGGACAAAAATCTCGGGCCGCTGATCAAGACATCGATGAACCGCTGCATCAACTGCACGCGCTGCGTCCGTTTCGGCGAGGAAATCGCGGGCATGCCCGAACTCGGCCAGCTCAACCGCGGGGAAGATTCGGAAATCGGCACGTTTATCGAGAAAGCCGTTTCGACCGAACTGTCCGGCAATTTGATCGACGTGTGCCCGGTCGGCGCGCTGACGTCCAAACCCTATGCGTTCACGGCCCGCCCGTGGGAATTGCGCAAGACGGAAACGATCGACGTGCATGACGGCATGGGATGCAATATCCGCGTCGACGCGCGCGGCACCGAAGTCATGCGCGTCATGCCGCGCCTCAACGAGGATATCAACGAGGAATGGATCGACGACCGCACGCGCTTTTCGTATGACGGGCTGAAGAAAAACCGCCTCGACCGTCCGTATGTCCGCGACGCGATCACGAAAAAACTGCGCGAGGCGAGCTGGGACGAAGCGCTGACGCGCGTTGCCGAAAAAATGAAATCCGTTTCCCCGTCGAAACAGGCCGCCTTTGCCGGCGATCTGGCCGATACGGAATCGATGATCGCGATCAAGGACCTGATGGGCGGCATGGGCGTCAAGACGTTCGAATGCCGCGTCGATGGCGGCCGTTTCGACGTGTCGGAGCGTGCTGGTTACGTTTTCAATTCCACGATCGCGGGAATCGAGCATGCCGATCTGATCGTTCTTATCGGCGTCAATCCGCGCCATGAATCGGCGGTACTGAACGCCCGCATCCGCCGCGCGGTGACGGAGCGCAACGCGTACGTCGCCCTGATCGGCCCGGCGGTCGATCTGGCGTATGATTACGAACATGCCGGCGACACGCCACAGGCGCTTGAAGCGTTCGTGAAGAATTACAAAGGCAGCGCGCAGCGCCCGATGGTGATCGTCGGCACAGGCGCGTTCGTGCGCGAAGACGGTGAACAGATCCAGGCACTGGCCCGCGACGCCGCCGAGAAGCTGGGCTGTATCCGTGACGACTGGAACGGTTTTAACGTCCTGCACAGCGCGGCCAACCGCGTGGGCGGGATCGAAGTCGGCTTTACCGCGGCGCAGCCGGTGGCATTCGCCGAGCTGGACTTCGTTTACCTGCTCAACACCGATACGGATTTCGTTCTCTCGCAGATCGAACCCGAAGCCTTTGTCGTTTATCAGGGGCACCATGGTGACGCAGGTGCAAAACGTGCCGACGTCATTTTCCCGGGCGTTGCGTATACCGAGAAAAACGCCATCTACATGAACACCGAAGGCCGTCCGCAAATGGCGCGTAAAGCCGTCGATGCGCCGGGTCTGGCGCAGGAAGACTGGAAAATCGTGCGCGCGCTTTCGGCGCTGTGCGGTTCGACGCTTCGTTATGACGACCTCGCGCAGCTGCGCGCCCGTCTGGTCAACGAATTCCCGCAATTCGACCTGATCGATACGGTCGCGGTCGGCGCATGGGGTTCTTTCGGCGCGGCAGGGCGCCTGTCGGACGAACCGTTCCATTACCCGGTCGAAAATTTCTATCTCACCAACGTTATCACCAAGGCATCCGCGACCATGCGCCAATGCAGCGCGGCATTCGTCGAAGGCCATGAATACGCAGAGGCGGCGGAGTAATGTCAAAGCGCAGCACCCTTGAACAGGTAACGGAATTCCATGAGACCTATGGCCTGCCGGTCCGGGCGGAGCAGGATATTTCCTGTGAGCAGACCAAGGCGCTGCGGATCAATCTGCTGGCCGAGGAACTTGATGAATTGAAAGAAGCCTTGGCAAACAATGACACGCTCGAGACGCTCGATGCGCTGATCGATCTGCAATATGTTCTGGATGGCGCGTTCCTGTCATTCGGCCTGCATCACGTCAAGGATGCGGCGTTCGAAGAAGTTCACCGTTCGAATATGTCGAAACTGGGCGAGGACGGAAAACCGATCCGCCGCCCAGAAGACGGCAAGGTGATGAAGGGCCCGAATTACTTCAAGCCCGACCTTGCGCAGTTTGTGACGAATAAGAAGAAAGCCGCATAATCATGGATATGCTTGAGATCTGGAACGTATACGGGTTGCCGCTGGCGTTTATCGTGCTGCACATCGTGGCGATTGTCGGCTCGATCCTGCTGGTGATGGCGTATTACACCTATGCGGAGCGTAAGGTTCTGGGCGCGATGCAGCGCCGTCAGGGGCCGATGACGGTCGGGCCGTTCGGCCTGCTGCAGCCGATTGCCGATGGGATCAAGCTTCTGTCGAAAGAAACCATTATCCCGACGCAGGCGAACCGTCCGGTGTTCCT
>CAYPCP010000176.1:0-2760 GCA_964409255.1 uncultured Pseudobdellovibrionaceae bacterium
GTTCGTTCGGCTCGGCTCTGCCGGCGGCCGGTCAAGCGGTTGAGTTCAACGGTAACTACAATATTCACCAAGCCAATGCCCTGCTCGACTTTGATGCGGAACAACGCATCGAACTGACGCCGGGACCGGTCGTTACGCCGGATATTATCGGCACCGAAGGCGCCGATAATCTGCACGGCACCGAAGCCGGCAACCTGATCGCGGCACTTGGCGGCAATGACGCCGTAAGCGGCCATGACGGCGATGATCTGATAGATGCCGGCACCGGTGACAACCGCGTATGGGCTGGCAATGGTAACGATGCCGCTGTCGCGCTTGGCGGCGGCAAGAACGATCTGAGCGGCGAAGCCGGTGACGATTACCTTGTCGGTAAAGTCGGTTCGGTTCTCCGCGGCGGCGAGCACAAAGACGATTATGCGGTCGGCGTTGACAACGCGAACACTACGGATCGCGCTGTGATCGACAATCTCGAAGCCTGGGAAACGTTCCAGATCTTCGGCGTGGAAGCCGACCAAGAAATTGCGGTGAACTTCTTTAATAATGCCGGAAGTCAGAAAGACGTTATCGGTCTGGATGTGAACGGCGACGGCAAGTCCGATATCGACGTTTTCGTCGATCAGTACACCCTCGATCAATACATTGCCCGCACGGGTGCGCAGATTGACGAATACGGCAACGCGCAAGTGATCAAAACGGCCGTACAGATCAACGAAGATTTCGGCGTCAGCGCAAACGGCGAAGAAATCACGCCGGTTGGCATTGTCGGCCTCGACAACGACCAGCTTGTTTACACCGGCTGGCAATATCACAACGAAATCGCATAAGCGTCTTATCAACGACATCAGAGGGCGGCTTCGGCCGCCTTCTTTTTTAGAAGAAAGATATCGTGCGATGGCCGGCAAAATCACATTCATAAAGGCGCTGGATAAGGAACTCTGCAGTTACTGGCCGGGAAGTAAACGCGTCACTGAGCAATACGTCATGCTCGGGGTGGAGCCGCCACCCGATATGCGTCTCGGAGTCGCCCCCTTGAAAGCGCACCAGCTTACCCTGCCCGCGCGCATGGAAGGCGTGCAAAAAGGGTTTCTTTCGGTAAGCTATGGTGTTGTCGCACCGGTCTGCGCCCCCTGCCCCACCCCCTGCGTGACCTTGCGCATCAACACGGAAAAATTTTCGCTGAGCAAGACGCAGAAAGAAAAAATGAATGACGGACGGTATGATTATTCTTTTTCACCCACAGCGCTCCTGAATCCTATGGAGCTTTACCGTGTGTTCCGGGACTACACGCGCGACCGCCATAACGAAAAAGAATCCGGCATGGGCAAATGGGATATGAAGCGGTTTCAAGAATGGTTGAGTTACATGCCGTTCATGATTATGGCCCGCGCCAGGGATGGCCGCCTTGCCGGCTTAGCCGCGCTGAACGCGGGCAAGGATTTCGCCGTTCTCGAATATCTTGTTTACGATCCCGCGTTCAGCCGCGATAGCATCGGCAAACGCCTATGGCTGCAGATGGCCATGGACGGACAGAAAAGCGAGATCGCGCATATCTATGTCGGCGCGTGGTCCAAAGGCAGCCCGAAGCTGGATTACAAGAAAAATCACAGCGGGCTGGAAACGATTGTGAACGGTGAATGGGTCGATTTCGATCCGGCAATTCATGCCAAGGGTACGGATTACCGCTCCATGCTGAAAAGCGAAGGTTTTGACATTAAATAAGTGATCTGACGGATCACAAAAAACCCGGCCATCGTGCCGGGTTTTTTAATTCTAGTTGTTGAACTTGTTGCTCTTGGGGAAGCCGTTGGGCGGAAGCTTGCCCGCCTGCGCGCGTTCACCGAGCCACGGGTTGAGATCCGGGACCACCGTCTCCCCACCGCCGTAACGGTAGGACAGGCCGTTATCCCATTTGAAGGTTTTGAGGTCGGCCAGGCCGCCATCCTTGAATTTCTGCAGCGTGATACCGCGCCCCTTGGCCATTTCAGGCACATCGGCAAGGCCGAACACCAGCATCTTGCGGTTCGTGCCGATCACGGCGATATGGTCGTCGACATCGGCAATGGGGTAGCACAGTTTCGCTTCGGTCGTTTCATCGACATTGAGAATCTGTTTGCCGTTTTTTGTCTGCGCCAGAACATCGGCCATCTTCACGATAAACCCGCGCCCGTCATCGGCCGCGACCAGAAGGCGACCTTCCGGATTATAGACGATCATATCCGCGATATCGGCATCGTTGGGCAGATCGACCATCAAACGCACCGGTTCGCCGAAACCGCGGCCCGGCGGCAGTTTGTCGCCCGCGAGCGTGTAGAAGCGCCCGTTGCTGCCGAAGATCAGAATCTTGTCGGTGGTCTGGGCTTCGATAATGAAACCGCCGCGGTCGCCATCCTTGTATTTGAAATCTTTCGGATCGTGTTCGTGGCCCTTCATCGCGCGGATCCAGCCCTTGGACGAGCAGATGACCGTGATCGGTTCCTTTTCGATCAGGGCCTCTTCGAGATTCTCAACTGACGTCAGCTCCGGCGCCTTGCCGACTTTCGTGCGGCGCTTGCCCAGTGGTGTGTCCTTGCCGAAAATTTTCTGGATGTTGCCGATCTGTTTTTTGATCTGCGTCCACTGACGCGCTTCGGACATGATGAGTTTTTCGAGGTCGTCGCGTTCCTTGGACAGGGAATCGTGTTCGCCCTTGATTTCCATCTCCTCAAGCTTGCGCAGAGAGCGCAGGCGCATATTGAGGATCGCCTCGGCCTGCACTTCCGT
>CAYPCP010000177.1:0-2695 GCA_964409255.1 uncultured Pseudobdellovibrionaceae bacterium
ACGAAGATCTCTCCAGCCGTTACCACACGGCCTGCGATCCGCGCCTCAACGCCAATCAGGCGCTGGAGCTTGCGTTCCTCGTCTCTGACGAACTCAAGGCATTGCGGAGCTAGGCGTGAGCAGGAGCGCCCTGCATATCACCCTCGCCCAGATCAACCCCACGGTTGGCGCGCTTGACCGCAACCGGCAGCGCATTCTCAACGCATGGGACGAAGCGCCCGCGAACGCCGATATCGTCGTGCTGCCGGAACTCGCGGTCACGGGCTATCCGCCCGAAGATCTCGTCCTGAAACCTTCCTTCATCGACGCGGTCGATGACACGGTCCGCGCACTGGTCGAAGACAGCCGCCATCGCGCCGCCGCCCTGATCCTGACCGCGCCGTGGCGCAAGGATGGAAAGCTTTATAACGCCGCGCATTTCGTTCATGCCGGTCATATCATCGGCACGGTATGCAAAAACAACCTGCCCAATTACGGCGTCTTCGACGAACGCCGCGTGTTCGAACCGGCGGCGCTGCCCGAACCCATCACGTTCAAAGGCTATAAACTCGGCCTGATGATCTGCGAGGATATGTGGTTTTCACAAGCCGCGGCGGCGCTGAAAAAATCCGGCGCTGACATTCTGATCGTCCCGAACGGCAGCCCCTATCACGCCGGCAAGAAAGACGAGCGTATTGAAAAAGCGCGCGCGCGCGTGACCGAAACATCCCTGCCCCTGATCTACGTCAACCAGACCGGCGCGCAGGACGATCTGGTTTTCGATGGCGGCTCGTTTGTCATGAATGAATCCGGTCAGGTCGTCGTTCAATGCGCCTCCTTCACCGAACAGATCCATCCCACCGTTTGGGAAAAAACCGATGGCGGTCCTTTCCTGTGCACCACCGCCGAAGCGCCGCGCGTGATGACGGAAATGGAAGAAATTTACGGCGCCTGCATGCTCGCGGTGCGTGATTACGTCACGAAAAACGGTTTCCCCGGCGTATTGATCGGCATGTCCGGCGGGATCGATTCCGCACTTACCGCCGCCATCGCCGCCGATGCGCTTGGCCCGGAGCTTGTCCGCTGCGTTATGATGCCCTCACCCTATACCTCGCAGGACAGCCTTGACGACGCCAGGGAATGCAGCAGGCTTCTGGGCGTTCATTACGAAACCCATTCGATCGAACCGGCGATGAACGCATTCGAACAAACCCTTCCCGGCCTGTCCGGGCTTGCGCATGAAAATATGCAATCGCGCGCGCGCGGTGTGATTTTGATGTCGCTGTCGAACGCGCACGGCCACATGGTGCTGACCACCGGCAACAAATCCGAAATGGCGGTCGGGTATGCGACGCTCTATGGCGATATGTGCGGCGGGTACAACGCGCTGAAGGATCTGTATAAGACCCAAGTCTACGCGCTTTCGAAATGGCGTAACAAAAATAAACCCGCCGGCGCTTTCGGGCCGGAGGGGACGGTTATCCCCGCGCGGATCATCACGCGCCCCCCCAGCGCCGAGCTTCGCCCCGGTCAGACGGATCAGGACAGCCTGCCCCCCTATGACGTGCTGGATTCAATCCTCACCCTGCTGATCGAGCGGGATATGGGCGTGGGCGATATCGTCCGCAAAGGCTACGACCGGGATACGGTCATGAAAGTCTGGAAACTGCTGGACCGCGCGGAATACAAGCGCCGCCAGTCCGCCCCGGGGGCCAAGTTGACGGCCCGCGCCTTTGGCCGGGACCGGCGCTATCCGATCACCAACCTGTTTCACATAATGGTTGAAAAAGCCTGATTCCGCGCTAATATTACCTCTTCTGAATTTGCGGAAATGACTCATGCTTACGATTAAGGTCGGTTTCGACTTCCAGACGGATACCCTGCGCGCCGCGTTCTGCCTCGCGTGGAACCGGGCTGTCGGATTGAAACTTACAGGGCTTTGGTTTAAGAAGAATGACCCATTGTCGTCGCGGGAAACACGGCTTGCCATGCCGTTCCAGGCGACACGCGTAATGTATAACGGCAAAGAAACGGCTTTAATCTATGACCAAAATAACGGCAGCTACACAGACCACACGGGTGCGTTTTGCGCCTTCCCCGACGGGGTTTTTGCACGTCGGCAACGCGCGGACGGCGATCGTGACATGGCTCTTCTGCCGTAAGCAGAACGGTCATTTCCTGCTGCGCATCGACGATACCGACACCGAACGCTCCAAACCGGAATACGAACAGGCCATACGCGACGGCATGACGTGGATGGGCCTGACATGGGATTCTTCCTTCAATCAGAAAGACCGCAACGACCGTTACGACGAAGTCATCGCCAAGTTAAAGGCCGATGGCCGCATTTACGCCTGTTACGAAACGGCCGAAGAACTGGGGCTGAAACGTAAAACGCAACTCTCCCGCGGCCTGCCGCCGCTGTATGACCGCGCCGCGCTGAAACTCACCGATGCGCAGAAACAGGAATTCGAAGCCAAAGGCGTGAAACCGCACTGGCGCTTCCTGCTCGAAGACAAGCCGATCGAATGGAACGATATCGTGCGCGGCCAGGTCACGTTCAAGGAACGCGAAATGTCCGATCCGGTCGTCATCCGCGAAGATGGCCGCCCGCTGTATCACCTCTGCTCCGTCATTGACGATTTCGACACGGAAATCACGCATATCGTGCGCGGCGAAGACCACGTGTCCAACACCGCCTGTCATATCCAGATGT
>CAYPCP010000178.1:0-1855 GCA_964409255.1 uncultured Pseudobdellovibrionaceae bacterium
CCGACCTGCACAAACGGGCCGATAAACGCCGCCGCCATCAGGATCAGGAACGGCAGGACCATCAATTTGACCATTTCCCAAAACGTATCGCCGAGGACAACGCCGAATCCGCCCGGCACGCCGGGCCTCAAAAGCGGCTGTTCTATGAAGGAGCGCAGGTATCGGCCCATGTCTTCCATCATCGCGGGGCCGATCGCGAGCACCACGATCGTGCCGGTGAGCAGCATGATCCAGTTATTGATTTCGCGCGAAATCGGCACCTGGCCTTTTTTTCGCGCCTCTTCGAGTTTCTTGGGCGTGGGGTCTTCCGTTTTGGAAGAATCGTCTTCCTGTTCACCGTCGCTCATACCGCCCCCTTATCCTGCCGAAGTCAGGAAACTGGTCATCCCGGATTCAATGCGACCCAGCCAGAACAGCAGCGCCGCCGACACGGTAAGTGCCAGGGTCAGCAGGGACAGAATGATCTGAACCGGCAGCGCGAGGATAAAAACCTGAATTTGCGGCATCAGACGGCTGAGCACGCCCATGCCGACATAGATAACAAGCGACAGGACAAGGAACGGAATGGCGATCTGAAACCCGGTCAGGAAGCTGGCCGATACGGCGCGCGCCATCATTTCCGCCATGCTGCCCGTATCCGGGACGCCGCCGACCGGAAACATCACGTAACTTTCGACGAGACCGTAGATCAGCAGGTGATGCATGTTGGTGGTGAACAACAGCACAACACCCGTCACCGACATGAACGCGCCGACGATCGACCCCTGCCCGGCGAGCGAGGGGTTGAAGATCTGCGCATTGGCAAGACCGGAGGACATGGAAATCAGCATGCCGGCAGTATCGAGCGCGACCATCAGCACGCGCGCCACCGTCCCGACGAACAGGCCGACGACGAATTCCATGATGATCAGGGCGAACATGATCGATAGCGGCGGAATCGGCGACGGCACATAGGGCTGGATCACCGGGGAGAGCACCAGCGACAGCCCGAGCGCGATATAAAGGCGGATATTCGCCGGCACGAAGGAATCGCCCAGACCCGGCATGATCATCGCCGCCGTACCGATGCGCACGAAGATGAGAAGAAAGGCGAAGACGCCCGTTGTCAAAAAATCGGTCAGGGTTTCCATTGTCATGTCTAAACCGTTTTTGGTGCGAAAAACACCAGCGCCGCGCCGCCCGCGATCAGGATAAAACCGGCGATATGATGCAGCGTGAGTTTTTCACCGAGATACAGCACGGAAAAACCGCAGAAGACGATCAGCGTGATGACCTCCTGCATGGTTTTCAGTTCGGCGGCGGAATAAAATTTATAACCGATACGGTTGGCAGGCACGGCGAAGCAATATTCGATAAACGCAATGCCCCACGCGGCAAGAATAACGACGATCAGCCCCGCCTGCGGAAATTTGAGATGGCCGTACCACGCGAATGTCATGAAAATATTCGACAGCGCCAGAAGGACGACGGGGACCAGCGGCATGAACGAAGCGGCGGCGGGCAGGCCCATCGCTTACCCCATCCCGACGATACGGTCGGCGAGCGCTTCCATATACGCGGTCATCGCCGCGGCGAAGCCGGGCAGGAAGACGAAGATAGCAAGAAAGATGGCGATGATTTTCGGAACGAAGACGAGGGTGATTTCCTGAATCTGCGTCAGCGCCTGAATCAGGGCGATGGCGACGCCGACGATCAGCCCAATGGCCATGACAGGCGCGCTGATCTGAAGACACATCAGGATCGCTTCGCGGGCCAGTTCGATAAGCTCGGTTTGATTCATGGGGAAAGGATACCCCTTCTCAGCATATGTGTCATCCTCCGGCTTGACCGGAGGATCTGGACATAAAAACCCTAA
>CAYPCP010000178.1:1865-2683 GCA_964409255.1 uncultured Pseudobdellovibrionaceae bacterium
ACAAGGGTTAGATCGGCATTCTCATAATTTCCTGATAGGCGCCGATCACCCGGTCACGGATCGCCACGACGGTCTGGAGCGTCATTTCGGCCGCATTCACCGCCTGGACGACTTCGGGAAGGCTGGCATTCCCGGTGACGGCGCGTGCCGACATGGCTTCACCGGCGCGCATCGTCTTGATGCTGTCGACGGCGGCGTTTTTCAGCATGTCGCCGAAGCTGGTCTGGCCCGTGGCATCGCCGCCCACATTTCCAATGGACGCGGTTTTGCCGATATTGGCATAAGCGCTGGCGGCGGCGGCGGGGTTAACTTTATCGACCATCGGTGACTCCTATAACAAACTTTATCACAAATCAGCCTAACGCAACATGTCGATCGTGCGCATAGCCATGTTCCGCGTCTGGTCCAGCATCCCGAGATTGGCTTCGTAGGAACGCTGCGCCTCGCGCATATCGTTAAGCTCAACAACCATGCTGACATTCGGCATCTTCACATAACCAGCCGCATTGGCGCCCGGGTGATCCGGCATGTATTTCAGCGGATATTCGGTGCGCTTGTCGTCGGTGATGTCGTCTACCTTGACCAGTTTCTGGTTTTCGGCGCGGTCCATCTCGTTTTTGAAAGTGATGATTTTACGCGTATAGGGCAGTTCATCCGGCATATTCGCCGCCGTGTTGGCATTGGCGATGTTTTCGGAGATAACCCGGGTGCGCTCGCCCTGCGCCTTCATGCCGTGGGCGGAAATCGACATTGAGCTGAACATATGGTCTTCGGCCATGATTTACTCTCCTTCTTCGATTACTGGCTGCGGCCCAGTG
>CAYPCP010000179.1:0-2673 GCA_964409255.1 uncultured Pseudobdellovibrionaceae bacterium
TAAATCCTGTAATTTCCATATATCATGGCCGGTTTTAAAACGCATAGCCGCTATCCCACGCCTCCTTCGCGGCCATCGCTGGCGAAGCCGTTTCTTGTCGCTATTGCGGCGGCGATTGCGCTGCCCCTGTTATTGAAAACCTGCGCGCATGAAGAACCGCCCCCGCCGCCTGAGCCGGAAATCACAAAGCCCGAAGCCGAACCCAAACGCGTGCCGCATTTCTTTGCCGTGGCATCGTCGTGGGGGTCGAGCGGCTATGCCGATGCGCCGACGCGCGCCGATGCGGAAACGAAGGCGCTCGATCTGTGCGAAGCGCATCGTCGCAGCCGCGAGAAAAAATTCACTTACGTCGGCGTCGAAGGCTGCCGGATCCGCGGCGTCGCATCGAACTTCGACGGCGCGCCCTGCATCGCGCTGTCGACCAACGATACCGAATACGACATCGAACCGCATGTGGAACTCGGCAGCGACATCAGCCTGCCCGATCAGTTGCGGGCCTATCTGATGAGCGATCAGGGTAAATATTACAACACGGCGATCAACCCCGCGGCAAAAACCCTGATGCTGTGCGTGGGTTTCTATGGGGAGCCGACGATCGAAGACGTCGGTTACGAATATTCTCGGCCGGCGCTGCGCCCGTAATTACTTCACAAATTGGGCTTCTGTATAGCCTTGCGCGTAGAGCAGCGCGGTGAGGTCGGCGTAAAACACACAATTATGCATGTTTTCTTTCAGGATACCTTTCGGGCGATACGCCATGCCCAGACCCGCTTCCTGCAGCATCGGCATATCGTTTGCGCCATCGCCCACGGCCATCGTCTGATCGTCGGCCAGTTGTAGGTGGCGGCGGTAATGATACAGGTAATTCAGCTTGGCGGTTTTATCGAGAATCGGGTCCGCGACCGTCCCCGCGAGCCTGTCGCCATCCATGTTCAGCGTATTGCCGTGATGCTGGGTAAAGCCGACTTTTCCCGCAATCGCCGATGTAAAAAACGTAAAGCCCCCGGACACCAGAATGCATACCGCGCCGTTTGCACGCATCGTGCGGATCAATGTTTCCGCGCCGGCGCAAAGTTCGGTTTCCGCAAGCGTGGTTTTCAGTGTCGAAGCTGGCAGACCTTTGAGTAAGCCGACACGTTCGCGCAGCGCATCTTCGAAATTCAATTCCCCATTCATAGCGCGCGCGGTGATCGCGGCGATCTTGTCCTTGATACCGGCATGTCCCGCGAGTTCATCGAGCGTTTCGGTGGTCACAATAGTCGAATCCATGTCGGCGAGGATGAGTTTCTTTTTGCGTTCTATTTCCGCCGAGCAGAACACATCGATGCGGTCAGGCGTCAGCGCATCCCACAAATCTTCGATCTGCCCGCGGTTCAGGCATGTGGTGATCGGTATGTCGACGGCTTTATGCTGGCTGAGCCATTGCGGCTGCCCGCGCATGCCGATTCCCTGCGCATCGAGAAAACGCTCCACCCCGGCCAGGTGCGCGGGCGTAAGTTTTTTATCCGATGCGACGATGGTAAGGAAAAAACCCATCTATGCACTCTTGCGCGATGCCGCGCGTTTCTGACCGAATTCGATGGCGGTCAGATACGCCGCGACTGCGCCGTTCCAGCCGAATTTCAGGGCGTCCGCCGTGATGGCGTGACCGATGGACACTTCCGCGCATTCCGGCACGTCGGAAATGAAGCGCGATAGATTGTCGAGGTTGAGGTCGTGGCCCGCATTGATGCCGATGCCTTCGCTTACGGCCGCTTCGGCGGTACGGATATAATCCGGCAGTTTCGACAGATCGTAAGCGTAAGGACCTGTATAGAGTTCAACGCGGTCCGCGCCGACACGCTTTGCCTTTGCCGGGGCTTTCGCATCCGGGTCGATGAACAGGGACACGCGGCGCCCGCCATCCTTGATTTTCGCGATGGCGTCGCTGAGGAAAACTTCATACGCATCGATGTTCCACCCGTGGTCGGACGTGCGTTGGTCCGGTGCATCGGGAACCAGTGTCACCTGATGGCAGTCATGGGCGAGGACGAGGTCGATGAAATTTTCGTCCGGGAAACCTTCGATATTGAATTCGGCGTCCGGCCAGGCTTTGAGAAAGCCCGCGAGATGGGCGATGTCCGATTTGCGGATGTGCCGTTCATCCGGGCGCGGATGCACGGTAATGCCGTGCGCCCCGGCGCGCAGCACGGTTTCCGCCGTTTCCAGAACGGACGGATAGCCGATATCGCGCTGGTTCCGCAGCAGCGCGACTTTATTAAGATTGACGGACAGCTTGGTCATTCTTCTTTCCCTTCCGTCATCCCCGCGGCGCGCCGAAGGCGCTTGCACAGCGGGGAACCATATGTCGGCCTGCCTTGCAGGCCGTATTCCCGGACCCCCGATGTTGGTGTTCCGCTCACGCGGAACCTCGGGGGTGACGCTTTGGTGTTATACAAAACACTGGACAGTCTGAATAGAATTTTCTAGTTGTTCGGAAGCCTTCACCCGCATTTAAAAGGAATATTCCCATGGATAAGCCGACCCAGAAGCCTCAAAACCCGTACTTCTCTTCCGGCCCCTGCGCCAAGCGCCCAGGGTGGAGCCTTGATGCGCTGAAGGATGCGTGGCTGTCGCGCTCGCACCGCGCCGCGGGCGGCAAGAACAAGCTGAAAGAGGTCATCGACCGTCACA
>CAYPCP010000180.1:0-2650 GCA_964409255.1 uncultured Pseudobdellovibrionaceae bacterium
GCGTTCCGCCGGTGACGATGGCAACTCCCTTACTCATCTTTCATTCCTTCAATTAGAGTTTCTTGTATTCCATTGACCCGTCACGTTCGACGCACAAAGCAATCCCCATGCCGCCGCCGATGCAAAGCGTCGCCAGACCTTTTTTCGCGTCGCGGCGCGCCATTTCATGGATCAGCGTGATCAGCACGCGCGTGCCCGACGCGCCGATCGGGTGACCCAGCGCAATCGCGCCGCCATTGACGTTGACCTTGGCAGCATCGAGCTTGAGTTCTTTCATGACGCAGCAGGCCTGCGCGGCGAACGCCTCGTTGGATTCCACGAGATCGAGGTCGGCCACTTTCCAGCCCGCCTTCTCCAGCGCCTTGGTCGATGCCGGGATCGGGCCGGTGCCCATGACAGCGGGATCAACCCCCGCGGTCGCCCAGCTGGCGATTTTGGCAAACGGTTTCAGCCCGCGCTTCTTCGCTTCGGACGCGCGCATCAGCACCACCGCTGCCGCACCATCGTTCAGGCCGGAGGCGTTGGCCGCGGTGACGGTGCCATCAGGCTTGAAGGCCGGGCGCAGCGCGGACAGACCTTCGGCGGTCACGCCGTCGCGCGGGAATTCGTCTTTTTCGATAACCGTGTCGCCTTTTTTACCCTTGATCGTGTAGGGCAGGATTTCGGCCTTAAAGGTGCCGGCCTTGATGGCGGCTTCGGCTTTTTGCTGCGAGGACGCGGCGAAATTGTCCTGATCCGCGCGGGAGATCGCATATTTTTCCGCAATATTTTCTGCCGTGATGCCCATGTGGTAATTATTGAACGCATCCCACAGGCCGTCTTTGATCATCGTGTCGGTCATGGATGCATCGCCCATTTTGGTGCCGGCACGCAGATGCATGGCGTGGGGCGACAGGCTCATATTCTCCTGCCCGCCCGCGACGACGATGTCGGCGTCGCCGCACAAAATCGCCTGAACGCCCAGCGCGACGGTGCGCAGACCGGAGCCGCAGACCTGGTTGACCGTCAGGGCGGTTTTCTCTTTCGGAACGCCTGCCTTGATGGCCGCCTGGCGGGCGGGGTTCTGGCCCTGTGCTGCGGTCAGAACCTGACCGAGAATAACCTCATCCACCTCGCCGGGCTGGACGCCTGAGTCAGCCAGCACGCCGGTGATGACGGCGGCGCCCAGATCATGGGCCGGGACGTTGGCGAAGCCCCCGTTAAAGGAACCGATGGCGGTGCGTTTTGCAGCGACGATGACGACGGGATCGGATGATGACATGGTGCGGGGCCTTTTCTGGTCTCGGGGCTGGATTCGACGCGCACAAAATAGGCGGTGGCGTTAACGGTTTCAAGCCGCAATCCCTGCTGCGGCGCACTAATTCGACAGCCAGCGCTCCAGAGGCGTCCAGATATCCTCCGGCGCGTTTTCCCCGGCGATCAAACCGATATGCCCGGCATCGGGCGATTGCCATGCTGCGTCGGGCAACAGGGAAAAAAGCGCACGGCTCGATTCCGGCGGCACAAGGCGGTCCCGTTTCGCGGCGACGACCAGCGATTTGTGCGGCAGCGCCGCCCGGGAAAGATCCCGCCAGCGGCCGCGCTGCGGCAGGTTGTCGAGATACCAGTCCTGAATACAGGTTTGTGCGATGGCACGCGGCAGGTCGGCGGCATCGTTCAGCCAGTCCTCGACCGCGACAAACAGGGCGGCCCGGGGATCGGCATCCTCCATTGCGGCAAAGTCGGTGAATTTGCGCAGCGCCATGTGCGGATCGACGGACGCGAAAACCGTCTGCACCCAGTCGGCTGGCAGCACCCCCTGCTGCGCGGTCAGCGCCAGCCCGGCGGCAGACCAGTATTGCACCATGGCCTGAAGCTTCCGGTCGCCCGCGTGGAAATCCCATGGCGTTGCCAGGAAGACGAGCTTATGCAGGGCATCCCCCGCCAGCGGCGCGGCAGCGGCGAGCAGCGTGCCGCCCATGCAATAGCCCAGCGCATCGACAGGCCCGTCACCGGCCAGATGCCGCAGGGCCGGGACCAGCCGTTCGCGCAGCAGCGTGTCGATATCCGCCTGCCCCTCATCCGCCGTGCTGCGCCCCCAGTCGAGAAGATAGACATCATGCCCCCGTCCGGCGAGCCAGCGGGCAAGGCTGCGCCCTTCGATCAAATCGAGGATCGAGGAGCCGTTGATCATCGACGGCACGAGCAGCAGCGGACGCCCCGCGCCGCCCGCATGGAGAAGGCGCATCTCCCCCGCCCGCCACACGGCGGGGAGATCGGACAGGGTGCGGGTATAGGGGTGAAGCTGGTATTTGCGGATGCCGGCCATCAGGCCGTGCAACATCTCCTGCCCTTTCTCCGCGTCCTGAAGACAAACGGATGCAGCAATGCTCAGATGGACGGGCAGTGGCGATGGACCGAGGCGTGGCATAAGCGGATTATGCAATAAATGAGCGCAAAAGGATGCAGCAAATTTTTTCCCTTTCGCGCTGCGTCATATTTGTGCATAATGGTTAATAGATTTCTCGCAGCATTACACACGAAAGGTCAGACGCCATGGCGAATGCCAAGAAAAAACGCGACGAACCCACCGTCATCAAGAAGTATGCGAACCGCCGTCTGTATGACACGGGCCGCAGCTCCTACGTGACCCTCGACGATTTATGCGAAA
>CAYPCP010000181.1:0-2584 GCA_964409255.1 uncultured Pseudobdellovibrionaceae bacterium
GGCCGCAGCGCGGTGGAGCGCGTCCATCGATAGATTAACGCCCGGCGCGATAACGCCGCCGCAATAGGCGCCGCTTTGGTCCACGACATCGAACGTCGTCGCGGTCCCGAAATCGACGACGATGGCGGGATGGCGGTAATGGGTAACGACGGCCATGGCGTTGACGATACGGTCCGCGCCCAGCTCTTCAGGTTTGTTCAGATTGATTTTCAGCGTGACGTCATTGGCGCTGACAAAACGCGCCTCGCATTCGAAAGCGGACGCGCACAGGCCGCGCAAATTCATATTGGCGCCCGGCACAACGGAACTGATGATTGTTTCGGTGATATCGGAAAATTCAATGCCCGCCATCGGGAAAAGCTGCGCGAGGAACGCCGCATATTCATCTGCCGTGCGCGCATATTCGGTCCGGCAACGCCACAGGCCGACGCGGCGGTCCCCGTCATAAACGGCGAACACGATATTGGTATTTCCTGCATCGATCGCTAACAGCATGTCATTTATCCAAAATGCACTTCACCCGCGGTGAAGATTTTTACGGCCCCATCGGCCTTGAGCAGCAAGGCGCCCGATTCATCGATCCCTTCGAAGCTTCCGGCGAAGCTCACTTCCGGCAGGCGGACTTTCATCGGCCTGCCCAGCCCGTGGGCCTGTTTTAGCCACTCTTCCCGGATAGGCGCAAATCCTTTCTGCGTCCACAGGTCATAGTAAAAACCGAGCTTTTCAAGATATTCATCGCGGAAAACATTCACAAAAACGGGTTTTGTCTTGATGTTATCCAGCCCGATACGCCCCTCCGGCGGGGCGAAAATATTAACGCCCGAGCCGATAATCAGCCAGTCGATGGCCCCGTCAGGCTTAAAATTGCTCTCCAGCAGGATACCCGAAATCTTCAGTCCGTCGATCAGGATGTCATTCGGCCATTTCAATGTTTTGACGTTTTTCGCGGCGTCCATATACGCATCGATGGCCGCCGACAGCGCGAGCGAAACGACAAACCCCATCTGGCCGATATCACCCGGCGGCGACGAAGGGCGCAGCAGCGCGGAAAGATAGAGATTGCCGATCGGCGAATCCCATTCGTTGCCGTGACGGCCCCTGCCCTTTGTCTGCTGAAGCGCCTGAACGGCGTATCCTTCCGGCTCGCCTGCCTGCGCGGCGCGGCGCACGAGGTCCTGCGTGCTGTCCGCAGTCCCCACCACCGTAACATTCCATTTCATGGTCATCCGGGGAACAGCGACGCGGCGGCGCGCATTGAAATTTCAATCAATGCCGACGGTTTGATAATGAAGATCACGATGAAGAACAGCGAAATGAAAATCACCGTGCGGCGTGCGAAGCCGACATCTTCGTCGAATTTGTCGGCCGGTTCGTCAAAGAACATGACCTTGATGATCCGCAAATAGTAATAGGCCGCGACAACCGACGCGAGAACGCCCAGCACCGCCAGCACATAAAAACCCGACGCGACCGCCGCCTTAAAGATCAGGAATTTGCCGAAGAACCCGGCCAGCGGCGGGATACCCGACATCGAGAACATCAGCAGCGCCAGCGTATACGCCATCCACGGGCTGTTGCGCGAGAAGCCCGCCAGATCGTCGATTTTCTTCACGGCGTGACCGTCGCGGCGCATGGTCAGCACAATGCCGAACGTGCCCGCCGTCATGATCATGTAAATCGCCATATAGACGATCATGCTGCCGATGCCGCCGCTGGTGCCGGCGACAATCCCGATCAACGCATAACCCATGTTGCCGATGGAGCTGTAGGCGAGAAGGCGTTTGATGTTCCGTTGCGCCAGCCCGGCAAAGGCCCCGACCGTCATGGACAGGAACGACAGCAGCCACAATATCTGCGTCCAGTCTTCCTGCGCCGCCGGGAAGGCTTCGATCACAAGGCGCGCGATCAGCCCGAGCGCCGCGAGTTTCGGCACAATCGCGAACAACGCCGTCACCGACGTCGGTGCGCCTTCATAAACGTCCGGCGTCCACATGTGGAACGGCACGGCGGAAATCTTGAATGCCAGCCCGGCAAGAATGAAGACCATCCCGATCAGCGCGCCGGGGGCCATGAACTGGCTGGTCGTTTCGGCGATATCGGCAAAGTCGAGCGAGCCGGTATAGCCATAGACCAGCGACATCCCGAACAGCAGGATGCCCGATGAAATCGCGCCGAGGACGAAATATTTCATCCCTGATTCAGCCGATTTCACATGATCGCGGCGGATCGCGGCAAGGACGTAGAGGCAGAGCGACTGAAGCTCCAGCGCCATATAGACCGACAGCAGGTTCGATGCCGACAGCATCAGCAGCATCCCGATACCGGAGAATAAAACGATCAGGCCGTATTCAAACCGGACGATCCCATCCTGATACAGATATTGCGTCGATAGCGCGACGGAGCCGATCAGGCCGCACAGCACCAGCAGTTTCATAAACCCTGCGAACTGATCCATGACGAACATGCCGTTAAGCGTGGTCGTGTCTTCCCAGTTCAGGCCGAGCAGCAGCAGGATCGCGATCAGGAAGCTGCCCATGACGGCTTTGTTGATAAAGGCCGTTGCGCTGTTGCCGCGCAGAACACC
>CAYPCP010000182.1:0-2557 GCA_964409255.1 uncultured Pseudobdellovibrionaceae bacterium
CCGACCCTGAATAGAGAAAAAGGGGCGAAAAGTCAAAGCCTAGGGTGGTTTAGGGGGTCATAAATGTGGACAGCTCGTCGAGGGCTTCGGCATATCCCTTGGCGCCCTTGCCCTTGATGACCGCCCCGGCCAGCGGCGTGACGTAGGAAAAGTGCCGGAATTCCTCGCGCTTATGGGGGTCGGACAGGTGCACCTCGATAATCGGGGCATCGTAAAGTTTCAGGGCGTCGTGCAGGGCGACGGACGTATGGGTAAAGGCGGCGGGGTTGATGACCATGCCGGACGTCTTGCCCAGGCTTTCCTGAACCCAGGTGACCAGTTCGCCTTCGTGGTTGGACTGGCGGAAATCGACAGTCATGCCCAGTTCGGCGGCGCGCGCCTCGCACAGGCGTTTGATATCGTCGAGCGTTTCCGACCCGTAGATTTCGGGTTCACGCCGGCCAAGCATGTTGAGGTTGGGACCGTTGAGGATCAGGACCGGCTTGTTCATCGTGGTTTAGTGGTGGCCGGAATGATCGCCATGCTGATCCGGCGCATCCATCGCATCGCCCGGCGGAACGATTTTCACCGGCACGGTCATCACACCGGCATTGGCGAAATTCAGAGTCAGCGAAAAATTCACGCCTTCCTTCAGCGGCTGTTTCAGGCCGAGCAGCATGATGTGCTTGCCTTTGGGCTCGAGAAACGCGGCATTATTGGCCGGTACAGTGATGGAATCGATCTTGCGCATCGTCATGCGGCCGCTGGCGTTGTCGACGGCGTTTTCATGAAGTTCGACGATATCGGCGACATCGGTCAGGGCCGAGCGCAACGTATCGTCCGCACCGGTATTATTCTTGATGATCATGAAGACGGCGCCGTTCCTGGCCGTGTCCGGCGTGGCGAAGGCGTAAACGTTTTCCGCTTCGATCGGCGTGTCGCCGCTTTGTGCGAAAACCAGCGGGCCGAACCCGACGGCAATCAGGATAAAGGACAGGATCAGAAGAAAGGTGCGCATCATGGCAAAGCCCTCGGATTGTATGGTCGCTGGGCCTAGAATTAGCGCTTAAAAACGGCCAAAACAAGGCCGTTTCCACGAAAATTGTATATTAGCGATTGATTTCGGCGTCCGTGATGCGCACGAAGTCCGCCGCCGTGGGCATGCGGGCCATTTCCCCGCTGACATAGGTGCGGCCGATAATGACCGTGGGGGTGGAATAGACCGCGGCGCGGTCGGCATCCTTTACGTTATCGTCGAACATCCTGCGCACGTCCTTGCCGTCGGCATCGGCCATCATGCGGTCGTAATCGATATCGTAAAGAGCGGCTGTCTCGCGCAGGAATTTGTCGTCGATGGTCCCCTTGCTGGACAGAAACGCATCGTTCATTTCCCAGAATTTACCCTGCAGCCCGGCGGCAAGAGCGATGCGGGCGAGCTTTTCCGACTCTTCTCCCAGGACCGCAATCGGGCGCGCGATGTAACGAACGTCTTTACGAATGGCAAGGAAGTCTTTCACGGCGGGGTGAAGGTCGCGGCAGAAATTGCAATTGTAATCGAGAAATTCGACCATCGTGACCGATGGTTTTTCGGGTCCCTGAACCGCGAATTCGGCGCGGGTGTTCTGCACGCCGTTTGTCATCGCCGAAAAGCGGTAGATTTCAAATAGCGCATAGGCGGCGGCGAGCACCAGAACAACGATAAAAGCCTTGAACAGGATTGCGCGTGTCATGGGGCTCGCCAACGGTTCTAGTCTTTCTTCCTGTTGCGTTCCATTTCGATTGCCGATTTCATCGCGGCCAGTTCCATGTAACCGAAGACGGGGTTGTTACCGATGATAAAGCCCGGCGTGCCGGTAAAGCCCAGCTCCTGCGCTTTGGCGATATTCTTTTCAATCATCGCGGTCACTTCGGGGGATTCTTTATCCTTCTTGGCTTTTGCGACGTCGAGGCCCGCTTTCTTGGCGAGTTCTTCAAGATTCTCTTCGGTTTTCGGGCCGGTGAATTCCATGGCGGCGCGGTGGAAATCGAAATATTTATCCTGTTTGGCGGCGGCGGCGGACCATTTCGCAGCGGCGGTGGATTGCGGGCCGAGGATCGGCATTTCAAAGAAGATGACGTGAACATTCT
The DNA here is from genome assembly GCA_964409255.1 of uncultured Pseudobdellovibrionaceae bacterium. Classification (GTDB taxonomy): domain Bacteria; phylum Pseudomonadota; class Alphaproteobacteria; order Micavibrionales; family Micavibrionaceae; genus CAYPCP01. The sequence continues at coordinate 2,107 of CAYPCP010000182.1, forward strand.
TGTCGTCTTCGATCAGCTTGCTGACTTCGGCAAACGCCTTTTTGCAATAACCGCAATTATAATCGAAGAATTCAACAATCGTGACATCGCCCTTCGGATTGCCGGCGGTGTAGGGCGCGAGATCCTTGTCGAGCGTCTTGACGAATTCGTCGATGTTCTTCTGTTGGCCTTCCCGCTGTTTCAGCTGTTCTTCTTCCTGAAACTTCTGGACGCTGTCGAGGATGAGTTTTGGGTTTTCCATCAGGACTTTTTCAATGATGGCTTCGACCTCTTTTTTCTGTTCGTCGGTCAGTCCGGCAGCCATGACAGGGGCGGACAGGATGGACAGCAGGGCGGTGAAAAGGGCAAGGCGTTTGATCACGGGGAAAGTCTCCTCAGGTTGAATCTTTATGTCTATTCGCGGGCAAACGGCGAACGGTTACAGGATATTGTACCCCGCCGGATTTGCAAG
>CAYPCP010000183.1:0-1009 GCA_964409255.1 uncultured Pseudobdellovibrionaceae bacterium
GGGGGACAGCCTTCCTTTCGCCGCAGAAAAACCCGTCTTCCGCGCCCAGATCGTTCCCGACGCGGTTGTCGCGCTCGATAAAAAATTCATCGCCTTCGCCGGCCTGGGCCGGCCGGAAAAATTCCGCGACACACTGCGCTGGATCGGCGCGAACGTTATCGCGTTTCACGCCTTCCCCGATCATTACGCGTACAGGGATTCTGATATCGAAAAACTGATCCGGGACGCCGGCGAACAGGGCGCCGTCCTTCTCACCACCGAAAAAGATTACATGCGCATCCCCCCGAAATTCCGCGACAACGTAACCTATTTCCCTGTCCGCATGGCCTTCGACGATCCCGCCGCCCTTTCGCGCTTTATCAAGGAAAGATTGCCGCAGCCATGAAACGGTTCCGTTACCTGATCGAAGCCGCGCTGCTTTTCCTCGCCTTCGCGCTTTTCAAAATCATGGGGCCTGCGGCTGCGTCGGGCATGGGCGGTTTCATCGGGCGTTCCCTCGGCCCGCGCCTTGGCGCCTCGCGTAAGGCGCTGACCAACCTCCATCGCGCCCTTCCCGGTCAAACAGATGATGAATACGCCCTGATCCTGCGTGACATGTGGGACAACCTTGGCCGCGTCATGGCGGAATTTCCGCATCTTAAAACCATCGCCCGCCACCGTACCGAAATACGGGGTCTTGAAAACGTGCCCGCCGATGGCAAGCCTTTCGTTTTTATCACCGCCCATACCGCCAATTGGGAAGTCGCGCATGTCGCGCTGCACGTTCAGCCGAAAATTAAATTCAACCTCACCTACCGCTCGCCGAACAACCCGTATATCGCCGGCCTTGTCGAAGCCTGCCGCCGTGTCGATGGTCAGCTCCCCATGCTGTCCAAATCGCGGGCGGGAACGCGCGGCATGGTGGAATCGATGGGCGACGGCAACCCGCTCCTCATCCTGATCGACCAGAAATACAACGAAGGCATCTCCGTTCCGTTCATGGGCCATCCCGCCATGACCTCGGACGCGT
>CAYPCP010000183.1:1019-2521 GCA_964409255.1 uncultured Pseudobdellovibrionaceae bacterium
CCTGCCGACCGGGGGCCGCGCTCCCGAATCCGTGATCGCCGACGCCCACGCCCTGCTGGAGGGCTGGATCCGCGAAAAACCCGGCCAATGGCTGTGGCTGCACCGCCGCTGGAACTTCACCGCCCCCCGATAAGCCCGGAAAACGGGCCAAAGCTTGCTCTTTGCCCCGCCATACCCTATCTATAATCCCCTGAAAGGATTGATATCATGACTGCCAAATGGGCCCCCGATACGTGGCGTTCCAAACCCGCCAAACAGCTTCCCGCCTACCCGGACGAAAGCCGCCTGAAATGGGCGGAGGATATCGTTGCCGGTATGCCGCCGCTGGTTTTTGCAGGCGAGGCCCGCAACCTCAAGGCCGAACTGGCCCGCGTCGCGCAAGGTAAGGCCTTCGTGCTTCAGGGCGGCGACTGCGCCGAAAGCTTCAACGAATTCGGCGCGAATAAAATCCGCGATACCTTCCGCGTTCTGTTGCAGATGGCGGTCGCGATGACCTATGGCGGCGGCATGCCGATCGTAAAGATGGGCCGCATGGCCGGACAATTCGCCAAGCCGCGCTCCGACGATACCGAAACGCGCGGCGGCGTTACCCTGCCCAGCTACCGCGGCGATATCATCAATAAAATCGAATTCACCGAAGAAGGCCGCATCCCCGATCCGGAACGGATGATCCGCGCCTATAACCAGTCCGCCGCGACGCTCAACCTGATCCGCGCCTTCGCGCAGGGCGGTTACGCCGACCTTAATCAGGTGCATCGCTGGAACCTCGATTTCGTGAAGGACAGCCCTTTGAGCAAGCGTTACGAACAGCTCGCCAACGAAATCGACGAAGCCCTGCGCTTCATGAGAGCCTGCGGCATCACGTCCGAAACCGTGCCTTCGATGCGTGAGACGGAATTCTACACCGCGCACGAAGCGCTGCTGTTGCCATACGAACAGGCTTTGACCCGCGTCGATTCCACGACCGGCGACTGGTATGATTGCTCCGCGCATTTCGTGTGGATCGGCGCGCGCACCAAACAACTCGATGGCGCGCAGGTCGAATTCGTGCGCGGCATTAAAAATCCGATTGGCCTGAAATGCCCGCCGGATCTCGAACCCGACACGCTGATTAAACTGATCGATATTCTCAACCCGGATAACGAACCGGGCCGTCTGTCGCTGATCGCGCGCATGGGTAATGGCAACGTGATCGAAAAACTCGCGCCCCTCGTGCGCAAGGTGAAATCCGAAGGCCGCGTCGTTTCCTGGATCAGCGACCCGATGCACGGCAACACCGAAAAATCGTCCAGCGGCTATAAGACCCGCCGCTTCGACAACATCCTGGGTGAAGTGAAAGACTTCTTCGCCGTCCACAAGGCCGAAGGCACCCACCCCGGCGGCGTTCATTTCGAACTCACGGGCCAGAACGTCACCGAATGTGTCGGCGGCGCGCATGACGTCACCGACGAAGATCTCTCCAGCCGTTACCACACGGCCTGCGATCCGCGCCTCAACGCCAA
>CAYPCP010000184.1:0-2507 GCA_964409255.1 uncultured Pseudobdellovibrionaceae bacterium
TCAGCTCGACCACGGCGGCGTGCAGTTGGTTTTCATCCCGCATCGGCGCCGTGCAGCCTTCAAGATAGGATACGTACGCGCCCTTGTCCGCGATAATCAGAGTCCGCTCAAACTGACCTGTATTCTTCGCATTCATGCGGAAATAGGTCGAGAGTTCCATCGGGCAACGCACGCCCGGCGGGATGTAGACGAACGATCCATCCGTAAAGACGGCGGAATTCAGACAGGCGTGTTTATTGTCAGCATACGGAACGACGGAGCCGAGATATTTTTTGACGATGTCCGGGCATTTTTTCACTGCCTCTGAAATCGAACAGAAAATGACCCCCGCCTCTTCCAGCTTGGCGCGGAACGTCGTGGCCACCGAAACGGAGTCGAACACCGCATCGACGGCGACCAGATTCTGCGTCCCTTCGACACCGGCGAGGATTTCCTGCTCCTTCAGCGGGATGCCCAGCTTGGCATAGGTTTCCAGCAGGCGCGGATCGACTTCATCGAGGGATTTGGGTTTTTGCTGATTTTTCGGCGCGGCGTAGTAATAGGCGTCCTGATAATCAAACACGGGAATATTCGGTTTCGCCCATGTCGGCTCCGGCATCGTCAGCCAGTAGCGATAGGCCTTGAGGCGCCATTCGAGCAGCCATGACGGCTCTTCTTTCTTCGCGGAGATCAGACGAATGATGTCTTCGGAAAGACCTTTGGGCGCATATTCCATTTCGATATCCGTTTCGAACCCGGCTTCATACTTGCCAAGGCCTTTGACGGTCTCGATGGTTTCCTGGGTGATATCGCTCATTTCCGAATTCCTATGGCGCGATCATTTCGGCCAGCGTCACGTTTTCAAGCGCGGCGCGCATCGCGGCGTTCACGGGCTGCCATTTCTTTTTAACGGCGCAGTTGCCTTCATAGGCACAACATCCTTCGCCGCCATCCGCGCAAGACGTGAGCGCGATCGGGCCGTCCATCGCATCGATAACGGCGGCGATGCTGAGCGCGCCGGGCGCTTTATCCATTTTGTAACCGCCGTTTACGCCGCGGACGGAAGCAATGATCTGCCCCTTCGCCAAAAGCTTGAGAACCTTGGCCACGGTCGGCTCGGGCAATGTCGTGGTTTCCGCCAGATCCGCTGCCGTGCGCAGGCGTCCCGGGTCCCGCGCCATTTCGGCCAGAACCACCACCGCGTAATCGGTCAATTTTGACAGTTTAATCATGTATTTCAGCGCGCTAGTAAAATAGTACGTTTTTCGTACCCATTAAATGTCACCTTTGCCCCTGAATTTCAAGGGAATTAACGCGTTTTAAAGCTTTGGGGCGCACGATAAGCGAGTAGAGGAGTATTTCGATGAATTTAAGGGATATTTTCGGCGTCGGTATCGCCCCTGACATACAAGGGCCCATGATAGACCAGACGCGCCTGACACTGGGGATTATCGATATTCCGGGCGTTTCGAACTTAAGGCACCCGGCCACCGGCGAATGCGACGGGTTCCGGTCGCTGCCGATCCTGAAACCCTAAACGGCAAAAGGGTTTTTCATCGCCGGATCTTCGATCTCGATCACCCAGAGGTCCGGGTCCCGGTCGATCGCACGGCGAATATATTCATCCGCCTTTTTTTCATCCGGCGTTTCTTCATCCAGCACATCGACCCAGCGCAGAACGCCGCCCAGATCGCGCTGCTGCGTTTGAAGCTTGCAAAGGCCTTTTGTATCGCTCGCCTTCACCAAAAGCATCCCGCCTGTCTTGTCGCCGCGATTGACGACATAGACCCCCGCACCCCTGGCATATAATTCGCGCAAGGTGGCGTCGATCAGCAGATAAGTGGGAAGACGGTCGTCCGGCACTAATTCACGGCGCGGTGAGAATTTTCAAAGACCCAGCATTCGACGACGGTTTTGGCCTCGATCGAGGGGCTGGGGTGGTGATAACGCAGGATGCGCGCCGCCGCGAGCACCGCTTCGCGATCCGACATGCCATGTTCGCGCAGCTCGCCATAGGCGTTCAGCACGATATTCTTACAACGGCAGCGTTCAGGCTCTTCAGCCTTGTCGAAAACCTCAACGCAATTGACCGGATCGACTTTCGCCATTTTATTTTTTGCCTTTGATGCGACGGCCGTAGAGCTCGAGGCGGTGATCGACGAGTTCAAAACCCAGATCGCGCGCGATCTTTTCTTTGAGTTTTTCAAGTTCCTCATTCTGGAATTCGATCACCTTGCCGGTTTCAAGATCGATGAGGTGATGGTGATGTTCCAGATTGGTTTCGTAGCGCGAGAACGCTTCGTTGAATTCGTGGCGCGTCACCAGGTCGAGTTCGTCGAGCATATTGAGCGTGCGGTACACGGTCGCGATGCTGATCGACTGATCGAGGGCCTTGGCGCGTTCATACACGGTTTCGACCGACGGATGGTCGGTGGATTCGACAAGGACCTTGAGGATTACTTTGCGCGGGCCGGTCATTTTAAGGCCCGCATTGGCGCAGCGTTGTTCCAGATCTGTCATCGGCATGG
>CAYPCP010000185.1:0-835 GCA_964409255.1 uncultured Pseudobdellovibrionaceae bacterium
GGCCCGATTCATACAGCGCGCGGCACACCAGACGCCCGATACGGCCAAACCCATTGATTGCAACTCTTACCGTCATTTGTTTTCTCCTTAGTAAAAAGCCCGGATAGTAAAGACCTTTGCCCCTGTTTATGCAAACGAAAAATGGGGCTGATCGGTTTGATTTTAAGGGGGAATCCCATTATCAATAAACTTATGAAATATCTTATTCTCATCCTGCCTTTTCTGATGATTGCCAGTCCCGCGCAGGCGACGCGCACCGTCATGTCGCCCTATGTCGCCGAAGGGGTCGGTTATGTGGAATCCAAGTCCAGCTACACGATAGATGAAGATAACAATGTCGATGGGGCCTGGGCCGAGGTGTTCGGTTTTGGTTACGGCATCACGGATTACTGGGCGACAGAGGTCGAGGTCGGTTTCGGGCAGAGCGGGGCGCGCAACGCGGATGTCGAAACGCGTTCGGTTGAATGGCAGCATAAATTCCAGTTCGCGCCGAAAGATGAATGGCCCGTCGATGTCGGGGGCCGTGTTTCCTATGTTTACAATACCAATACGGGTCCCGACCGGATCAACGGTATATTGGCCGTCGGCAAAACCATTGAATCGTTTGATCTGCTGGGGAATGCTTTCGTCACGCGTCAGGTCGGCGAAGATTCAAACGACGAGACGTCTTATGGCCTGTTCTGGAGCGCTTCTTATAAATATTCCGACAGTTTCAAGCCGGGCGTGGAGATCTACAGCGATTTTGGCGGCGGCATAGACACGCAGCACCAGATCGGCCCGGTCGCTTACGGCAAGGTGTTCGACAATGTTGGATACAATGCCGGTGTTCTGTTCG
>CAYPCP010000185.1:845-2459 GCA_964409255.1 uncultured Pseudobdellovibrionaceae bacterium
ACGACGATACGCCGGACGCGACCTTAAAAGTCATCCTCGATTATAAATTCAGCTTCTAGGCCTTCGCTGCGGCCACGAGCGCTTCGGTCGTAATCCCGAAATGCTTGTAGAGTGTTTCAGCCGGGGCGGATTCACCGAAACCTTTCATGCCGATGAACGTGCCGTGTGCGCCGATAAGGGCATCCCAGCCCTGGCGCACGGCGGCTTCGATCGCGATTTTCTTCGATTTGTTGCAGGTGAGGGATTCAATGTATTTCCCATCCTGCTCGAGGAAGATGTCCATGCATGGCACGGATACGACGCGGGTTTTCGGGCCGATCTGTTTTGCGGCTTCGACGGCGAGGGCGACTTCGGAACCCGTGGCGAAAATCGTCACGTCCGGATCGCCGTCTGAATCGACAAGGATGTAGGCGCCGCGCGCGGATTTGTTGTCTTTGGAATCTTCGCGCAGGTGCGGAACATTCTGGCGCGTCAGGGCCATGACAGACGGGCCGGTTTCGCGTTTGAGGGCAAGTTCCCAGCACTCCGCCGTTTCGATCCCGTCGCATGGACGGAACACGGCGAGGTTCGGAATGGCGCGCAGCGCGGCAAGGTGTTCGACCGGCTGATGCGTCGGGCCATCTTCGCCCAGACCGATGGAATCGTGGGTCAGCACGTGAATGACGCGCTGTTTCATCAGCGCGGCCAGACGGATGGACGGGCGCATGTAATCAGCGAACTGCATAAACGTGCCGGCATACGGAATAATGCCGCCATGCAGGGCAAGGCCGTTCATCGCCGCGGCCATGCCGTGTTCGCGTACGCCGTAATTGATGTAGTTGCCGTCGAAGGTCGGCGGCACGACGACTTTGGAGGCTTTGACTTTCGTGTTGTTGGAGCCGGTGAGGTCGGCGGAGCCACCGACCATCGGGAACGCGGCGACGAGTTTTTCAAGACAGGTGCCGGAGAGCTGACGCGTGGCTTTCTTCGGCTTTTCGCTTGCGAAGGCAGCTTTCAGTTCGGCGGTGATGGCGTCGAGACCGTCGAGCGATACCGGTTTGGTTTTGGCATCGGCGCTGTGGCGTTGACCTACGCTGCGCCAGTCATTGAGGACGGCATCCGGCACGTCGAACGGCGCATGCGCCCAGCCGAGATTTTTGCGGGTACCGGCGATTTCGTCGTCGCCCGTGATCGCGCCGTGCGCGGCGGGGGCGCCTTCCATCGTCGGCGCGCCGAAGCCGATCTTGGTTTTGCAGCAGATGATGGAGGGTTTGTCGGTCGCAGCTTGCGCGGCGGCAATCGCCTTTTCAATCGCGGCGGTGTCGTGGCCGTCGATGGATTGCACGTGCCAGCCATAGGATTCAAAACGCTTGGCGACGTCTTCGGTGAAGGTGATGTCGATGGTGCCGTCGATGGTGACGTTGTTCTGATCGTACAGCGCGATCAGCTTGCCGAGTTTGAGGTGACCGGCGAGGGAGCAGGCTTCGTGGGAAACGCCTTCCATCAAACATCCGTCGCCGAGGAATACATAAGTGAAGTGATCGACCGCTTTGGCGTCTTTGGCATGCAGGATGCCTTCGGCCAGCGCCATGCCGACGGCGGTGGCGATACCCTGGCCCAGCGGGCCGGTGGTGG
>CAYPCP010000186.1:0-2452 GCA_964409255.1 uncultured Pseudobdellovibrionaceae bacterium
CGCAAGACGTCGTCGACGCTGTGGCTCGAACGCCAGCTCACCGATCCGTATGTCGCCAAGGCGAAAGCGGACGGGTACAAATCAAGGGCCGCTTACAAACTGATCGAAATCGACGATAAGATCAAAATCCTGAAACCGGGTCAGGTCGTTGTCGATCTGGGTGCGGCGCCCGGGGGCTGGTCGCAGGTCGCGGCGCAAAAAGGGTGCAAGGTCATTGCGCTCGATATCCTGCCGATGGACGATATTGCCGGGGTCACTTTTTTCCAGATGGATTTCATGGATGACGACGCACCGGCAACACTGATCGACGCGATGGGCGGTGTTGGCGCCGATGCGGTGATTTCCGATCTCGCGCCGAACACCACCGGCCACCGCAACACCGATCACCTGAAAATCATGGCGCTGGTCGACGCGGCGTATGAATTCGCGTGCGAAGTCATGAAACCGAACGGGACGTTCATTGCGAAAGTCCGTCAGGGCGGGGCTGAATCCGATCTTCTCAACCGCATGAAAAAAGATTTCAAAACGGTGAAGCACATCAAGCCGCCGGCATCGCGCAAACAATCATCCGAAACCTACGTCATCGCGATAGGGTACAAGGGATAAAAAACGGGGCGCAAGGCCCCGTTTTTTTATTCGATCAATCGTGCGGATTACGCAAGCTGAAGTTTTGCCTGCGACGTCGCGCGCGGTGCCGGTTTCGCTTCCAGATGCTGACGCGCGCCCATCAGGCTTTCGACGGTCATCCCGCTATCCATGAAATAGGCGTTGAAGCCGGTGTAGGCGACCAGATCCGTGGTGTATGTCGCCGCCGTGGCCACGACTGCCGGGGTCAGGCTTTCCTTGACGTCCTGACGCCAGTAGATGGTCAGGTTGCCGGTCGATTTTGCGGCAATGGTTTTCATGTTTTTCGTCATCGCATCATGTTCGGCTTCCACTTGTTGTGCCGGCACGCCGACATTGTGCGTGGTGCGGAAGCGCGCTTCCATCCCGGCTTTCTTAATGCTTAGCGGTGCTTGGCACATATGCGTTTCAAACACGACACCGGCTTTTTTCAGCTGGTCCATAAAATCGCCGATACGCGCAGTTTTGGCATTCGTTTCAAAAATCACCGGCAAACCTTCGCGCACGCCTTTGGTCATCAGACGGTCATTGATATATTTCGCGGCATTACGGAAGCGCTGGGTATTTTCTTCCATTCTGTGACGGAACATATCCATCGACGAAAAATCAAACGAAGATTGCAGCGACATACCGAAATTACGCGCATCTTCTTCGAAACCAGGAAGTTTTGCGAGGATTGCATCCGCATCGCAGACGATGTAACCGGCACCGCGCTGTTCGATCAGACGCTGGATCAGGTAAGATTTGCCGACACCATGGCTGCCGGCAACGAGAATGAATTCAGGTTGATCGGACGCGCTGCGGTCTTTGATGGCGGCGAGCGCCTCGGCTTCGACCTGCTGGTAAACGGCTTCAATGGTTTTGAGAAATTCTTGGTCGTACCCTTTCAGATATCCTTGCTGCACATGAGCCGGAACGATCAGGTCATCGATGAAAAGTTGAATGGACATAGCACACCTTGTTGGTTGTTGTTTTTAGGATGAATATTTGGCGCTGGCTTACGCCTGTCCCGATACTATGTCAAACAGATTTCATAAGATTTTTTGGGTGCGGCGTAGAAATATTCTGCGAAGGGGCTGAAAGGCGCGGAAATCATACCTTTAAAGGTTAACGCGGCCGGTTTTTCGGATCCTCACCGGGCATTTCCAACACAAGATATCTGTCAGGCGGACTGAGGCGTTTCACCAGCCACTGGTTCGGCGTCTGGTACCAGAATTCGTTCAGGAAGCGCGTGGCGGTTTCGCGGGCAACCGGGAAGAAGGTTTGCGGTCTGTAGTTATGATTGCTTTCGCCGAGCAGAATGTCAGAAATTTCGTATTCGGCGTAGGCGGGGCCGGAAAGCTTGATCGCGATCTCGCGTGTCAGAAGACGCAGATTATCGTTCTGAATATTCTCATCCATCGTTTCATAACCGTCGATGATGATCTGACCGCCTTCGCCGCGCCACACCCAGCTATGAAGGCGGATATCGCCTTTGTCATCGGTCAGAACGTAGTAACCGCTTTCGCGCGTCTGCATGGCGTGTTCGATGGTTTCATCGAACGCATAACCGATCCGTTCGCAGCAGCCCGTATAATCACCGAGGAAGAAAATCCGCGGATCGTCATAGGCCACGCGCCGCAAGCTGTAACCGGGCAGGCCGAAATTATCGCCGTCGATGGTGATATCGGGAATGGCCAAAGACGGATGCGGATCTTCGGTGGTGCGCGATTTCCACATTCTAAGGGCTTTTTCGAATATTTCGTTTGGCCGGGCAAATTGCATGGCGTGTTGCGCAAGCGGCAGGTTTTCATTTTTATGCGGATAGCAGGTCCGCCACACGCAATCG
>CAYPCP010000187.1:0-2440 GCA_964409255.1 uncultured Pseudobdellovibrionaceae bacterium
TCACCGTTGCCCCGGCCCTGACGCTGACCGATAAAGAATACCAGATCATGCGCAACGCTTCGCTCGCGGTTCTGCGTGCGATTGGCGTTGAAACCGGCGGCTCGAACGTGCAGTTCGCGGTCAATCCGGAAAACGGCCGCTTGATCGTCATTGAAATGAACCCGCGCGTCTCTCGTTCTTCCGCGCTTGCATCCAAAGCCACGGGCTTTCCGATTGCAAAGGTCGCCGCAAAGCTGGCGGTCGGCTACACGCTCGACGAACTGGGCAACGACATCACCGGCGGCAAAACCCCTGCGTCGTTCGAACCGACCATCGATTACGTGGTCACAAAAATTCCGCGCTTCAACTTCGACAAATTCAAAGGCACGGAAAAGCGCCTGACCACCGCGATGAAATCGGTCGGTGAAGTGATGGCGATGGGCCGCTGCTTCGAAGAATCGATGCAAAAAGCGCTGCGCTCCCTCGAAGAAGGCATTATCGGCCTCGACGAACAGAAAATCGGCGATCACGGCACGCCCGACATGGATCAGATCCGCGCCGCGATCTCCATCCCGACACCTCGGCGCATTCTTTATGTCGCGCAGGCGATGCGCCACGGCATGAGCCTGGCCGACATTCACGAAGCGTGCAAAATCGACATGTGGTTCCTCGAACGCATCAAGGTGATTGTCGATAAGGAAGAAAGCATCCGCAAAAACGGCCTGCCGGTCGATGCGCAAGGATGGTTGTCGGTCAAGAAAATGGGCTTCGCCGATGCGCGCCTCGCCAAACTCGTCGGCGTCGATGAGAAAGCCGTGACCAAAGCGCGCCTTAAACACGATGTGCGCCCGGTTTACAAACGCGTCGATAGCTGCGCGGGCGAAATCCCGTCCGAAACACCGTACATGTACAGCGCCTATGAAGGCGACGGCGTCAACGCACCCGAAAGCGAATGCGAACCGACGGCGCGTAACAAGGTCGTCATCCTTGGCGGCGGCCCGAACCGCATCGGTCAGGGGATCGAGTTTGATTATTGCTGCGTCCATGCGTGTTACGCACTGCAGGAAGCGGGTTATGAAACGATCATGATCAACTGCAACCCGGAAACCGTTTCCACCGATTACGACACCGCCGACCGTTTGTATTTCGAACCTCTCACCGCCGAAGACGTCATCGAAATCATCCGCGCCGAAGAAAAGAACGGCAAGGTGATGGGCGTGGTGGTTCAGCTCGGCGGTCAGACGCCGCTTAAGCTGTGTCACGACCTTCAGGAAGCCGGTATTAAAATTCTCGGCACCGATCCCGATGCGATCGATCTGGCCGAAGACCGCGAGCGCTTCCAAAAACTTTTGAAAAAACTGGGTCTGCGCCAGCCGGAAAACTCCCTCGCCCATTCTGAGGAAGAAGCCTACAAGCTCGCCGAAGATATCGGCTTCCCGCTTGTTATCCGCCCGTCCTATGTTCTGGGCGGTCAGGGGATGGAAATCGTCACCAATATGGAAGAGCTGAAAAAATACATGGGCCGCGCGGTTCAGGTATCGGGCAAGAACCCGGTTCTGCTCGACCGTTATCTTAAAGGCGCGCTCGAAATCGATGTCGACGCGCTCTCCGACGGCAAGGATGTCTATATCGCGGGCATCATGGAACATATCGAAGAAGCGGGCGTTCACTCCGGCGATTCTGCCTGCGTGCTGCCGCCCCACTCCCTGCCGTATAAAACGGTGCGTGAACTTGAACAGCAGACGATCAAGATGGCCAAGGCGCTTAAAGTCAAAGGCCTGATGAACGTTCAATTCGCGCTCAAGCGCAACAAGGAAACGGCGGAACACGATATCTACGTTCTCGAAGTCAACCCGCGCGCATCGCGGACCGTTCCGTTTGTGGCCAAGGCCACGGGCGTGCCGGTGGCAAAGATCGCCTCGCGCGTGATGGCGGGCGAACCGCTGTCGAATTTCAAGGACATGCTCACGGGCATGCCCGCCGACCATACGGCCGTCAAGGCGCCGGTGTTTCCGTTCAACAAATTCCCGGGCACCGACGTTATTCTCGGCCCCGAAATGAAATCGACCGGCGAAGTCATGGGCCTCGATATCGACGTGGCGCAGGCCTTTGCGAAATCGCAGCTCGCGGCGGGCACGCATCTGCCGACCTCCGGCACCGTGTTCCTGTCGGTGCGTGATGACGACAAGCAACGCCTTGTCCCGATCGCGCGTGAACTGGCGGAAATGGGCTTCAAGCTCGTCGCGTCCGGCGGCACATGTTCGGCATTGCGCGATGTCGGCCTCACCGTCGAACGCATCAACAAGGTGATGGAAGGCCAGCCGCACATCGTCGACGCGATGATCAACGGCCAGATCGACTTCCTCATCAACACGACCAAAGGCCCGCAGGCCATGTCCGATTCGATGAGCATCCGCCGCCAGGCCGTCATGCATAAGATCCCGTACTACACGCTCCTGTC
>CAYPCP010000188.1:0-2360 GCA_964409255.1 uncultured Pseudobdellovibrionaceae bacterium
TGATAATACCTTAAATCCCCTTGTTTTGCGTAATTTCAACCGCATTGGTACTCCCTCTCAAAAGTTTAAATAAGAACTAGAGCTGGAAGATGATCACTTAGCCATAGTGGGATTTAAAGAATTGGCCCTTGTCATGCATTTATTATCCCACATCCCTAGTGGTGGGGTCGCCGCTGATCTCTCCATCGTGCGCGGTCTGGATTACTACACGGGCACGGTGTACGAAACGCAGCTGCTCGATGTGCCGCAATTCACTGGCTCCGTTTGCTCCGGCGGACGCTACGACGATCTCGCAGGTTCCTACATCAACAAACACCTGCCGGGCGTGGGGATTTCGATCGGCTTCTCGCGCCTGTTCGATGTCATGCGCCAGACCAATCCGGAAAAACTCGGCATCGGCCCGAAATCGCCGACGGACATTCTCGTCATTCTGCCGAATGAAGAACAGCGCGCCACCGCCGCCGCGACGGCCCGGACGCTGCGCGAACGCGGTTACAACGTGGAGCTTTATCACGCGCCGCAGAAACTGCAGAAGCAGCTCGGTTATGCCGAGAAGAAAGGCATCCCCTATGTCTGGTTCCCGCCGTTCGATGCGAACGGCGATCACGAGATCAAGGATATGACGGCCAAAACGCAAACCAAGGCCGACCCGGAAAGCTGGAAAGCATAATCATGAAAGCCATCGCCGTTGTCAGTGTTGCCCTGCTTGCTCTTATCTTCACTGCCCCGGCGATCGCCAGCGGACAAAAACCGTCCATCACGCAAAACAAAACCGTCCTGCCCGATCCCGGCAGCCCGAAAAAAGCGGTGGTGAAAGAGCCGTTTGTTTTCGCACCGGACAATTGCGATTTTCAGATCACTTTCCCCGAACCGCCGATCAAGGCGCGGCGCTGTCCCGATGGCCGCGCCGGTCAGTGTTATGAATTGACCAGCTACACCATGGTGTACGATCTGCGCACGACGGTCGATATCAGCGTATCGTGCAGCCCCGCCCCGCCGGGCGTCGACAATTTCGAACGGTATAATGAAAGCGTGATGCGCGCCGCTCTCGAGGGCATGATCGTGCGCCGGGGCATCCAAAAATACGATATCGGGTTTCAGCAATACGAAACCGTGCGATCCGCCACGCTGACCGGCTCCGGCCAGTCGGGCCGTCAGGATAAGATTTACACGGCCCAGATCTGGGTCGGGCCGAAATCGGTCTTCACGCTGCAGGCCGAACTGGTCGGCGGCGCGCACAAGGAAGCCGACGCCGTGTTCCGCGACGTTCTCAAAAGCCTCGAGGTTCAGGGCGTGAAAGAACGTGACGCCGCGCCGAAAGAAGACGCGGCTGAAGATGACGAGAAAAAATCGGAAGAGTAAATCTTCACTTTAGGTTGAAGACAGCGCTTTAATTCTCTCTACCATCGAAAAAAAGCCGTTGCGGCGATTGGGCGACAAATGCTCATCAAGCCCTATTTCGGAAAATCTTTTTTCGATATCGACGCCCGCGATCTCCCCGCCCGCCTTATCCTGATACGCCGTCAGAAGCACCGCGATCAGCCCGCGCACGATGTGCGCGTCGCTATCGGCAACGAAATGATAGCGCCCGTCCGCCCCCTTGGCCGCGATCATCCAGACCTGCGATGTGCAGCCCTGCACAAAGGTTTCCGGGGTTTTCAGCGCGTCATCCATAGGTTCGAGGTCACGCCCCAGCTCGATCAGATAGCGGTAGCGCTCCTCCCAGTCGCCCAGGAGGGCGAAGTTTTCAACCAGCTCGTCGAGTGTGCGCGGCAGCATTGAATTTAACGACCTCTTTACCAAACTTTAACGTCTTGAACGCTTTGATATAATATAATGAAACAATATGCCACGCCGTTTTCATTTAGGGCCTTGCAGGACCCGCGAACGGTAAGCTAGTTTGAATGAAGGATTCGTAAGAATTACGAGAGAAAGCCAAGGTACCCACCCGATGACCAAATCCGAAAAGACAGACAGCAAGAACACCCTTTACTGCTCCTTCTGCGGGAAGAGCCAGCACGAGGTGCGCAAGCTGATTGCCGGCCCGAACGTTTTCATTTGCAATGAATGCGTCGAGCTTTGCATGGACATCATCCGGGAAGAGGACAAGACCCAGCTCGTCCGCTCCGGCGAAGGCGTGCCGTCCCCGTCCGAGATCAAGGGCATCCTCGACGATTACGTCATCGGTCAGGACAAGGCCAAGCGCGTCCTGTCGGTTGCCGTTCACAACCATTACAAACGTCTGGAAAGCGGCGGCACGGGTTCCGGTGCCGATGTTGAAATCGCGAAGTCCAACATCCTCGTCCTCGGCCCGACCGGTTCGGGTAAGACGCTCCTCGCCCAGACGCTCGCCAAGATTA
>CAYPCP010000189.1:0-2332 GCA_964409255.1 uncultured Pseudobdellovibrionaceae bacterium
GATCAAACGGAAACGTCCGGCCTTTTGCAGATGACCGGCGACGGAGCCCGTGCCCGCGGCGGCGATTTCCAGTTCCTTCATCCCGCTGGAAATCAGTTTCTCGAGAAACTCCGGCACGTCGAGCAGCCTGGCGTTGTTACCGAATAAAAACGCCTTGATGGTTTTTTTCTTCATCGCGAAGGTAATTTCACCGAAGGGCATTTTCACATCGTACTTCACGCCCAGGGCGTTCGCCTGCACCGGTATCGTTTCGGGTGTAATGTCGATATCCTTCGCCTTGAGCAGCGCGACAGGCTCCTGGTCGAGCATCGGCATCACTTCCGCCGGGACCGGCACGCGGTCATATTCGAAATAAGTAATCGCCTGCGCCGCCAGGTGCGAGATATGCGTGAACCATCCGCTGCCCGAACAGGCGGTGCATACGCTGCTGCCTGTGCCTTTGCATTGGCGGCACGGCACGCGCCCGGTCCGGTGGCACATCATGCACATCACCTGACGCTGCCCGTGGCATTTGCTGCACGGCTGTGGGCGGCCGTTCGGCCCGTTGATGTTGCCCGACCCGCGGCACAGCGGACAATGCACCATCGTCTTGCCGTGGCATTCCGGGCAGGTTTCGCGTTGCTGTCCGTGGCAGCGCGCGCACGCCGCGCGGCCCGAACCGTGACAATTTTTACAGTTTTCATGCCAGCAGAAATCGTGGCTGATGAAATCGACATTGAGGCTGCTGCCATGCAGGCCGAAACCATGATCAGGGCGCGCGATCAGAAGCCGCGCGATTTTTTCCCGCGAACCGGGATCGCTGACCGCGGTAATGATCGTGCGGTCGATTTCCTGCGAGACTTCGCCATCGCCATGGACGACTTTTCCGACGACGCTTTTCCCGGCGATTTTTTTATCGCTGCGTTGCGGGCGGATTTCAATATAGGTATGCGCGGTAAACGGAATGATCTCCGCCTTGCATTCCTGCAACGTCACCGAGTCCGTCTTGACGCCATTGCCCTTGCACAGCCCGCGAATGAATTCGAGGGCCTTGGCGGCAAGTGACGGATCGGCGGGCGGGTTCGGTTCCAAGGTATATCGTTCTAGGCCAGGTATTTCTTGAGGAATTCAATCGTCCGCGCATCGGCCAGCTTGGCCATGTCGGCATCGTAATGTTTGCCGCCCTGACGGGTAAAGGCGTGGTTCATGCCGGGATAAGTATGCAGCACGAAATTCTTTTTGTCGGCGAGGCCGGCCTTGATCTGATCCTGTGCCGTCGTCGGCACATATTCGTCGGCTTCGGCGATATGCAGCATGACATGACCTTTTGCATTGTTGGCTTCTGACAACAATTTTTCCAGACCGACGCCGTAATATCCGACCGATGCCTGCACGTCGCTGCGGCATCCCATCAGATACGCGACTTTCCCGCCGAGGCAGTATCCCATGCACCCGATCTTGCCGGTGGAATTGGCGTGCCCCTTGAACGTGTGCTTCACGGCTTTCAGATCTTCGATGCCTTTATCGACATCGAACATGTTCATAAGATCGAACGCCTTTTCCCATTCGGCGTCGGTCTTGTCGGTGAGCTGCACGCCCGGCTCGATGCGCCAGAACAGATCGGGCGCCACGGCGATAAAGCCTTCGCCCGCCAGCCAGTCGCATTTTTTGCGGATGCCTTCGTTCACGCCGAAAATTTCCTGAATGACGATAACCGTCGGCGCGGGAAGCGTGGCGGGCATCGCGACATAGGCCTTGAACTGGCCGCCGTCCTTGGCCGGGATGGTGATCTCGCTCATCTGATTCCCCTTTCTTCACGGGTGGGTGTGGTGTACCGTTTCTTACCTTAACTGTCTCAGCCATCAAAATAAAGTGACGGAGCGCCCGACATGAAATTCAATTTCGATATCGAATGCACCCCGGAGGAAGCCCGCCGGTTTTTCGGCCTCCCCGATGTCCTGCCCATGCAGAAACGCATGATGGAAGAGCTGGAGCAGCGCATGGCCGATAACATCCGCGCGATGGAGCCCGAAGCTTTCATCAAAAGCTGGTTCCCGGCCGCGTCAATGCAAGGGTGGCAGGACATGCAGAAGATGTTCTGGTCGCAAATGGGCGTGAATATGGCGGGGACACCGTCTGCTGATGACGCTGAGGGTCCGCCCGCCAAAAAGAAAGCATGACAGCCGAAACCATCTACGCCCTGTCGTCCGCCCCCGGTCGGGCCGGCGTCGCGGTGATCCGCATATCCGGGTCATCGGCGGGTCACGCGCTCAAATCCCTCACCGGCAAACCATTGCCGCCGCCGCGCCAGACGGCCGTACGCCTTCTCACCGATCCGCGCAATGGCGAGGTG
>CAYPCP010000190.1:0-2310 GCA_964409255.1 uncultured Pseudobdellovibrionaceae bacterium
GAACGCGACATCGAGTGCCGCAGCCAGACCTTCGGTCGCGGCCTGCGTCGTGCGCACGTTGGCGCGAACGGAAACGTTCATGCCGATATAGCCCGTCAGGCCCGACAGGACCGCCCCGATGAGGAAGCCGCCGGCAACATGCCAACCGAGCAGGAAGAACAAGGCAACGCCTACCACAACACCGACGAGACCGATCGTCGTGTACTGACGGTTCAGATACGCTTTCGCGCCTTCCTGAATCGCCGCGGCGATTTCCTGCATGCGCGCATTACCCGCGCTTTTTGAGAGTACCTGACGCGTCCAGAGCTGACCGACGATCAGCGCAAACAGGATGCAACAGGCAATCATGAGATAGATTGAAGTCATGTTTACCCCTTAACCTTTCATTTTATGTATGTAAGCAAGGTGATGCTTACTTTCAGAATCCGACGATGTTGCCTAATTTTATTACGGCTGACAAGGCGGGGTTACGGAATACCCATAGAGAAAGACCCGGGAGAGGAAATCCCGGGCCTTTCAGGTTTGCTCAGAGTATTTACAGAAGAAATCTAGAGACGGCGCTGGTTGACCACCTGCAGGAGAACGTCGTTGAACGCCCCCTCGCCCAGAACGCCGGTCGTGACCTTGTTCAGGCGGGTTTTCAGCTTGCCAACCTCAATCACGCCGCCCGTGGTGGACGCGGTTTTGTTCAGCATGCCGTACATATCCTGGATATAGGCGTCTTTGAGGCGCGGCGCGAGGAGCTTGACCTGCGCTTCTTCAAGGTCGTCGGCGACTTCAATCGCGACAACGAGGCTGACCGTCTGGGTCACGCCGGAATCATCGATAATGGGAAGGATCAGCGCATCAAGCTGCACGAATTTAGGCGGCAGCGCACTGGCAGCGTCTTTTTTGGCCTGGTCATGGGCCTTCGCGGCCTCGGAGGCTTCCCCGGCGGCGGCTTCTGCGGGCTTCGCAAAGTAGAAATAGGCGCCGGCTGCACCGCCACCCAATATCACTAGCGCCCCTAACGCTATCAGAGCTAATTTCATAAAAATTTCTTGTTAAAAAATGAACCGCAAACCCATCTTCAAGGATAAGCGGAAATTCTTAACAAATGTTTGCGCTGCAGCAGCGAATATTAGATTTTTTAGCCGCGGGTGACTTTTCGGATGGAATCCAGAACCCCGTTGACCAGCGCTGGCTCTCGCCCGTCGAAGAACGCCTTGGCGATTTCGACGTAATCGGAAATAATGATAGGGAAATCAGTGCTTTGCTTGCCCATCAGCTCATACCCGCCACAGAGAAGGACGGACTGGAGCAGCGGTTCGGACTTGGCGACCGCGTCTTCCCGCTGGGTGCGGTTGGCCGCGATAAGGCCCTCAAGATGCGCCCGGTTGTCGGCCACACCCTTGACCAGATCGGCGAAAAGCGGCTCATCCGGGGTGGCCATTTTCTCCCCATCCACTTCCATGCCGGCCCGGTGGGCCAGATATTCGGGAATCACCGTACCCGGTTCCTGATCATTGGCGATCATTTGATATACAGCCTGCACGGCCAGAAGCCGTGCAGCGCTGTTGCGGATATTGGACGATGATGCGTCTTTTGCCATTTTGGTTTAAGCAGCCTTACGAAGTTGTTGCAAAGCTTCTATATTTTCCAGCGTCCGAAGGCAAGCATTCGCTGCTTCGACCCCTTTGACCTTGAAATGCTCGAAGAAGAACCGGTGATGCTCCTCATGCTCATGGTAATTAAGCGGGGTTAACACCACGGAGAGAATAGGAATTTCGGTTTCAAGCTGGACCTGCATGAATGCGTCGATAATCGTCGATGCGACGAAGTCATGCCGGTAAATGCCGCCATTCACGACAAAACCGCAGCCGACGATGATGTCGTATTTCCCGGTCTTCGCGAGAAGCTTGGCCTGTAATGGGATTTCAAGGCTGCCGGGCACATGGAAAACATCGATCTGGTTTTCCTTGATCCCTGCCTTGGCAAGATCGGCAGTGAAGGTGAAACGCGCCTGTTCGCAAATTTCCTTGTGCCAGCTTGCCTCGATAAAGGCGATGCGTTTGGCGGAAGGATTGGCAAGGCGCAGCCCAGCGTCTTTTTGAGTGGTGGTCTGATTCATGGTTTTTTCCTTTCAAATGTTTCAACCAGTGAATCAGGGCTGCAGACAAAACGCGCGCGAGGAAAGCTCCCGCGTGTTGTGCCGCTCTCTATCATCCGGACTATACCGTCGGCTCCGGCATCGCACCGGATCTGCTGACCCTTTCAAACCGTGAAAGGCGCTCGCGGGCTCGTCCCGAAAGACATACCGCCGGTGGGGAA
>CAYPCP010000191.1:0-2285 GCA_964409255.1 uncultured Pseudobdellovibrionaceae bacterium
ATTTACTTATGAATAATTTATCCCCCATCCTGCTGACCGGCGCCGTCTTCTTTATGGGGGCGGCCTTTGCCCTGCCCGCCGCCGCCGCGCCGCAGGGGGGACTGGCACCGCACAAGGCCATCTATCATATAAAGATGGTCGCCAAGAGCAGCGGCTCCCCTATCCTGAATATCAGCGGCGATATGTTCTTCGAACTGAAATCGGGCTGCGATGCGTGGACGACCGACCACCGTTTCAACCTGAACTACGAATATGCCGACAGCCCGCCGATGAAGATCACCAGCGATTTCACGACCTATGAACCGTTCGGCGGGGGGGCGCTGGATTTCAATTCCCGCCGCCTGCGCGATGGGGAACCGTTCGAGGAAACGCGCGGCCGCGCGGAAATTGAGCCCGGCAAAACCGGCAGCGCCGTTTACACCCTGCCCGAAGATTTGCGCTATAACCTGCCCGCCGGGACGCTTTACCCGATGGCGCACACCGCCAAACTGGTCGAACAGGTGAAAACCGGCAAGAAATTCTACGCCGCGACCGTCTTCGACGGCAGCGACGATCAAGGCCCGGCGGAAATCAGCACCTTCCTCGGCAAGCCCGGAAACGCCCCGGCGGAACTGCTCGAGCTTAAGGAAATTGACCAGAGCTTGCTGAAAAGCCCCGCCCATAATGTGCGTATGGCCTTTTTCCCGTTAAGCAGCGGCGAAGGCGGCGCGGAATATGAAATGAGCGCCCTGTTCCATGAAAACGGCATCATCAGCGATATGACCGTGGAATATAAGGAATTCTCCGTCCATCAGACGCTGCGCGCGCTGCAAGCGCTGGAGCCGGAGGCCTGCGTGACGAATGCCGGAACCGACACCAAGGGTGCCAAGGACGGCAAAGAGGGCAAGAAGAACAAAAAGAATACGGAAAAAGAAATAAAGCCCGCCCCCTAAATTGCTGCCCTTCCACGTTCAGCAGCCATTCACAGCGGCATTTTTTCCGTTTATTTTAACAGTTTGGCAAAGTTTGCTGGCCTACCATCAATAAGGGCGGGCAATCCGCCGGGCGTATATCACTTTCACGGGGCGCAATGACCAAAACCGTTCTGGTTGTCGAAGACAACGAGTTGAATATGAAACTCTTTCACGACCTGCTGGAGGCCCATGGCATCCAGACGGTGGAAACACGCAACGGCAACGAAGTGCTGTCCATCGCGCGGTCCAAAAAACCGGACCTCATCCTGATGGATATCCAGCTGCCGGAAGTATCGGGCCTTGATGTCACGCGCTGGCTGAAGGACGACGTGGAACTCAAACACATTCCCGTGATTGCCGTCACGGCGTTCGCCATGAAGGGCGACGAACAGAAAATCCGCGAAGGCGGATGCGAAGACTACATCTCCAAACCGATTTCCGTGACGCATTTCATGGAAGTCATCAATAAGTATTTGAAGTGATATAGGGACAAGCCAATGTCAGCCCGCGTACTGGTCGTCGACGACATCCTCCCGAACGTAAAGCTGCTCGAAGCCAAGCTGAGCAGCGAATATTACGACGTCCTGACCGCGACCAGCGGCGAGGAAGCCCTGGCCCGCGTCGAAAAGGAATCTCCTGACCTTGTCCTGCTGGACGTGATGATGCCGGGCATGGACGGTTTCGAAGTCTGCCGCCGCATCAAAAGCAATCCGCTGATGGCGCATATCCCCGTCGTCATGGTCACCGCCCTGACCGACGCGCAGGACCGCGTGCGCGGCCTCGAAGCCGGCGCCGACGATTTCCTGTCCAAACCCGTCAACGACACCGCGCTGATGGCGCGCGTGCGTTCGCTGGTGCGTTTGAAAATGACCATCGACGAATGGCGCGTGCGCGAAAATACCGCCTCGCAGCTGGGGGTGAATGACGGCGACCTGAACGCCATGCGCGAACCGGTCGAAAACGCCAACATATTGGTCGTCGAAGACCAATCGTTCGAAGCCGACAAGATCATCGAAACCCTGCAACGCGACAGCGACACTGTAACGCTGGCCGAAAACGGGGCCAAGGCGATGGAACTGGCCGCCAGCCGCGATTTCGACGTCATCATCGTCAGCCTGAACCTGAAGGACGAAGACGGTTTGCGCCTGTGCTCCCACCTGCGTTCCAACGAACGCACGCGTGCCGTGCCCATCATGATGATCGCCACCGAAGAAGATCTTGACCGGGTCGCCCACGGGCTTGAGATCGGCGCGCATGATTACGTGATGCGCCCGGTGGACCGTAACGAATTTCTCGCCCGCACCCGCACACAGGTGCGGCGCAAACGCTTCC
>CAYPCP010000192.1:0-2279 GCA_964409255.1 uncultured Pseudobdellovibrionaceae bacterium
GGCCGTCAAAGCTCTTGCCGTTGATCCCGCGGAAGTCGCGGACGCGCGGCAGGGCAATCGTGACGAAACGATCCAGAAATTCATACATTTTCTCACGGCGCAGCGTGACTTTGCAGCCGATCGCCATACCATCGCGGACCTTGAAGGACGCGTTGGATTTTTTCGCGATCGTGATAACCGGCTTTTGACCGACGATCTGTGCCAGCTGGGCGGCGGCATTTTCAACGGCCTTACGGTCGTTGACGGCATCGCCCACACCCATATTGATGACGATTTTCGTCAGGCCCGGGATTTCGTGCTTGTTTTTGTAGCCGTATTTCGACTGCATCGCCGGAGCGATTTTTTGTTCGTAACGTTCTTTAAAACGCGGTTTCATTGTCAGCATTCCTTCTTACGCAAGAGTTTCGCCGGAGGCACGTGCCACGCGGGACTTTTTGCCATCTTTACCGACCGTGTAACCAACCTTGCTCGGCTTGCCCGTTTTCGGGTCGGCCAATGCCACGTTGGAAACATGGATCGACAATTCTTTTTCCTCGATACCGCCCGGTGCGAACTGGGTCGGTTTCGTGTGTTTTTTCACGACGTTCACGCCTTGAACGACAACGCGGTTTTCCGTCGGCATCGCGCGAATGACTTCGCCCTTTTTGCCTTTGTCTTTACCGGTCAGGACGACAACCTGGTCGCCTTTTTTGATTTTCATTTTTGCCGTCGTCATTAGAGCACCTCGCCCGCCAGAGAAATAATCTTCATGTAACCCTTGGTACGCAGTTCGCGGGTAACCGGGCCAAAGATACGCGTGCCGATCGGCTCGCCTTGGTTGTTGATCAGAACGCAGGAATTCGTATCGAAACGGATTTTTTCGCCGTTCTGACGGGAAATACCATGCGTCGTGCGTACGATAACCGCTTTACGGACATCGCCTTTTTTCACGCGGCCACGCGGAATAGCGTCCTTCACGGCCACCACCACGACATCACCGATGCTCGCCGTGCGGCGGTGCGAACCGCCCAGCACTTTGATGCACTCGACGCGGCGTGCGCCCGAGTTATCGGCAACTTCCATATTTGATTGCATCTGAATCATGGCGTACCTGCTACTTCCTTATTCGCTGTCTTTTTTCGTTGTCTTTTTTGCAGCGGCTTTTTTGGCCGGTGCAGCTGCCTTTTTCACCGGAGCTTTTTCAGCTTTCGGCGCGGCGGCTTTTGCCGTTTTCGGCGGCTCCTGGCCGTCGATCAGAACGGTCCAGCGCTTACGCTTGGAAATCGGGGCGCATTCAATGATCTGCACCTTGTCGCCTTCCTTGAAGTGACCGTTTTCATCATGCGCAGCATAACGCGTGGTGCGCTTAACGTATTTTTTGTACATCGGGTGGATGTAGCGGCGCTCGACCAGAACCGTAACGGTCTTGTCCATTTTATCGCTTACTACAGTGCCTTCCAAAACGCGGCGGGGCATATCAGTGTCTCCTCTATTCCTTAGGCGGCTTTCTGAGCCGAAATAAATGTTTTTACGCGGGCGATGTCGCGACGCACTTTACGCATCTGTGACGTATTCTCCAGCTGACCGCCGCTTCGTTGGAAGCGCAGGTTGAACTGCTCCTTGCGAAGATCCATCAGCATCTTCGTCAGTTGGTCTACTGTTTTGCCTTTAAGCTCATCCGCTTTCATCGCTTTATCCTCTATTCAATTCTCTATTCGCCGATACGGGAGACGAATTTCGTCTTGATCGGCAGTTTGGCGGCGGCCAGTTCGAGCGCTTCACGCGCCAGTTCCTTCGGAACGCCATCCAGTTCAAACATAACCCGGCCCGGCTTTACGCGCGCCACCCAGAACTCGGGCGCACCTTTACCGGAACCCATCCGCACTTCAAGCGGCTTTTTCGAAACCGGCACATCCGGGAATACGCGGATCCATACCTTGCCCTGACGCTTCATGTGACGCGCGATGCAACGGCGGGCCGCTTCAATCTGACGGGCGGTAATACGCTCCGGCGCCAGCGCCTTGAGGCCGTAAGCCCCGAAAGCCAGATCCGAGCCGCCCTTGGCGTTACCATGGATGCGGCCTTTATGGGCCTTACGGTACTTTGTCTTCTTCGGTTGCAGCATTGTCTTATACCTGTTTGTGTTTCTTTTTCAAGTATTATGTAATATTAACGGTCTTGGCCTTGCGGACGGCCCGGGGCGCCTGCCTGACCATCGGCCAGACGCTTGTCGCGGGCCAGAGGATCATGCGCCATGATGTCGCCTTTGTAGATCCAGACCTTGACGCCGATGATCCCGT
>CAYPCP010000193.1:0-2279 GCA_964409255.1 uncultured Pseudobdellovibrionaceae bacterium
AGCGTGCCGCCGCGATCGGCGAAGACATCAGGCCGCAGGCTTTTCCGGTAACTTTCTGGGATGTCTATGGCGAAAAGGGTCATACTGTGCGCACAACGATTTCAGAAATCGGGCCGCTGCTGCTTGCGCGCATGCTTGATCTCAACGATACGCAGGAAGGCGTGCTTAATATTGCGTTCCGTCATGCGGATGAAGAGGGGCTGCTGCTGCTCGATCTGAAAGACCTGCGCGCATTGCTCAATCTTCTTCATGAGAATGCGAGTGAAATTTCCAAAGAATACGGTCAGGTCAGCAAACCGTCGATCGCGACGATCCAGCGCGCGCTGCTCCAGCTTGAAGATCAGGGGGCGGACCAATTTTTTGGTGAGCCAGCGCTCGACCTGCGCGATTTTATGCGCCGCGATATCGACGGGCGCGGGACGATCAATATTCTTTCTGCTGATAAATTGATGAATGCGCCGCGTTTATACGCCACGTTCCTGTTGTGGCTGCTGTCGGAATTATTTGAAGAATTGCCTGAAGCAGGTGATGCGGCGAAACCGCGCCTGGTTTTCTTTTTCGATGAAGCGCATTTGCTGTTCAGCGATGCACCCAAGCCGCTTCTTGAAAAAATAGAACAGGTCGTGCGTCTTATTCGTTCGAAAGGGGTGGGGATCTATTTTGTCACGCAGAACCCGCAGGATATTCCCGATACCGTTCTGGGGCAGCTCGGTAACCGTGTGCAGCATGCGCTGCGCGCTTTCACGCCGCAGCAGCAGAAATTTATAAAAACCGCCGCGCAAACATATCGCGCCAACCCGGCGTTTGGCGTGGAGACGGTTATAACGGAGTTGGGCGTAGGCGAGGCGTTGGTCTCTACGCTCGAAGAAAAAGGAAATCCGTCCATCGTGCAGCGTGCCTTGATCCGTCCGCCATCATCCCATGTCGGGCCGTGCGACCCGGCATCGTTCAAAAAATCGATGCAGGACGATGGCGTGGGCGCGAAGTACGATGCCGTGCAGGATCGCGAAAGCGCCTATGAAACCTTAAAGTCCCGTGCGGAAAAATTGCAGGAGCAAGCGCAAGACGCGCCGGCGAAAAAAGCATCTGGTGGAAGGCCGGCAGACAGTCTGGCGACGAAAACGGTGAAGGTCATAATCAGCTCTATCGCCTATTCCGTCGGCAGCACGCTGGCCGACGCGATTTTCGGTAAGGGGCGCAAGCAGAGCGCGGTGAACAAGGCCGCGAAGTCTGCCGTGCGGCGAACCGCATCTTCGGTCGGACGCAATGTCGGAAACGAAATACTGCGCAATACGATGGGTGGCTTACGCCGCTAACGCATCAATGGGCACGTTCAAAACGCTGGCCAATGCTTTCATCGCCTTGACCGAACCGTTTTTACGGCCTGTTTCAATCTCCGTCAGATAGGGGCGGGAAATGCCGGCGGCCTGTGCCAGATCGTCCTGTGTCAGCCCGCGAAATTTGCGGATCACCTTGATCGGATTGTCCTGCGCCAGGGCAAGCTTCTCACGCACTTCGTCGGGAAGTGCGTTTTCGCCTGCGCCCCCGTTCTTCATCGCGGTGAATTCATGCAGCGGGATCAGAACGTGCGGTTTACCGGAAACGTGAATAATGTCATAGGCCATGGGATGTACCTCAGGAGGGATAGTTCCAGGGGTGATTCTATCACAGAATGAGGGATGGGCGAAGAGGCCGTCTTGCAGTATCCTAACCCCTGAACATTAATCTTTCATCGCCATGTCTCCTCGCCGTTTTAACCTTATCCTGTTTGTGATTGTCGCCGTCTATGCCGCGGCGGGCTGGGCGTTGGCCGGGCATTTTGATGCGGCGGAGCGCTTTTCGCTCCTTATTTACTCCCGGGCGGTGATCACGACCACGGTCCTGATCGCGGCATTGTTTTTCAGCGCCGTGATTGTGCGGATCATGATTATTGACCGGCCGCAGCAATTAACACGGACGATTGCTGCCGAGATGGGGGCCAAATGGTTCACCAAACAGCGTCTGTCGCAAGGGCTGCCGATCGTTATTGCGTTCCTGTTTTTTATGGCGGCGTTCACGAGTTTTAAAACCATGATACCGCTGGTTCAGCCTTATGCATGGGATGAGTGGGCCGCCGGTGTGGACCGGATGCTGCATTTCGGGCGCGATCCCTGGACGTTGATACAGCCTTTGTTCGGTTATCCGGTTGTCACGTTTGCCATCAACGTTCTTTATAATCTCTGGTTTCCGGTGATGTTCGGCGTTTTGTACTGGCAGGCCTTTTCATTAAAGAATGAGCC
>CAYPCP010000194.1:0-2261 GCA_964409255.1 uncultured Pseudobdellovibrionaceae bacterium
CCGGCACCGAACCCAACGTCGACGATTACGTCCTCGATACCAATGTCATTGCCGGGGGTGCTGCCGTCGATCCGCAGGCCGCCGATCCCTATGGTTATGAGCAGTTCGGCTATGGAAACTATCAGGACGAAGCTTATAATCCGGCAACCGCAACACCCGGCCCGGTTCAGCCCTTGCCCCCGGGTCAGCAGATGCCCTACCCGGTGCCACAGCAACCGGGTGTTGAAACCTACCCGATCAATGACGATCCGATGACCACCTATAGCCGTCCGCAGCAACAGGCGCCACAGGCACCGGCCGTGCCGGTTCTTCCGGGCATGACCGTACCGCCGGCAACGGCCCCTGCCGCCCCGTCCACAGACCCCTCGCTTTCCGGCACCGGCGGGTTGTACTAGGCCGCCTTTTCGGCTAAAAATCCGTCCTGTCCGGCAGAGGTGGGCGATGGCCAAAAAGCGCAATTTCCATGAAAGTTTCGTCGAATTCGACAAGGTCGAAGGCCCGACCGACCGCAATTTCGGTTTCACGGTCGGCGGCATCCTGATCGCCATCGCCGCGATCAAAACCTGGATCGTTCATTTTTCATGGATCGCGATCACGCTGCTCACCATCGGCGGCCTCCTCGTTCTCGGCGCGGCGATCGCGCCCAAGACGCTGACACCGCTGAACAAGGCGTGGATGAAGCTTGCCGAGATTCTGTTCGTCGTCGTCAACCCCGTGATCATGTTTCTGCTATATACCGTGTGCTTCATTCCCGCCGGGATCATCATGAAGATCGTGCGTTACGACCCGATGAAAAAGAAATTCGATAAAAACGCCACGACATACTGGGTCAAACGGAACGACGAAAACGCCCTTCCCGACCCGATGAAATATCAATTTTAAACGAGAGAGTGATCATGGATTTTATTAAAGAACTCTGGATGTTCCTCAAGGTACGCAAGAAATTCTGGCTGCTGCCGATTTTCATCATCATGGTGTTGTTCGGCGGTTTGATCGTTCTTGCCAAGGGCTCCGCCGTCGCGCCGTTCATTTACACGGTGTTCTAATCGATGCTGGTTCTTGGGATTTCCGCCTTCTATCACGACTCCGCCGCCGCGCTGGTGCGCGACGGGGATATCGTTGCCGCCGCGCAGGAAGAACGCTTCACGCGCAAAAAACACGATGCGGGTTTCCCGAAGGAAGCCATTACCTTCTGCCTGCAACAGGCGGGCATTACGCTGGCGGACGTCGATTCCATCGTTTTCTTTGAAAAACCGCTGGTGAAATTCGAACGCCTTCTCGAAACCTATCTCGGTTTTGCGCCCTCAGGCTTTCAATCGTTCCGCACGGCGATGCCGTTATGGCTGAAGGAAAAACTGTTCCAGAAATCGATGTTGACGGATTATTTCGAAGAATTCGGCCTTGATAAAAAAGACATTCGCGCGAAACTCCTGTTCGCCGAACACCATCAAAGCCACGCGGCCAGCGCGTTTTACCCCTCTCCGTTCGACGAAGCCGTTGTCCTGACCATGGACGGCGTCGGTGAATGGGCCAGCACGTCGGTCGGTGTCGGCCGCGGCAATACGTTCAAAATTGAAAAGGAAATTCATTTCCCGCACTCGCTCGGCCTGCTTTATTCCGCCTTCACTTACTACACGGGATTCAAGGTCAATTCCGGCGAATATAAAGTCATGGGCCTCGCGCCCTATGGTCGCCCCATCTATGCGCAGACGATCCTCGACAACATTATCGACGTAAAAAATGACGGATCTTTCCGCCTCGACCAGAGCTATTTCAACTACGCCACCGGCCTGACAATGACGAACAAAAAGTTCGCCGATCTGTTCGGCGGTCCGGCACGCGTGGGGGAAGACCTTCTGACACAGCGTGAGATGGATCTCGCCGCCTCGGTTCAGGCTGTCACCGAAGAAGTCATGCGCCGCATGGTCCGCTCCCTCGCGCAAGAATATCAGGGCATCGACAATCTGTGCCTTGCCGGCGGCGTCGCGCTCAATTGCGTGGCCAACGGCAAGATTCTGAAAGAGGGTTACTTCAAGAATATCTGGGTTCAACCGGCGGCCGGCGATGCCGGCGGCGCACTCGGCGCGGCTCTGGCCGCGACCTATGACCACCATAAATTGCCGCGCGCCGTGAAGAAAAACAGCGATGCGATGAAAGGATCCTATCTCGGCCCCGTCTATGACGATGCCGATATCGAGCAGCGCCTTATAAAGATGGGTGCCAAAATCCACCGCATCGCCAATGACGCCGAAACGGTCGCT
>CAYPCP010000195.1:0-2238 GCA_964409255.1 uncultured Pseudobdellovibrionaceae bacterium
TGCCCCGCGGCAGAAAGATCGCGGGCAATGGATTTTTGCAGGCCTTCTGCTATACTTCAAAAAAACAATAAGCGTAGGGGCGGCGCCATGATGGAAATAAGCGAGATCGTATCGATCCTCAATCAATCTCTGTTCTACCAGCTTTCGGCCATCCTCCTTATATCCGGCGTTATCGGTTTCATCGCCCTCAAACTGCATCAGCCTCTCATCGTCGCTTATATAGGTATCGGCCTGATCGCAGGTCCGCATGTTCTGGGCGTTATGGGTGGGCATGACGGACCGATCGACACGCTCGCGGCCATGGGCATTGCGCTGCTGCTGTTTCTCGTTGGACTGAAGCTTGATTTGAGCCTGGTGAAGAAACTCGGCCCGGTGGCGATGATCACCGGCCTGTTACAGGTCGCGCTGACGGCGATACTCGGATTTGGCATTTCAGTATGGCTCGGGTTCGATGTGACCACGGCGATCTGGTTCGGGATCGCAATGTCGTTCTCCAGTACGATTATCGTCGTCAAACTGCTCTCCGACTCTTCCGCGATTGATTCCCTCTACGGTAAAATCTGTCTGGGTATCCTGATCGTGCAGGATATCGTCGTCATCATGGCCATGGTCGCGGTGACGGCCCTGGGGCAGGGCGTCGTGACCGACGGGGCGACCGATCTGATCGGCGCGATTCCGGAATTCAAGGTTTTCGTCGGTGTGTTCGCCAAAATGGCGGTGCTGATGATGCTGACCATGCTGTTCGTGCGTTTTATCGCCAACCCGTTGACGCGCGGTCTGGCGCGCTCGCCGGAGCTGATCGTGATCTTTGCGCTCGGTCTTGCGTCGATGATGGCGGCGCTGTGCCATATGATGGATTTGTCGAAGGAACTGGGCGGTCTGCTCGCCGGGGTTGCTCTGGCGTCGACGCCGCTGCGGGATGTGATCGCCGCGCGTTTGTCGCCGCTGCGTGATTTTTTGCTGCTGTTTTTCTTTGTCGGTCTCGGCGCGGAACTGGATCTGCACACCGTCGAAAATCATGTGAGGGAAGCCGTGATTTTGTCGGCATTCGTGCTGTTCGGCAAACCGCTGATCGTCATGGTGATTATGGGCGTGATGGGGTATCGCCGCCGTACCGGATTCCTCGCCGGCCTGACATTGTCACAGATGAGCGAGTTTTCGATGATTTTCATCGCCGTCGCCTATGAAGGCGGGTGGGCGAGCGAGGAAGCGGTCGGTCTCATGACCCTGACGGGAATGATCACCATCACTGTATCGGTCTACGCCATTATCTTTCAGGATAAAATATACCGGCTGCTGGAACGACCGCTCGGACTTTTTGAACGCAAGAAACCGAAATACGAAGAAAATCTTCCCGAATACGAAGCAAGGCAGAATTACGATGTGTTGATATTCGGATTGGGACGATACGGCACCGCCATGGCGGATGAGTTCAAGCGCAAAGGCGCGCGCGTACTCGGGATCGACTTCGACCCGGAAGCCGTGCAACGCGCACAGCTCGGCGGCATGAAAGCGATTTATGGCGACGCGGCCGATCCGGAATTTTATCGCACCCTGCCGATTAAAAATGCGAACACCGTGGTGCTGGCTTTCCCCCATCACGCCACAGGACCGCTTCTTCCCGATGTTCGGGAAAGCTTCGCCGTTAATCTGCGTCATATCGGTTATAAAGGGCATATTGCCGCGACATCGCATCTGCGTGCCGGAAAAGAGGATTTGATGAAGAGCGGAATCGATATCGTCCTGTGCCCGTTCGAAGACGCGGCAACTCACGGCGCGGGCCAGATTCTGATCCAGATCGAGCGGGACAGGGCTAAATAACATACGTTTTGAAACTTTTTATGGTTCCCGGACGTAAGTTATTAAGGAACCATAGAATGACAAAACATAAGAAAAAAATTATCGCCTTAAGCCTTTTAAGCGTGATGGCTGTTTTAATCGCTGCCCGGGTTGCATTGCCGTTCGTGGTGACGGACTACGTCAATCGTGTGCTGGATCGTATCGATGGGTATAGCGGATCGATTTCCGACGTCGATATCCATCTTTATCGCGGCGCTTACACAATTCATAATCTAAAAATTTTCAAGGATCAGGGGAATATCCCGGTTCCCTTCGTCGATATCGCCGTGACCGATTTTTCGGTGGAATGGGGCGCCTTATTCAAGGGGGCAATCGTTGGTGAAGTTGTCATGAACACACCGAAGCTGAATTTTGCCACTGGCCGGTCCGGCGCATCGC
>CAYPCP010000196.1:0-2212 GCA_964409255.1 uncultured Pseudobdellovibrionaceae bacterium
AGCGTGCCCCTGAATTTCGGCCATGGCGTTTTGTTCGATACGCTTAAGACGGTCACCCAGTTGCGCTTCGCGGCGGGTCATGGTTTCGACCAGCTCAAGCTCGGCGGCTTCCTGAATGCGGCGGGCATGTTCACGCGCATTGGCGACGATCTGCGCGGCTTCTTTTTCCGCGTCACGCTGTTTACGCTGGTACTGCGCGAGCAATTCCTGCGCTTCGATGCGAAGGGATTCAGCGGTCTGGATTTCCGTGCGGATCGCTTCGATCTTGCTGTCGAGGCTGTTGATGACGGCCTTGCGGCCCATTTTATAGGCAAAGATCACAAAGACCACGAAAGAGATCGTGACCCAGAGATTCGTGTCGTGTGAAAGAAGTTCCAGCATTACGCGGCCTTTGCCTTTCCGGACAGGGATTCAACGATGGACTTCGCTTTTTGCACGTCCATGTTGGCCCCGATGATTTTCTTGACCGCTTCGGCGGCGACTTCGGCGGCGATGGTGTTCATCTGGTCCATCGCGGCGTGTTTCGCGGCATCGATGCGTTTTTCGGCGGCAAGGATTTCGTCTTCGGAACGCTTGCGGAAGGCTTCGTATTCCGCAGCGCCTTTTTCCTTCATCGCGGTTTCGACGTTTTCCACGGCCTGATGCGCCTGATCGCGCGCGCTTTGCAGGCCGTTTTCATAGGCGGTCTGCACGGCTTCGGCGTCGGCGGTCAGTTTTTCGGCCATGTCGAGGTCCGAACGGATGTGGTTGCGGCGGTTTTCAATGACGGAAGAAATTTCCGGCAACGTCTTCTTCGAAAAGAAAAGGTAAAGAACGAAGAAGGCCACCGCGAGCCAGAAGATCTGGCTCGGGAACCATGTCGGGTCGAACTGCGGCAGGCCGCCGGTTGACGCGGCCGCGTCATGCCCGTGCGTACCCGCATCCGCGCCTTCGGCCGCCGGAGCAGCAAAGGCGAGGGGGATAAACGCCAACAGGGCGAACAATGATGCGGCCAGCGTCTTCATCATTAACCGACGAATACCAGGTAGAGAGCGATCAGAAGCGCGAAAATCGCGAGCGCTTCGGTCAGGGCGAAAGCCAGGAAGTATTTTTTGTCCAGGATTTCAGCGGCGCCCGGGTTGCGGCCAACAGCTTCATTGTAGGACGAGAAGATCATGCCGAGACCAATGCCGACGCCGAACAGCGGGAAGAGGGCAATTGCGCCAGCGAGGAGTTTTACAGCTTCGAGTTCCATTTTAAGTTACCTTTCTTAGGTTGTTGTTGATGGATTGGTTAGTGGCCGATCTCAACCGTATCTTTAAGGTAGATACAGCTCAGGACAGCGAAAACATATGCCTGCAGGAAAGCGATCAGGAGTTCGAACCCGATCAGCACGGAATTGAACAGCATCGGCAGGATGCCGAGCGCCACGCCGCCCGCGCCCATGGCGACCATGTCGGCGGAGAAACCTGCGAAAACTTTGAGCATGATGTGGCCCGCGATCATGTTTGCGAACAAACGCACGGAGAGCGTCACGGGGCGGATCAGGAAGGACAGAACCTCAATCGGCACGATCAGCGGCGTCAGCCACAGCGGCATGCCGGGCGGCAGGAAAATATGCAGGAAATGCGTGCCGTGTTTGGCAAAACCGATGATCACCACCACAAGGAAGATCAGGAACGCCAGCGCGGCATTGACGATCAGGTGGCTGGTGAACGTAAACGAGTATGGCAGCAGGCCCAGCATGTTGCCGAGCAGAACCGTCATGAACAGCGTGAAGATCAGCGGGAAATATTGACGCCCTTTGGGGCCGATATTTTCACGGATCATGCGGGCGACGAATTCATACGCGCCTTCGGCGATGATCTGGGCGCGGCCCGGGACCAGCGCTTTGCGGCGCATTGCCATGGTCAGGAACACGGTCGACGCCACAACGGCGATTGCCATCCACAAAGAAGAATTGGTGAAGGACAGGTCAACGGCGCCAGCGGGGATATTGATAAGGGGCTGTATTACAAACTGGTGTATCGGATTGGCCACTTGGGTCGATTCCTTTAATGATTCCTAGTTTCCGTCGGTGTCTAGATTCGTTGTTTCCGGGGGTTGTTTAGCGGTTTTTTCCCGGTCATGCAACTGCTTAAAACCGGGAGTCGTGCTAATACCGTTCGTGATTTTGTAAACATTGTAAAACCCTGTAATTACACCCAAAATTACGAAGGCTAAAAAGAAGATC
>CAYPCP010000197.1:0-2204 GCA_964409255.1 uncultured Pseudobdellovibrionaceae bacterium
TTATGCCGAATGTTATTGACATAATAACAAAAAAATACCTATAAAAAGGCATGGTCGAACCCGATTTTACCGATGCCGCGCGCAATACCCCGATTTATGAGGGGTTTGGCGCGGAAATCCGCCGGCTGAACCGCGAGATTGTCTCGCCTTTCCAGAAGCGTTTTCCCGGCGGGCGCGGCTATGCGAAGCCCGGCGGCCTGCATGCCCGGCCGTTCGATGCCCCGAAGGTTTATGCCGGTCCGGTTCATGCCATGAGTGTCGGGGGCGGCGATGCCACCGACCTTCTTCAACAATTGCGCGGCAAGACCGAATTGCACGGTGAAATTTATATGGGCACGGCGGGGTTCATGAACCTGTCCTATATCGGCGCGACGCGGCCGGGCGCGGCGATTTTTTACGATATCAATCCCATCCAGACCCTGTTCTGGAACCATGCCTTGCCGTTGATCGCCAGGGCGGACAGCGGCGCGGCGTTTCTCGATGCGCTGGTCGAAAGTTCCCAGAATCTTCAACACAAGGTCTCACGCCTGTTTCGTCACGGCGGACAGCGCGGCATGATGGGGACAGATATGAAACCCGGTCTGGAGCCCGACCGTTATATCCTGTTCACCTATATCGGATCGCCCCTGACGCAATGGCGGTACCACAAGGACGCGCCGTTTTTTTCATGGGTCAACAGGCCCGACGAATTCGCGCATATCCGGGCGATGGCGCGTTCGGATGCGATCGGGGCGATCACGCTCGATGCGCTCGACCCGGCGGGATGGAAACAGATAGCCGACTATCTGGCGACACGGCCCGATGGCGCGCCGGACAAGGTGAAGACGCTGTTTGTCAGCAATATCATAGAATTTCTTACCAACGGGATGGATTACACATGGCGCGAGGACCCCAATGCCACGCCCGTCCACGCAAGGCGCGCGATGGCGCAGGTCCTGTGCGAAAAGGGCTATGGGATTATTACCGATCGATGCGACCTTGCGATGCGCTGGCCCGAAAGCACCCGGTCCACCGCGCCAAAACACGCCGGCAAAGACGGTCCGGACGCCTTTTGACCCTGTTCGTCGGCCTTGATTCTTGGCATGATATTGCCAAGTCAAAGACTTACATCTTTCAAAGGGGTCTGCATATGGAAGGCAATAACAAGGTTCTGGGGCTGGAAAGCGCCGTATACGTCAAGCTGTGTTACATTCTGATCCTGATTTCCGGCGCGCTCGGGCTGCTGCTCAGTCTGCTGGGGACGCTCGGGTTGATCGTCGCGTCGTCCGGTCTGGTCGGCCTTGTCGGGCTGGCGGGGTTAATTATGGCGCTGGTCGGCTGGCTGGCTTTCGCGAAGGATTTCACGGTCATCGAACTCTCGCACCTTAAATTCCTGTCGGTCGTGTTCGTGGCGTTCTATGTTGCCAGCCTGATTATCGGCAGCGTGATGTTCGGCGCGGGTCTGCTGTGGTCTTTGATGTCCTTCCTGCTCGGTGCGGCGCTGCTGCTCGTCGTTTATCTCGGCTTTCGCCTGTGGCAGGCCCGTCAGGAACCGACGCAGGTCACGCTTAAAATGGAATTCGACAATCTGAAAGCATCGCTGAAAAACCGGGGTAATCTGTAATGTCAAACTACCTTGTCCTGCTGCGCCACGGTCAGTCGCAATGGAATCTCGAAAACCGTTTTACGGGATTTCACGATGTGGACCTGTCTGATCTTGGCGTACAGGAAGCGATCGATGCGGGGAAACGCCTGAAGACGCTGGGCGTTTCTTTCGATCATGTCTTCAGCAGCACGCAGACGCGCGCGAACCGCACGGCGGAACTCGCGCTCGACGCGGCGGGGCAGGGTGATCTGGCGAAGAAGATGGTGCGCAGCCCCGACCTGCGCGAACGCGATTACGGCGACCTCACCGGCCTGAACAAGGATGAAACGCGCGCCAAGTACGGCGAGGATCAGGTGCATATCTGGCGCCGATCTTACGATGTGCGTCCGCCGGGGGGCGAGTGCCTGAAAGACGTGGTCGAAAACCGCGTGCGGCCGTATTACACGGCGAATATCAAACCGCTGGTGGAAAAGGGCGACAACGTCCTGATCGCCGCGCACGGTAATTCCCTGCGCGCGCTGCTTATTATTCTGGGTGTTGAAACGCCGGATACCATCAACAATGCCGAAATGGAAACCGGCGTTCCGGTGGTGTTTGAGCTGGATCAGGGCAAGATTCT
>CAYPCP010000198.1:0-2193 GCA_964409255.1 uncultured Pseudobdellovibrionaceae bacterium
GTCCAGGCGGCATTCGGTTTGTCCACCTCATCCTTGCGGCAGCAGAAAAATTTATACATGCCGGCGAAAAGCTGCGGAAATTCCTGTTCGAGGGCATGCCAGTTGTCGAGATTCGTCATCGCCGGGTCGCCGGGGTAGCGGCGGCTGTAAACATTGCGTTCGCGCTGGGAAATTTTAAACCCGAGAAATGCAAGGTTCAGTTCATCGAGAATCGCGCGGAGTTGCGGAATGGTGTAGGTCGCTTCCTGTATGTGAAAGACAAGATCGCGGCATTCGGACGCCGCATAAAAATCATGTCGTGAGTTGATGGAATAAAGAAGATCGTCCGGGGGCAGGGCTGCCATATCTGTGCGGAGCGCGCGAATGCCTTTGATATCGGCGCCGTAGCCTTTTTCCTTGATATAGTCGCGCACGCGGAAAACGTCGGCGCGGCCCGTCGTGCTATACAGGCCGATCTGCATGCGCGCGCCGGGGCGCAATTGCGCGAGGAGCGCTTTCCATCCTGCAACCGGGTCTTTCATATGGTGGAGAACGCCGGAGGATTCGATGAAATCGAAAGTCTTGCCGAGCTTCGCGACGTCAATCAGATCGCCGTGATAAAAATCGATATTGGCGCCGTCCGCTTCGCGCGTTTTACGCACGGCGTAGGCAAGGCTCGAGCGGCTGAGGTCGATGGCGGTGAAATTGACATTCGGAAAGGCGACGCAGAGTTGCGAAAGCGGGCGGCCCGTGCCGCAGCCGGCGGTAAGCCAGTCGATTTTCACGTCGTCGAAAATCTGAAACGGCCGGTCGATGCAGGTCCAGCGCGGATAGGGGTTTTCTTCGTACATGGCCTGCACGGCTTGGGATGTGCCTTCGGCAATGGGTGAAAGGGCTTTGAGATTTTTGCGGATATCCTGTTCGGTCAGCCAGTCCGCGACCTGCGCGGTCATGACAGGTTCGAGCGGACCCTTGCCATACAGCGCGAGCCATTCCGCCGCGTTCTTGTCGCCCGATAACGGGCGGTAACAGGACAGGATACCGACCTTCGTCGCGGTGTCCGGGGTCAGGGCGGCAAGCGCGGTCTCTTCCTCTTCGCGGACGTTCCAGACATATTCGTTGAAAAAACACTGCACGCCCATCGCGGCCAGAAGCGGCAAATGCTTGCCGCGCAGCATGTTTTCATTCGGTGCGGCGTCCAGCAGCACGCGGCGCAGGCGCACGAGCGCCTTTTCAATGTCGGGGCGCGCGATGAGGAAACGGCGCAGGCCGAGCAGGAAGAAATCGTCGTTAAGGACAGCGTCAAGACTTTTCCAGTATTTGCGAGGATCGATATTTTCGTCGAACAGAAAGGCATACATCGGCCCCTTGAGCAGAAGAGCCGCCCATGCCGGCCACATTTTCTGATGCTCGATCTGGTCGCTTTTCAGGCAGGTGGCCAGCGCGATTTTGATATCGGGCTTGAATTCGTTGACGCTGACATTCTGGATGTAATAGGCGTAACGCATCTTGTTAAGATCGTTTGCCGGAGCGAGGCGTAACGCCTGTGCGCCGAGATAAACGGCATCAACGTAGCGGCCTTCGTTATAGGCGGCGAGCGATTGCTTTTCGAGTTCAGCGAGCGAGAGTTTTTCGATTTTCATGCGCCCATAGTAAAGAGCGCATGGGCGGAGTCAAAGCCCCAAAATGAAACAGGCCTCGGTCGTCCCGAGGCCTGTTTTTTCCCGGGCGGCGGCTTCTGCCGCCATCCCGAAACCTGTTATCTCAGACGCAGGAGGTCTTCCGTCATCTGGTCGACCGTGTTGATGACACGGGTGTTGGCCGAGTAAGCGCGCTGGGTAATGATCAGCTTCGAAAACTCGTCGGCCAGGTCGACGTTGGAAATTTCGAGGGTGGCCGGTTCGAGGAAGCCTGCGCCGCCGCTGCCGGCTTCGCGCAAGTTTTCTTCGCCCGACTCTTCGGTCTCGCTGTATGCCGTGCCCGACACTTCCTGCAGGCCGTTCACGTTCGCGAACGTGACGAGCGGCAGTTTATAAAGGGCGGACGTTGCACCGTTCGAGAAACGGGCGATCACCAGGCCTTCACGGTCGATTTCGATGCCGGTACGCAAACCCAGTTCAGCGCCGTTCTGGTCGGAGAACAGAACCGTGTAATCCGAAGAGAACATGCTGAAGCGGGAAATATCGATGTCGATATTCTGCAGTTCCGAACCGT
>CAYPCP010000199.1:0-2186 GCA_964409255.1 uncultured Pseudobdellovibrionaceae bacterium
GATCGCGATAAATGTCGGCATTGATATGCGCGCTTTTGGCGAGGGCGGCGGGTGGATCGAAACGGTCGGGCGTGTCGGACATGAGCAACCTCCTGAATGTGAAAGTTCCTGCAGTATAAAGCGTGAAACGGCGTTAATCCAGCGGTTCGGGGGCGGGCGGTACGCCCTTTTGAATGCGGCGCAGCGTAATAATGCCCACGCCTGCAATGGTCAGAAGACCGCCGAGAATGATGGGCGGCGTAATCGGTTCACCGAGCAGCAGCGCGGCAAACCCGACGCCGAACAGCGGCATCAGCAACGTCCATGGCGCAACCATGCTGACCGGATTGTTGGCGAGAAGCTTTTGCCAGATGATGTGCGTCATTGACAGCACGATGACCTGGAAGGCGAGGATGGGGGCCAGCATCGACCAATCGTAATCAGCCATGCCGTGCCAGCTTTCGGGTGAAACGAAATAGCTGATCGCTATCATCGGCACAGCTGACGATAAATTCATTCCGGCGATGAAGGTCAGCGGGTGAATGCCCTTGAGCGCTTTCATGCGCATATAACACAACGCGATAAACAGTGCAGAAAGGATGCCATAAGCGAAACCGAGCAGGCTGCCTTCGAGCGACGGACCGCCGAGGAGCACCGCGACACCGGTCATGCCGAGCGCGATGCCCGTCCATGTGCGCCAGCGAATGGTTTCACCGAGAAACAACCAGCCGAGCAGCGTGACGAAGATCACCTGAATTTGTAGCAGGATCGACATCGTCCCGGCATCGATCAGCGGCAGACCGGCGTAGAGAAAGCCCTGATGCAGCACACCCATGAGAACACCCACCTGCAGGAGGATCAGAGCCTGTTCCTTACCCGGCCAGCGGGCAAAGGGCAGGAAGGTCAGGAAGGTGAAGGAAAAGCGCAAGGCCAGAAACGTCAATGCCGCCATTTCCAGCACCCCTGCGCGAATGGCCACGATATTGGCGCCCCAGATGGCGACTACGAACAAGGCAAGAAGAACGGTTTTTAAGGGCACGGTACGGGCGCTGGGTTATACGGTGGCGACTATCTTTTCAAGATAACCCGAGGCCCATAAAAAAACAGCCCCGAAGGGCTGTTTATTTTTATCTGTTCGGTTTTGGTGGAATAAGATTTTTCACGGTACAGGCGCGCGTGCCAATACTGCGGCCATCGACCGTCAGGTCGGGATCGAAACGGTTGCCAACGCGCGATTCTTTATCGACACCGTTCGGGCAACGTGTATCCACGGGAATGTAAAAGCGGCAGACGGTTTCAAGCGTTCCGGCCGAGCGGTTGCGTTCCTGTACGCAGCCGCCCATTTCAATTTCATTGAGGATAGGGCCGGTTGATGCGGCTGGCTGGCTGACGCCATTCAGGCAATCTGTGATCGTTTGAATAATATTGTCTGCGCGCGATAGATCGAGATCGTCACATTTGGGTGCTGCCTCGGCGTCGCTACTACCAATGAATGCGAGCATCGTGCCGCCGAAGATGGGGCCGAGCAGGCCCGCTTTAGAAAAACTCATTGTAATCACTTCCTCAAAAATTTGATGGCGCAGATTTACATAAGTTACCACGAGGATCAAGGAGAAAGCGAATTTAGGAGAATATTTAGATAAAACAGTTGGTTATAGGCCGCCCATTTTCAGGATGGTCTTCCATTCCGCCTCGGACACTGGAGAAACAGACAGGCGGGACTGTTTCAGCAGGGCCATATTTTTCAGGGCGGGGGTCTCTTTGATGGTCGCCAGCGTGACGAATTTCTTGAGCGGCTTCACCGCTTTGAAATCGACCATGCCGAATTTGCCGGTTTCATCGGTTGGGTCGGGATAATATTCCTTCGCCACTTCGACAATGCCGACAATCTCCTTGCCTTCGTTGGAGTGATAGAAAAATGCGAGATCGCCTTTTTTCATCGCTTTCATATTATTGCTGGCCTGATAATTGCGCACGCCGTCCCAATGCTGCGTACCCTTCTTCACATGCTGGTCCCACGACCACACGGAGGGTTCGGATTTCGCCAGCCAGTATTTCATGAATTACGCCGCTTCCATTTTCATCGGGCGGTCGAGCATGCGTTCGATCGTTTCCTCGATGCTTGCGCCTTCGGACAAACATCCATTGACGGCGGCGGAGATCGGCATGTCAACGGCATTGTTTTTCGCCATGACGATGAGCGCCTT
>CAYPCP010000200.1:0-2126 GCA_964409255.1 uncultured Pseudobdellovibrionaceae bacterium
CTTAAAATGGTCAAGGTCAATATCGACGAAAGCCCGAACGCGCCGACCAAATACGGCGTGCGCGGCATTCCGACCCTGATGGTTTTCAAGGACGGTCAGGTCGTCGACACGCGCGTCGGCGGGATGTCAAAAACCCAGCTGACCGAGTGGCTTGAATCCGTCGCCTGATTTTTTAGGGCTTAAAGAATAAAAATCCCCGCTCCGGCGGGGATTTTTTATTTGCGCATCATCAGATCGCGCAGGCGCCAGAGATAATAAACGCTCTGTGCGATGTAAGGCGAGAGCGGCCCGCCGGCAAACCAGAGTTTGCTGAACGGGTCGAATAATTTCCATGTCTCATCGCCCTGCGCGATCGCGGCGGCAACGGCGTCGCCGCATCCCGATGTCGGCGCAAGGCCATGGCCGCCAAAACCCGTGCAATACCAGTAGCCGGGCATAAGCTGTCCCACCTGCGGCATTTTATGCGGGGCGTAACACAGCGTACCGCCCCACGCGTAATCGGGCTTCGCCACTTTTTGCAGTTGCGGATAAATTTTAAGAAGGTCGCGCAGAAGAACATCACCCAGATTTTGCGGCGTCCCGCGCAGCGCCACGCGCCCGCCCCACAGAATGCGGCCATCCGGCAGACGGCGGTAATAATCCTGCGCGAAGCGCGAATCGAAAACGGCGTAGCGCGTATTCAGCGACGCATCGAGTTTGTCATCGGGAATTGGCCGCGTCACCATCACATAGGTCTGCACCGGGAAAGACGCATATTTCAGGCGGCGCTCGAGTCCGTCGATATCGATCGAGCAGCAGAGAACGACCTGATCCGCATGAACGGCGCCTTGCGGCGTCGTGACGGTGTAGTTTCCTTCCTGCCCGGTTATTTTCAGCGCGCGGGTTTCTTCATAAATTTTTCCGTCATGTTTTTCGATCGCCTCGGCGAGGCCGTGCGCGTAATTCAGCGGGTGAAACTGAAAATCGTCGGGCGAAAAGAAACCGTCGTAATATTGTTCGGTCTTGCACAACGTGCGGATTTTTTCCCGCGGCCAGTACATCAGCGGCACGCTGAAATCGCGGTTCATGAATTCAACGTACGATTCGATGGATTTGGGATCGTCGTTCCACGACACGCCCATCACGCCGTCTATCACCGGGCCGCAATCGATGCCGTAAACGGATATCCGTTTTTTGATGAGCGCCTTGCCATTATTGGCAACGCCATGCAGCGCACGCGCATGATCCAGCCCGA
Organism: uncultured Pseudobdellovibrionaceae bacterium; assembly: GCA_964409255.1. Classification (GTDB taxonomy): domain Bacteria; phylum Pseudomonadota; class Alphaproteobacteria; order Micavibrionales; family Micavibrionaceae; genus CAYPCP01. The sequence goes on from CAYPCP010000200.1 coordinate 1,235, forward strand.
CACGCCGCACAAGATCGCGGTAGCCGCGCGCGAAGCCCTTTGCGACGAAACCGCCATTGCGGCCCGAGGCCGCATAACCGATGCGTTTTGATTCAAGAAGAGTGACTGATTTACCGCGTTCAGCCAGACCCAGCGCGACATTCAATCCGGCAAGCCCTGCGCCGATCACGCACACATCCGCGCGCGCCGTATCGGTGAGCGCGGGGCGCCTGCGGTCAGTATGGAGTGTGTCGCGGTAATACGTGTCGGGATACGACGTGGCCATAAGGCCATTATGCCTTATCGGCCGGTGCCCCGCCAGACGGTTGTGCCGGACGGACGGCTGCCAAGTTCTTGTCGGGGATCAGGACCATGATGGCTTGTTTGCCTTCCATCTTGGGTGCCTGTTCGACCTTGGATATGTCAGCCAGATCGTCGCGCAGGCGATGCATGACCTGCAGCGCGAGGTCCTGGTGCGCCATTTCGCGGCCACGGAAGCGCAAGGTTACTTTTACCTTGTCTTCGTCTTCGAGGAAGCGGCGGGCGGCCTTGAGCTTGACGCCATAATCATGCTCTTCGATGCCGGGACGGATTTTAAGTTCTTTAATCTCGACGATTTTTTGTTTTTTGCGGGCTTCGTTGGCCTTCTTCTGCATCTCGTACTTGTATTTGCCGTAGTCGAGAATTTTACAGACGGGCGGCTCGGCGCCAGGAGAAACTTCAACCAGATCCAGACCAGCTATTTCCGCACGGCGGATGCCTTCGTTGACGGTTACAACGCCAACCATTTCACCATTTTCATCAATCAGGCGGATTTGCGGAACGCGGATTTGTTCATTGACGCGCGGGCCATCATCAACGGGGCGGCGCGGCGGTAGGGGTGGTCTGGCGATAGTCGTTCTCCATCAGTTGT
>CAYPCP010000201.1:0-2114 GCA_964409255.1 uncultured Pseudobdellovibrionaceae bacterium
ACCAGAAGGAACAGCCGTGCCTGCCACAGCATATTCATGAGATCGGACAGAGACAGTTCGGGTGGGCGCATGATTTAGATCCTGTTCTCCACCACGTCGCGGGCACGACGTAAAAACGCCGGGATGGATTCCTGAGGGACGAAAATTCTTCCGGCACTCGCCGCGCCTTGCTGGGCGGCATACCATTTTTCTGAATCGTGACGATAAGACAGGATCGCATCACACAGCGCTTCGGCATCGCCCTGCGGCACGATCGAACCGGCGCTGCATTCCGTCAGCACACGGGCGATTTCCGTGCCGCGCGGGCCGATATATATGCACGGACGACCCACCGCCATCGACGAATAGAATTTGCACGGCACGACCATGCCTGCCGCCTGCTCGCGCAGAGAAACCAAGTGGACATCGCCGGTTTCAAGCAACGAACGCAGGGTCGCCGCCGGCTGGAAAGGCAGGAACTTGATATTATTGAGGCCACGCTTATCCCGTTCCCGTGCCAGTTTTTCGTGGCCGGGGCTGTCACCGACAAATACGAATTCGATTTCCGCGTGATCAGACAGTAACGCGGCGGCATCGAGAATGCTTTTCATCGGATGCGCACGGCCGATATTCCCGGCATAAAGAACGCGGAATTTCGGGCTTTCATCCCTGAGCAATTCGCGCGTGTCTTTGATATCCGGCACCGGCGATGTCGGTACAGGCGCGGCGGAGGGATCGAGAATTTCAAAATCCGGCCAGTTGGGAATAAATGTCACGCGGGTATTTTCAACACCCGTATGTGTCAGTTGTCGTGCCATGCACCGGCCAATCACAACGACGCGGTCGCACGCCTTCATCGAACGGCGCGACAGGCGTTTCATCCAGTCCATGATCGGCCCGTACAAACGAATGCCGAGCGAGGGCAGAAGATCGGGATAGAGATCCTGACACCAGTGAATATGATGACTGCCTTTCATCGAGGCATAGATGCGGCCGATGACAACGAGCATCGGCGGATCGGTCATGCTGATGACCAGATCGCGGCGCGTCATGCGCAGCGCGGCCATAAACATTTTCAGCCAGATCCACAGATAGCCGGGTCCGCTGCTGACATGCGCGGCGCCACGAACGCGGCGGACGATGACGCTATCGTCATTTTCCTGTCCCGCTTTGGGCCCAGTGGTCAGGACCGTAACCTTCCAACCGTCGGCGGCGAAACTCCGCGCCATATCGCGCAGAATACGCCCCGACGCCCCCCGCCCGGGCGGGTAAACGCGATTGATGAAAAGCACGGAAGGCGTTGGCATTATTAAGGTCTACACGTCTGATTTTGCCGTGGCAACCCGTCCCTTGAAGCCATCCGCAAGAACCGCGCCGAGCAGCAGGATCAGGCCGAAATCCAGCGATTTATGAGACGCATAAAGGACCACCGGAATAGCCACGGCCCAGACCAGCGCAAAGCCGGGCACCAGATTATGACCCATGATCGTACGGATGTCGGCGCCCACGCGAATAAGCCAGGTGAGCGTCAGAACCAGTCCGCACAACCCGGTCTTGAGCAGCAGATACGTGAGCAGGCTGTGGGTAAAATTGACTTCAATTCCCGCAACGGCGGGAGAAGCCATTTTCGCCCCCCACCCCATGCCGAACAGCATGGTCATGAAAGACGGGCTGACCGTATCGATCACGGCATTCAATTCTTCTAGACGCATATTAAGACCGACTTTCGCCGTCTTCCCGGCAATCGCCTGCGCCGCGTCATCGAACACCGGCAGGAAGGATAGGACCAGCGCAAGTATAATGGCCGTCGGTACGATCACGCGACGCGGCGCGCGCAACATTGCGGCAAGGTAAAAAACCATGATGCTGAAAATAATCGCACCGATCGTCGCGCGTTGCGTATCGAGCAGCATCGCCCAAAGAATGACGATAACCGAGGCGAGTGCAAGAAAGCCCTTCGCCCATACCGACGCACGCGGCGCATCGGTAAAACGATCCATGGCGACACCGGCCATGAAAATCGCCGCGAACAAAACGGTCGGCGCATTCGACAGATAATAAAGTTCGCCCGCCGGCGGCAAATATCCATAGGCAGGTCCCAGCGCACGCAGGGCAAAGGCTAACCCCAATCCACA
>CAYPCP010000202.1:0-1493 GCA_964409255.1 uncultured Pseudobdellovibrionaceae bacterium
CTGACCTCCCGGCCTGTCCCATCTTCGGAGTCGCCGGCCCCGCCCACCCCGGAACCGGTGCGCCAGCGCAGCACACCCGGCCTCGTCCTGCGCGCCTGATCGGGGGATCGTTTAAAACGGATGGTTGTGCGTTTCAAATCGCACAATTACCATACATCCGTATGAAAACGGCGCTGTTCTCCACACTGGCTGCCCTCTTGACCCTGACCGGCTGCCACGGCCTATCGGTGCAGGAACACCCGCTTCAACCCTATCCCGACATGCCCGCCGACGCGCGGCCTTCGCCGATCGGCTTTAACAAGCTGCGCTATCACATCCCCACGGGCAGCGAAGTGGCCGCGACCAGCCCGAAAGGCGTTTTTGGCCTGTTCGAATGCGGCATGCCGTACGAAGCGATGCAGCGCGGGATGATCAAGCGCGCGCTGGTCGATGACAATATCAAACAGATATTCAACGACACGATGGAAGCGCAAGGCTACGACGTCACCGGGTCGCCGGGCCGCATGTTCGATGAAGAAGCCGACATTCAACGCACCGTCTACGCCATCGGCGCGCGCGTCACATCGATGAAGATCGACATGTGCAAACAGAACACCATTCTGGGCACGCTCTATACGGGCTACAGCGGCGAAGGCGAAGTGACCATCGACTGGACCGTGTTCGATCTTCTTCATCGCCGCAACGTATTACAGGTCACCACGCAGGGTTATGCCGAACAGACCACGCCGAATTACGAAGGTATGCAATTGATATTCGAAGAAGCCTTCGCCGCCGCCGCGCATAATCTCGGCGCGCGCGACGATTTCCGCGATCTGGTCGTGTATGGCCGCACACCGAAGATGCTGCCGAAAACCATTCAGGATCTGAACGAAGACCCCATCGGAAAATTCGACCCGAGCGAGAAAATATCGCTGCCACCGCTGCGCATATCGAAGACGCCGGCGATCGGTCGTCTTGAGGATATCGTCAAAACCGCCGTGATGATCGAAGCGGGACCGTATCACGGGTCGGGCTTCTTCATCACGCGCGAAGGTCATATCATGACGAATGCTCATGTCGTCGGCAACGCGCTGCAGGTCCGTGTCGTGACGTCGGGCAAGAAAGAAAAGCTGATTGGCGAGGTTCTACGCGTCGACCGCCTGCGCGATGTCGCGCTCATCCGTCTTGAAAATCCGCCCGACAATATCGCGCTGCTGCCGGTGCGCACGGAAAAACTGTCCATCGGCGAAGACGTCTATGCCATTGGTGCACCGCGTGCGCGGCATATGCAGGACACCGTGACCAAAGGCATCGTCAGCGCCCACCGTTACGACCGTAAGGAACAACAGCCTTACATTCAGGCCGATGTCGATATCTATGGCGGGAATTCCGGCGGACCGCTGATCGACGCGCACGGGAATATCGTCGGGCTCAGCGTCAGCGGCTTTACTGTCGATGACGATGCCGAAACGCTTGGCGGACTCAATAATTTCGTGCCGATTGCCGACGCGCTC
>CAYPCP010000202.1:1503-2100 GCA_964409255.1 uncultured Pseudobdellovibrionaceae bacterium
GAACTCGACATCGCGCCCTGATCACGCCGGCGGTAACGGCAACGCCGCGTCCGGGTGCCGCGCTATCCAGCCTTTTTTATATAGCTCGTTGATTTCATCCGCCTCGGCATAGGCTGTGCCCAATATACCTTCGATATTCCATGTCGCCAGCGAAAAGCCCAGCAACCCGGCCAGCGCGACGAACTTGCTGCCGTGATAGAATTTTTCGTGGAGCGTGTAATCGCTATTCTCGCCGAACGCGGCGCAACAATTGCGCACCGGTTCGACCACATAATGGGCAAATTCGGGCATGAATTGAACCGCGATAGAGAAATGCTGCATCAGGTCCGGCAGCGTGGACAGATCCATGGTCGTCTCCCTGTTTAGAATAGTCTTCTTTTCGTTACTTCAAGACTAACCGAAACAGGGGGATTTTTCAATCATTTCGGCGCGTGCGCAGCAGCGAAACGACAATACCGGCGGCCAGGACACTGATTGTAATGCCCAGCGACACGGCCGGATCGATCTTGCCGAACATATGATTATAAAACACCTTCGCGCCGATGAAGATCAGGACGATCGACAGCGAGTATTTAAGATACTCGAAACGGTGCAGCA
>CAYPCP010000203.1:0-1386 GCA_964409255.1 uncultured Pseudobdellovibrionaceae bacterium
GACCGCATGAATATCTTGTGCGCCTGCCGAAACCCGAAGGGCGTCTGTTCATCGTCACCGATCCGATGCTCGCCACCGGGTATTCCTGCGAACACGCCTTCAAGGTCATGGAAAAGCATGGCGTCCCGCGGGAGAATATCCGCCTGATGGCGCTGGTCGCCGCGCCGGAAGGGGTGCGCGTTCTCGAGGCATCGTTCCCTGAAATCCCGGTTTTCACCGCATCGCTGGACGAGCGCCTGAACGAAAACGCTTACATTCTGCCCGGTCTGGGCGATGCGGGCGACCGCCTCTTCGGCACTCTCTAGGTTTTCTAAGTCTTTGATCTGCGTAATTTATTTACATAATCTTTAGTATTTATTCATCAGAAATATAAAGCATTTTAACCATCTTCGGACTATAATATCCATAATATGAGGGAAGGCCAGAATGAGTAGGGGGATCGACCACCACGCCCTTTTTGATCTCATGCCTGTGCCCCGTTTCGTCGTGAAACGGGCCGGGTCTTCGTTCGTCATCGTCGAAGCCAACCGCAAGGCGCTGGAATATTTCGGCCGCGCGGCGGATCAGGTGATCGGCCATGACATCAACGCGGTGATCGATACCGAAAACGCGTATCACCTGATTCAATCGTTCGACGTGGCGACGCGCAAACATTCCCCGGTGACGATTCAATCGTTGCCGACATTTCCGGGCAATTTTCATGTCCCCGGTTTCTGGATCAACCCGGTACCGAATGCGAACGGAGAGGTCGAACTGATCGATGTCATGGCACAACCATCCAAGGCCGATGATTCCGCGCTGCAGCGCGAACGCGATGACGCGCTGCTTCTTCTCACATCCATTTTTGACGTGTCCGAAATCGGTATCGTCGTGACCGACCATAACCGCCGCATCATCAAAGTGAATGACAGCTTCACGCGCATCTATGGCTGGGAACGCGACGAGCTGATGGGCCATGACATGATCGATATTATCGAACCGGACGAACGGCCGATGGCCTCGCGCAATTTCGATGAATTTATCCGCAGCGGTATTCGCTCTTCCGGTGAAATCCGCCTCATGCGCCGCGACAGTTCGGTGGCCAACGTGCTGTTCACCACGGCGACGCTGGAGCTCTCGCAGAAGCGCCGGTTCCAGGTCACGACCGTGATGGACATCACCCTGCGCAAGCAGATGGAATTGTCGCTGCGCCATGCGAAGGAACAGGCCGACATTGCCAACCATGCTAAATCCGCGTTCCTTGCCAATATGTCGCACGAACTCCGTACGCCGCTGAACGCCATTATCGGCTTCTCCGATCTGCTGCGCCAGCCGGGCGCGACCAGTCCGAGCGAAACCAGCGATTATGCCGAGCACATCGCCAATGCCGGGCGTCGTCTTTTGAAC
>CAYPCP010000203.1:1396-2054 GCA_964409255.1 uncultured Pseudobdellovibrionaceae bacterium
CATGTCGAAAATCGAAGCCGGGAAGGTGGAGCTCGACGAACAGGAAATCGATATCGGCGCGCTCATCAATTCCGTCACGCGCATCATGGTCAGCCGCGCTTTTTCGACCGGCCTCGAAATCCGCGAGATTATCGCGCCGGACCTGCCGCTGCTGTTCGCCGATCCGCGTCTCGTGCGGCAGATTCTTATCAACCTCGTCACAAACGCGGTGAAATATTCGCAGAAAGCCGGCAGCATCGATGTCGGCGCGCGCCTCGATGCCATGGGGCAGGTGGTCATCACCGTCGCCGATCAGGGCGTGGGCATTCCCAAAGAGCGGATCAAGGAAGCGATGGAACCCTTCGGCCAGATTCACGACCCGACCCGTTCGCAAAGCTATCAGGGCACAGGGCTGGGCCTGCCGCTGGCCAAGGCGATGGCGGAATTGCATGGCGGGGGGCTCGACCTCGAATCGGATGTCGGCAAGGGGACCACCGTCACCGTGACCTTCCCGCGCAAACGCAACCGCTTTAAAACCGCGCCTTCCGGCGGTCCGTCCGAAAATATTGAAATGGTCCGTTCGGCGGAGTAAGGTCGTCTCATCATTCACCTGATGGGAGACGACCATGCCGATGACAGATCTGGAACAACGCTGCGCCAATGCGGGCCTTAAAATGAC
>CAYPCP010000204.1:0-2046 GCA_964409255.1 uncultured Pseudobdellovibrionaceae bacterium
GCCCGCCCGTTTGACAACCCGGCGCATCGCGGTTTCTATCTCGAAGAACTGCCGGCTCGTTTTCCGCGCACGCGTTTGTTCCGCCTGCCGGCGAAATGGGCGCATGAATTCATTTTGCGAAAAGACGACATCGAAAACTGGGATGCCGAACTGGGCAAGGAATATACATTTTTTACCGAACGCGATTACCGCCGCGCGCTGCGCGCGATGGGGTCGCGCGTGCTTTACACCGCGCCGCACTGGGACGAACAGACGATCAAGACGCGGTTTGAAAAGAAATTCAAACTGTTCGACGAAACCGGCAATCCGCTGGGCAACCCGGCGACGAGCTTTATCGCTGTGGCGCAAAAAATGGGCGTTGGAAAATCGCTCGTGCTGCAGGAACGCAAGCCGTTGCGCAATCCGACCGGGGGACGCCTGCAAATTTCCGCGATGCGCGACGATGTCGAAGGGCGCATTTACGATATTATCAGCCGGGGCGTCGAAACCGCCGAGATCCTGCCCTATCGCATCACGGCGGAAGGGCAACTGCATGTCTTCGTGCATGAAGGCCTGCCGCGCGGTATCGTGAATGCCGTGCCACGCAACGGGCCCAATCTCGACGGCAAAAAATGGTCCGGGCACATGACCGAGGCCCTCGCCATCCCGCTAGACCGCGTACAGGATGTGCGTCCGCATGATTTCAAGAGCCTCGTCCGTTTTGCGCAGAACAACCTTGCGCTTAAACCCGTGCAGGACGCGACACTCGAAAACGGGCCCGGTTTTTATCCCGCGCCCGATTCCATCGACGAGCGGATTGAAACCCATTATCTAAACGTCGAAAAACCCACCGGTCCCGTCACATTGCCGCAGGTATGCGAAGACATCGATGGTTTCTCGACGCGCGGGCGGCTGCGCGAAGTCGAAGCGCAGGTCATCCTCAACGCCATCGGTGTCGGGTTGATCCCGTCGGGGCGCATGGAAATTCAGATCCTCGCGCTGTATGAAAAACTCGGTCTGCCCTATCAGGCCTGGGCCGATTGCCCGCTGGTGCTGAAGGAAGAAGAACCGGAAGAAATTACCAAGCTCGAAAAAATCATCGCGCGCCTGTCGGAAACCGACAACCGTTTCAAGGAAGTGCGCGGCACCGCCGGACAGCTTCGCGCCGTGCATTCCGTTTTCGTCGACGAAGGCCAGATCGATGGCGGAATCGAAGGTCTGGCCTCCCGGACCATGGAATTCGCGGTGACGGAGGAAAAAAGCATGAATGTCGCCGTGATCCTGCCGCTGACGCGCGGAATCAATGGCGAGGTCATGGCCGGGATCGTCGAACAATATCTGCCTGTGCCGCAGCGTTATAAGGGGAACGGGTTCCTCGTCTCCTGCCCGTCCCTGCCGCTGCCCAAGGACATCACCAATCTTGAAATGGCGCGAAAATTCATCGCCGAAAAATTCGAAGTGCCGGTCGACTGCGTCGCGCGCATGGGCGAAAGTTTTTTCTCACACATCTCCGTGACGCCGCAGCGTATTTATCCCTTCGCCGTCAGCACGGCAGGGGCGAGCGGATGGCGTAAGGTCGGACGTACGCATGGCGTGACCAAGCTCACACCGCTCGTCGACCTGCACAAGCTGCTTTATCTCGACAATTACTACAGCTTTATGAAAGTGGTCGGCCTTGCGCATAAATCGACCATTGGAAAGGATAGCGAGATGAGTGCATCGTCCACCTTCTCGCGCCTGTTCTCCGCCGACAAATCACAGCCGATTTCACTCAAAGGCACGGCGGTGGATGCCGCGCCCTCTGCCTCCACCTATCCCGAACCGCCGGGCCGTTAAGATGGGCGCGACACCGGCCCCCACCCTCTCGCCCAGGGTTTTCGATCGCGATGCGCTCCGCACCCGCCGCAACCGCGCCGCGGCAATGAAGGGAGATTATGATTTTCTGCACCGTTGGGCGATGAAAGAAATCGCCGCGCGCCTGTCGATGGTGCGCCGTGAATATCCGCACGCGTTACAGAGCGGCGGCCGCGCCGCTTTGCCCGATGCCAAGGCCGCCGGAGTCGAGAC
>CAYPCP010000205.1:0-2036 GCA_964409255.1 uncultured Pseudobdellovibrionaceae bacterium
TATTCTTGTTGAAAAACCTTTCCAAAATATGAACGACGAACTCCATCGGCGTGTAGTCGTCGTTCAGAAGCAACACCTTGTACATCGAAGGTTTTTTGGTCTTGGGACGCGTTTTGAGAAGAACGCCGGTCTGGCGCTCTTCGTCGCTGCCGCCGTCGCCCGCGCTGCCGTCGCCGCCGTGATCGGGCGGTACGTTGCCGGGCTGGTCTTCGTCATGGGCGCGGATATCGGAATAAGATGGGGCCATAGTCTCTGTTGTACACAAGTTTGCTTAATTTTTTAACCTGAATTCTTGAACGGATATAGGGTGCCGGAACGGCGGGGAAAGGCCAGCAGGAGCGGCCGGTTACGAACATTGCACAAAACATGCCAGCGTTTTTGTGCAACGCATAAAAAAGCCCCCGGCTTTTGCACGTCCGGGGGCTTCGAAGGAGGTTGCTGTTAAGCGACCTAAACTTATGCGGCGGCCTTTTTCATGGCCTTGCCGACCTGATCGTTGATCGGCTCGAGGCTTTCGGTGGCGACCTTGATGCTCAGTTCGGACAGCTTGGTGGCCGTCGACATGAAATCGTCAAAGCTGTCCTGCGCCAGTTTGCTTTGCGCTTCCGTGAATTCATTGAGCGTCTTGCACGCCATCATCGTTTTGGCGGCTTCCTGCGATTTTTCGGTCGATGCCTGCGCGATCGACAGGCAGGTTTTCAGAATGTCTTCCATGCCTTTGGCCAGGATCGTGCCCGATTTGACGAAGGCTTCGACTTGTTCCTGACCCAGCGATTGGGCGTCCTGAGTGAATTTTTCAAATTGCTTGGTGGTTGCTGCGTTCATATTGGTCTCCTCGATAATAATGTTTTTTGTCATTTTCCGGCCCTTGGCGGCGGCGGCTTTCGATGCTGCGCTCACGATCCGGGCTTGTTGAGTTGCTTTCCGTCCCGCCATCTTGCGCGCCATGGTTGCTGTCTTTTTTGACGTTTCCATCGAATTACGCGATCAGAGGGTCGAATTACATAATTTATTGCACTGCACAACTTAAGATGTAACACGGTTAACCATCCCGGTCAAGCGCTTTTTTGCAGTGCACAAAAACGGGATTCGGGCAGATTTCTGGACTTATTTCCGGTTAATGCTTATTCTGGACCAGGGTTTAAGGGGTTCCCACGGGGACCGTTCATTAATACTATCTAAAGCATGTTTGGGTCATAATGGTCTGTCTGCGCCGCAGCGTCCGTAGCACTGGTATTTTTCTTCAGTTTCAAACCGGCCCAAAGGGAGAACTGGCTTTGCGTTTCCTGGGATATGCCCTCATTGCCGTAATGCTTCTTTGCACGGGGGCGGACTCCGCCTATGCGGCAAAGAAGAAACCGCAGGGTAACCCCAAATACGCATCCATGGTCATGGATGCCGACACCGGCATGGTGATCAGCCAGAGTTACGCCGACCAGGCCCGTCACCCGGCATCGCTGACCAAGATGATGACCATCATGATCCTGTTCGAATATCTCGATAACGGGCAGATCACGCTGAAAGATAAAATTCCGATTTCCAAACGCGCCGCCGCCGCGCCGCCGAGCAAGCTGGCCCTTCCCGCCGGATCATCGATCCGGGTCGAGGATGCGATCCTCGCCCTCGTTACCAAATCCGCTAACGACATCGCCGTGGCCGTGGCCGAATTCATGGGCGGAACGGAATCGCGCTTCGCCAAGGAAATGACCAAACGCGCCCGCGACATCGGCATGGAACGGACCGTGTTTAAAAATGCTTCCGGCCTGCCCGATCCGGGACAGGTGACTTCCGCGCGCGACATGGCGAAGCTCGCCCGCTACATCCTCGTACGGTACCCGCACCATTATCATTATTTCGGCACCAAACAATTCACCTATCGCGGCCAGACCTATGGCAACCACAACAAACTCATGCATTCATTCAAGGGCATGGACGGTTTTAAAACCGGGTACATCAACGCCTCGGGCTTTAACCTTGTCGCTTCGGCAAAACGCGATGGCCGCCGTCTGATCGGCGTTGTGTTCGGCGGACGTACG
>CAYPCP010000206.1:0-2035 GCA_964409255.1 uncultured Pseudobdellovibrionaceae bacterium
TGGACCTGTTTTTCCATCAATCCGATCTGCCGCCGAAAGACACGGCGCTGTTCATCACGTCGCATGAAGAAGCGCCGGGCGGTAAAGGCGCGAACCAGGCTGTCGCCGCTGCGCGCGCCGGTTCCGAAGTGCGTTTCTTCGGCGCGCTGGGCGATGGCGGGCACGGACGCCAGATGTACAAGAATCTCGCGAAGTGCGGCCTCGATGTGTCGGGTGTTGAATTCCTCGATGACGTTCCCTCGGGCCTCGCGACGATCTTCGTCGATGATACGGACGGCACGCATAAAATCGTCGTCTCGCAAGGCGCGAACCTGCACGCGCGTCAGGAAACCATTCCCGACAAACTGCTGACCAAGGACACGATCGTTCTCGTCCAGGGCGAGTTGCCGATCGAACAGACGATGGCGCTTCTCAATCGCGCGAAACAAAAAGGCGCGCGCAGCGTCATGAACTTCGCGCCCGCGACGCAGCAGCTGACCGAGCAGGCGCTGCACGACCTGCACGCCATCATTCTCAACGAACACGAAGCCAATCAGATCGGCAAGATGTTCAACATGGAAACGCACGACAAACCGGCCTTTGCCGCGTCGCTGTGCGAGCGTTTCAACCTCGTCACCCTCATCACGCTGGGCGGTGTCGGCTCGATCGTTTCATCGCCGGATGGCCTGTGGGTGGTATCGCCGCTTACGATCAAGCCGCTCGATACGGTCGGCGCGGGTGATGCATACACAGGTTACTTCTGCGCCGCGCTCGATCAGGGTAAGGATTTTGAAACCGCCCTGCGCTGGGCGTCGGTCGCTGGTTCAGTCGCATGCACGAAAGTCGGCGCGCAAACCGCGCTGCCGCACATTGACGAGGTCCTCGGTCACGTGGACCAGATCAAGGTCCGCCGCATCGAAAACGGCGCGCCGAAAGCGGCGATTGGCTGATACCCCGCCTAATCGTTTTTGATTTTCTTGATTTTGCCTTTTTCAAGGGTCAGCGCCAGCTTGCCCTTTTTAAGGTCGAGCGCGTCTTTGCCGAACACGTCGTAGCGCCATCCCTGCAGGGCGAGGATGTCGGGATTGTCTTGCAGCGTTAAACGCTCAAGGTCTTCGCTGCTGGCGACGATGCGCGGCGTGACGTCGGCCTCGGCGCTGCAGATGCGCAGCAGCATCTTGAGCATTTCCAGCGTGCCTTGCGCCTGGCGCGGGAATACGGCGGTGCTGTCGCGCTGGGGCCAGTTTTCAGGTTTGTCGGCGCGTGCCTTGGCGATCAGGCTGAGGATTTTCTGCGCCTTGTCGCCCTTGGTCATATCTTTTTGCAAGGAGCGGATACGCGAAAGGCCTTCTTCGTCTTTCGGGCGGTAGAGCGCCAGATCGGCGATCGTTTCGTCTTTCAGGATGCGCCCGCGCGGAATGTCGCGGCGCTGCGCCTCGGCTTCCCGCCATGCGGCGAGCTCGCGCAGGATGGCGAATACTTCCGGCTTGTCGGAACGGACCTTGATGCGTTCCCATGCATCTTCGGGCGCAAAGGTGTAGGTGCGCGGATTGGTGAGCACCGCCATTTCCTGATCGGCCCAGTCCTCGCGCCCCTGATCGCGCAGACGCTTTTCCAGTTTCTCATACACCTCACGCAGATAGAGCACGTCATCGAGCGCGTATTTGATCTGCTTGTTGCTGAGCGGCCGTCTCGACCAGTCCGTGAACTGCGCGTTTTTTTCCAGCGCGTGGCCGGTCAGTTCGCGCACGAGTGCGTTATACGCGATCTGGTCGCCAAAGCCCGCGACCATCGCGGCGACCTGCGTATCGAAAATCGGCTGCGGCAGGACGCCGGCGAGCTGGAAAAAAATCTCCAGATCCTGACGCGCGGCGTGAAACACCTTGAGCACTTTTTTATCCGCCATCAGCGCATGCACCGGCGCGAGGTCGAGCTTATATTCCACCGGATCGATCGCGCCGGGTTCGACGCCCGGCCCCGCCATCTGGATCAGGCAGAGTTTCGGGTAATAGGTTTTGTCGCGCAAAAATTCCGTATCGATGGTGAGGTAGGGGCC
>CAYPCP010000207.1:0-2022 GCA_964409255.1 uncultured Pseudobdellovibrionaceae bacterium
AACGCGCCCGTGACTTGAAATGCGCCGGGCGTGCCGATGCCGCCCTGTACGGCGTTGGCATCGCCGTCGGCCACACCGTTCTGCGAACCGTTGGGTAGCATGACGAGCCGTGCATTTTCGCCGGCGTTGGGCGAACGGATAACACCCCAGGGGGTCAGTTCCGGGGGGGTTACGTCGGCGGTGATCGTATTCATGACCTCCGCCGTAATATCGAGTGTTTGCGGCGTGCCGGCTTCGAAGTCGGTCTGTGCGAAGGCCGGAATCGCGGTAAGGAGGACGAGCAGCACATACGCGCCGATTGTCCCGAATCGGGGGAGCCCGAGAGCCATAGGATTCTCCTATTCTCGTGTGAGGGAAAAATAAGGCCCGCTGCCGCGAAGCAAGCGGGCCTTATTGATTCCGTATGATCTTAGTATTCGAGGATCATGTCGTAGGTGCCGGCATAGGCGCCCGTTTCGTACGGGGTGGAGCCGACAGTGGAGCGTGCACGTGCGCCGATGTTGAACACCAGAGCGCCAGCACCCGTGGTCGTGGCGGTGCCGACATGGTTCTGCGCCGGGGTGACCTGGTCGATGACGCTGTTGGAAGCGCCGGCGACACCGGTGGTCGGCGCCGTCAAGTTGGCTTCGATACGGTACAGGTCAAGGGTCGGCGAGGAGCCGGCGCACAGGGCGCAGACCAAGTCGACCGGGTTCGACAGGGTGACGGTGACTGCGGTGCTCGGGAACGCGCCCGAGATATCAACGACACCGGCTACGCCGCCGCCGCCTTCGATGGCGTCAGCTGCACCGCTGGACGTACCGCCCTGCGTGCCGTCGAAGTTGAGTACGAGGATAGCTTGTTCACCGACGTTGTTGGAACGAATAACACCCCACGTTCCCATGTTCGGGTCGGTGATGGTGGCGGTGATGGTGTTGTCGACTTCCGCGGTGATGTCGAGGGTCTGCGGAATACCGGCTTCGAAGTCAATCTGCGCGTGTGCAGTGCCGGAATAAACAGCAATAGCGAGGGCCGAAGCGCCGACCATTGCGAATTTTTTAAAGTTGAGTTTCATAGGGTTCTCCCATTCTCCGTCTGGCTAAGATGTACTATCTACGTTGCTAGGGCCTGAACTATTCAGGTTCTTAACCACTATCACACATGAGTGGTTAATGCATCCTTAAAATACTGAAAAACATAGCCGTTTTCATATTCGCTACGTACTTAAGTATATGACAATATAAGTAACTTCGTTTCCTTGAGCGCGCGTGAAAGCTGTGTTCTAATAAGTACGTAACCTGCCTTGCGCCGCGCGCGCGCGTTATCACGCCTATACTGATCGCCTATACTTATGACACATCCGTCGTTTCGTACGCGTCATGCCTTTTATGGAGTGCTGTTAAGCTGCGTGGCGCTGGCGGCGGGGACAGCTTATGCCGAAACGCCGCCGCCACAACCGGATGCGCGGCGCGCGGCGCTGCTGGATCTGGCGCAGGGCTTTGTTGACAAGGTGGGCGGCGGGTTCGCGCAGGCGGACCGTTATCTGGCGACCATATTGCCGGACGATATGCGGGCGCAGGAGAATTTCGTCGATATCCCGGACGGGGAAATTTTGCTGCTGCAGATTGCGCTGGGGAATTTGCGGATTTCCGATACGGTTCTGGGCATCAAGCAGGGGCGTGATGTGATGCTATCGCTGCGTGATTTTGCGTCGGTGGCGCGGTTTGCGATTGATGTCAGGCCCGAAGAAGGCGTCGCGGAAGGATGGTATATCCGCGAGAATCAGATTTTCAGGCTGGATAAGGCGGCGGGCGATGTGGCGGCCGCTGACCGTCGTTATGAAATCGCGGCGGGCGATATACTTGTGCAGGATGATGATATTTTTGTGCGCGGCCAGGCCCTGGCGGAGTGGCTGGATTTCTCACTGAAAATAAGCTTGTCCGACCAGATGGCGAAAATCGAAAGCGATCAGGCATGGCCGGTCGAGGAGCAACTGGCGCGCAAAGGACGGCGCTAGCCTTCGCGCAAGACCCAGCCGGAATT
>CAYPCP010000208.1:0-1995 GCA_964409255.1 uncultured Pseudobdellovibrionaceae bacterium
CTTGCCACCGCGAAGGAGCTGAAAGCGCAGCTCGAAGCCAGCGGCCGTTATCGTGTCAAACTGACGCGCGACAATGACCGCTTCATCAAACTCCATGAGCGCGTGAAATTCGCGCGCAATGCGGGCGCGGACCTGTTCATTTCCATCCACGCCGATTCGATCGATAAACCATCGGTGCGCGGCGCGTCGGTTTATACATTGTCGGACAAGGCATCGGACGAACAGACCGCCAAGCTCGCTGCGCGCGAAAACAAGGCCGACCTGATCGGCGGCGTCGATCTGTCGCACGAAGATAAGGACGTTGCCGATATTCTCATCGACCTCACGGTGCGCGACACGATGAACCAGTCCAAATTCCTCGCCAATACCGTCGTCAGCACCCTCAAGGCGAGCAGCATCAAGACCCTGCCCCGCACCCACCGCTACGCGGGCTTCGCCGTGCTCAAGGCACCGGACATTCCTTCGATTCTTGTTGAGATTGGATTTATGTCAAACGACAGCGAGGCGCGCGCCCTTTCGACGCCCGAATATCGCCGCACCCTTGCGGCGGCGCTGAAAAACGGTGTCGATGCGTACTTCGCGCGAGTGCAAAAAAACCACTAATCAAAGAGTTCCATAAAAAATTTTCGGGCCTTTTGGTCAAAGCCTCTTGCCAAAAGGCAAAAAATACTGAAAAAACAGTAAGCAACGAATTCCGGCATTGTAATAAATGACTGGTTTCGCCAGTGGGGAGAAATTCTTCAAAAGAGGTTTTCTCCAAAGTGGTTAACCGCAATCTCAAGGTATGAGGAAATATAAAATGAAAAAACTTCTGACGACTGCTGCCCTTCTGGGCTCTGTTCTGGCCGTTTCTGCATGTGCATCTGACGGTTCTTTCAGCGAAGACGAAACGATGACCCAAGCCCCGTACGCTGAAGAGCGCACGGTTGGCCCGGAAGACCGCGCACAGACTGTTCGCAGCGCTGAGCCGGTTTTCGAACGCCGCCAAGTTAAGTAATTAACGGCTCGTATTTAAAAAGGCTGCCTGGAACTGTTCGGGCAGCCTTTTTTATTTTCCGGTTTCAGGGCAGAATATTTTTATGAAAGCCGTTCTTAAACTTCTCTGGGTTGTATTGATCGCCGGTCTCGGCTGGCTGGTCTATCCGCTCTGTGCCAACATACTGGTCGCCGCCGGATTTCTGAGCGGCGACGACGTCGGGACATCGTTCGGTGTCGAAATGACGCATAAGGCTGTCATGATCTGGCTGATATGCGTGCCGTTGTCGGTGTGGGCCACATTCATGCAATCGCGCTGGCGCCTTATCCTGCTTTTCGCGCCGCTTTACGCGCCGAGTGTTTTTGCAGTGATCTACACACTTCTCAACCGTGGCGAAGCGCCGCCGGTGGCCCCGTAATTCCGCAATAAAAAAGCGCCTTGCGGCGCTTTTGAATGTCTATTCGTTAAAACGCGGCGGCTCCGCGGGGACCGGCCGGCTTTTCTTCGGGGCGTCTTGCTTCTTCTCGACGCCGCGGCCGGATTCGTCCATCACTTCCGCTTCTTTCACCGGCGATTTTTTCGCACTGGCGGATGCGGGTTCGAGTTTGATATCCGCCACATCCGTGCCCGCTTCGTTGAGCAGCGCATGCAAATCATCCTTCACGCGCTCACCCGGCTTCTTGCGGATATCGAGAACCGGCACCGGATAACCGGCATGGTCGCGCACCGCTTCGCGCACATTCTGCCAATCGATCAGATCGGCATACGGGCCCGCTTTCGCGGTAATGCGTTTCATGTCGGCTTTGGTGATTTCATAAGCTTTCAGTTCACCGTCTTCCTCGATCGCCAGCGACTGGTCCTGCGTCGGCGAAACCTCGATATACATCTTGTCGTCGATCCAGCCCACTTTCACCGGCTGATCCACAACCGTGACTTTCGTGCCGACCGGCACGCGCGGATAGAGGTCGAGGATGCCCTCGGGATACATGCGGATACACCCGCTGCTGGCGCGGCGGCCG
>CAYPCP010000209.1:0-1994 GCA_964409255.1 uncultured Pseudobdellovibrionaceae bacterium
AAACAGCTCATCCGCGTCTTCCGTCACGATGAAATCCTTGTTCACCCCGGCGATGTCCTTGGCGAAGGCCGCGCCCATTTCGACGCCTTCCCACGCGCCCGACGTGATTTCCTTCACCAGTAACTGGCCGACGCGGCCCGTAAATCCTGAAATGCCGATTTTCATTGTCATCTATCCTTAATCGCCACAGTCAGGCGGCTGATGCAGTTCATCTTGCCTTCGTCGTTGAACATTTCCGTCTGCCAGACATGCAGGCTTTTCCCGACCTGAACGGGGCGGCAGATTCCGGTGATCGTGCCTTTGGTTACCGGGCGCAGATGGTTGGCGTTGATTTCAATGCCCACGGCCATTTGCTTTTCAACGTCGATGCACATCCATGCCGCAACAGAGCCAAGCGTCTCGGACAAGACGCAGCTCACGCCGCCATGAAGCAGGCCGAAGGGCTGCACCGTGCGGTGGTCGACCGGCATCGTGCCTTTAAGATAGTCGGTGCCGATCTCGACAATTTCAATGCCAAGATGTTTGTTCACATGCTCGGTCGTGATGCCGCGAAACTTGTTGAGATCGTCAAGGGTGTATGGTTTAAACCACGGGCTCATGCATTACTCCGTCAGATCGCTCCAAAGCTCTTTGACTTTCTTGAGGAAAGAGCTGGATTCCGGCGAGTGTTTGCCGTTGCCGTCTTCTTTCAGGTCGTCGGCGAGTTTTCGGAACAGATCTTTTTGCTTTCCGTTGAGATTGACAGGCGTTTCCACAAAAATTTCAATGTACATATCGCCCATCGAATCCGAGCGCATAATGCTCATCCCTTTACCGCGCAGGCGGAATTGCTGCCCGGTCTGCGTGCCCGCGGGGATTTTCACTTTTGTGCGCGAACCGGCAATGGTCGGGACTTCGATATCGCCGCCCAGCGTCGCCGTCGTCATCGGGATAGGGACGCGGCAATGCAGGTTCGAAGCCTCGCGGCGGAAAAATTTATGCGATTTAATCGCGACCAGCACGTACAGATCGCCGGACGGTCCGCCGCGCATTCCGGCTTCGCCTTCGCCGGCAAGGCGGATGCGGCGCCCGGAATCGATCCCGGCGGGAATGTTGACCTTCAGTGTTTTTTCGCGGTGAACGCGGCCCGATCCTTTGCATTTCGTGCAAGGCGTCTTGATGACCTGACCGATGCCGCCACAGGTCGGGCAACCGCGCTCGATGGTAAAAAATCCCTGCTGCGCACGCATGCGGCCCGAACCGTTGCAGGTGGGGCAGGTCTCCGGCACGGTGCCGGGTTCCGCGCCCGTGCCTTCGCATTTTTCGCACGTATCGTTGACGGGAACTTTGATCGTGACGTCTTTCCCGGCGAAGGCTTCTTCCAGCGATATTTCCATGCTGTACTGAATGTCCGCGCCGCGCTGCGCCGCGCTGGCCCGTCCGCCACCGCCCCTGCGTCCGGCGAAGTCGCCGAACATATCCTCGAAAATATCAGAGAAGGCGCCCGTAAAACCCTGGAAATCGTTGGGGTTGAACCCGCGGCCGCCAAAGCCGCCGCCGCCCGATCCATCGAACGCGGCGGAGCCGAACTGGTCGTATGCCGCGCGCTTTTGATCGTCTTTCAGGACGTCATACGCTTCGTTGATTTCTTTGAATTTGGATTCAGCTTCTTTGTTGTCCTGGTTCTGGTCCGGGTGATATTTCATGGCCAGCTTGCGGTAGGCTTTTTTAATTTCCTCCGCTGAAGCTGTTTTAGGAACGCCGAGAGTATTGTAAAAATCTTTGGCCATAACCTGAATATCTTTATTTATCGGATAAAAGAAAACGCGGAGGTGCAGAGTTTATACATTTTCTCTGACACTCTCCGCGTATTCATGGATCATTTATTTTTTGTCTTCATCGTCGACTTCGGTGTAATCCGCATCGACGATATCATCGTTCGCGGAACCGTTCGCCTTGCCGTTCGGCTTTGCCTCGGAAGCGTTGTCCGGCTGGCCGGCCTGCTCTTCCTGCGC
>CAYPCP010000210.1:0-1992 GCA_964409255.1 uncultured Pseudobdellovibrionaceae bacterium
GCTTATTGAGTCATTGTATCCTGACATTGATTAAAGGCATCTTTATGGCAGCCCCCCGAACCGTACGATCTTCCTTAACCATATTATTGTGTTCGGCCGCTCTGGCGGGCTGCGGCTCGTCCGACCCCGCCCCGACCGTGCAGGGGGCCAGCGCGCCGCCGCCGCCGGCTGAAATCGTGGTGGTCAATCACGGGCTGGATCAGGCCCCTCAGGATGAAAGCACGGTTCTTTCACCCGCGGCTCTCAAGGCGGATGAAACCACCGTTGTCGTCGAAAACCCGCCGCTTCAGGAAGGCGTGCCGGAGCCGCTGGTGACGGAAGTCACGCAAACCAAAACCACGATCGTTGAAACCGCGTCCGCCGTCGAAGCCGACCGGATCGCCCAACTGGAAAAAGAAGTCGCCGCCCTGCGCGCGGATTATAACGCGATGATGCCGGCCTTTAACGGCCTTATCACGACGAACGAACGGATTAAAACCCTGCTCGATCAACTGGAGCAGAAGGCGGGTGTTGCCCCCGCGGCCCAACCGGCGGAAGCCGCGCCTGCGAAAAAGGCATCGGAGCCCACGGCCTCTGTTACGCCCGCGCCGTCTTCCGGCGCGACGGTCGTATCCGGCATGCGTATCGGCGAACATGGTGATAAAACCCGTCTCGTCCTTGATGTGACCGGTGCGACGGAATATAAAACCGACATCAATGCGGCGGAGAAAACGCTCCTGATTACGCTGCCCGGCGCGGGCTGGGCCGGCAAGGAAAGCGTGTCGGGCCTGAAATCGCCGCTGGTTTCCGGATGGACGGCGGCGGCAGGGGCGGCGGGCGGCGTTGTTGTGACGGTCAGCCTCAAATCGGAGGCACGGGTTGTCTCGCATGAGCGTCTGAAAGCCGAAGGCAGCAGCCCGGCACGCATTGTTCTGGATATTGCGGCGGATAAACCGGCCTCTTAAGGGCTGTAAAAATCCCCTTATCTCAACCGCTTGAAAAAAAAGTGCACTCCGCGCTAGGGTATGGGCGAAGGTTTATCGACCGCGCCTACGTATTACTGGTACTACAAACCACCCTCACACAAAGGACGAATACACATGGTAAAGAAATTACTGGCTCTGAGTGCTGCGGCATTCGTTTTGCAAGCTGTTCCCGCGCTGGCGGCTGACGGCCATCCGAAAGGCGATCGCGGTGCGAAATTCTTCGAAAAACTCGACACCGATAAGAACGGCTCGATTTCCGAGGCTGAATTCCTGGCGAAATCGAAAGAGCGTTTTGCCGAGATGGATGCCAACAAGGACGGCAACGTAACCCCGGAAGAAGCGAAAGCCGCGCATGAGAAAATGCGTGAAAAATTCAAGGAAATGAAAGCCAAAAAAGGCGGCGATGTTCCTCCGCCTCCGGCTGAGTAACATTTCTTATAAGCGGCCTTGATGGCGCTTTATACCGACGATGATGATCATGGCCTGATGGTCCGCGTGCAACGCGGCGACCATCAGGCCTTTTCACAAATTGTGCAACGTCATAACGACAAATTTTATGCCGTTGCGTTTCGCATGCTGAACAACAGCGCCGAAGCCGAAGACGTTGTGCAGGATTCCTTCCTCAAGCTCTGGAACAAGCCGCAGATCTGGGACCCGAAAAAGAACGCCAAGTTTACGACCTGGTTCTATCGCGTGGTCACGAATGCCGCCATCGACCGGGCGCGGCGGCGTGTGAAGATCGTTTCGGGCGAAAAAATTATCGATTTTGTCGCCGATGAGCGAAGGAATGCCGAAGAACAAATGTATCAAGATGAGACGCAGCGGGTTCTGGAACAGGCAATCCAGTCGCTGCCGGATCGCCAGCGGGCCGCGCTCAACCTTTGTTTTTACGAAGGCCTGAGCAACAAGGAAGCGGCCGAGGTGCTGGAGGTCAATCTCAAGGCTTTGGAATCGCTGCTCATGCGGGCCAAGGCGGGCATTAAAGACCATATGACAAGAAACGGTTATTTACAGGATCAAACAGTCA
>CAYPCP010000211.1:0-1939 GCA_964409255.1 uncultured Pseudobdellovibrionaceae bacterium
ATCGCGAAGGCATCGCTGAGAATCCGGCGGTCGTCGGTAATGTCCAGCGCATCGCGCAGGAATGTGAGCGGCGCGCCGATTCTCCATGTGTCCCAAGTGTCTGCGGTGGCAATATGGAAGACGGCGGTGCGAGCGCTTTCTTTGTGCGCGCTGCGGGCGTCAGGATCATGGCGGCCTGCCTCAATTATGTCAGTGATGATATCCGCACGCATGCCGCCATGATAATTAGGCAGGATCGTTTGCCATGCGGTTTCGATCAGATCGGGGAGGAGAAGCGGATCGTTCTTGCCGGCGTTATAGAGAACATGGAAAAGTCGCCCGCCGGTGAAACGGGATTTCTCAAGGCCTGCTTTGATAACGTCCAGACCCATCGTGACGATCTGGCGAGTCATGCGCGGGTCGTTACTTTCCAGCTTCAGCATTCCATCAAGACTGACCTTGGCGTAATCTTCGCCGGGGTGGGCGCGGGCGGTTTCTTTGAGTGTGATATCCGCTTCGTCCATGATTTCGGCCAGCATGTAAGGATACGGGCCGATATTTTCGACGATGAGGTCGATCATCTCGCGCGCCCTGTGAATTGATTTTTCCATGATCGCGGGCAAGATGTTGCGCACGGACTTAACAATCGTATGCGTTGTGGTTTCGTCACCTTCAGCGGCTTTGAACAGCGTGCTGGCAACGACATAGCTCGTGCCTTTGACGCTATCGGGAAGGACGCTCAGGCCTTTTGCGATCAAATGTTCCGTAGTGCCGCTTGTACGGGCGAGGTCGCGCATCTGTTCGCTCAGGCTCCATACATATTTACGCTCTTCATAGGCCAGTCCGCCGCCTTCAAGGCCTTTGATGCTCGCCATGTTATTCCACGCGGCATCCAGTGCCGCGGCCGCGACGCGCGATTGTACTGCGGCCAAGCGGAACAGATCGGGCAGGATCACGCGACCCCACTGAGGATGTTGTTCAAGGAAGGTCAGTGCGTGCTGGCTGAAATCTTCGCGCAGCCGCGGATAGAACGCGGCCAAGGCATGCAGGGCGTGATAGGTGCTGTGCGCCCCGTCGCGATTGATTCCCATCATGTAGGGCATTGTTTTCCAGCCGGCATCGATAAACGCTTTTGCGTCTTCGATCGGCATATCTTTGATTTCCGGTTGGGCGGATTCGATGGTTGTAGTCATGGCGACCCTCTATGAATGTTTTTTGAATTTTCCGGAACCATAGACTTTCCATATATTATGTCAACGAAAAACCGGCTCGACGGCCGGGGCGGGCGTGGTAGAAGGGCGGGATGGCAACGCTCGATGATATTTTACGCTCCGCCCGCCAAAGGCTGGAACAGGCCGGGGTCGATACCCCGGCGCTGGATGCGCGCATTCTGATCCGGGCGGCGACCGGGCTGGACGATGTCGCCATGATAGCCGATGGTGCCCGAGCGGTGCCGGAGAATCACGAAGCTCTTATAAATGAGTGGTTGGGCCGCCGGGTGGCCCGAGAACCGGTATCCCGGATTCTGGGGGAAAAGGAGTTTTACGGACGCACATATAAAGTCACCCCGGCGACGCTCGATCCGCGGCCGGACACCGAAATCCTCATTGACCGGGCCCTGGACTGGGCGAAGACGCAGAATCGACCGTTGCGGATTCTCGACCTCGGGACCGGGACCGGATGCATCCTGATTACCCTTCTGGCGGCGCTGCCGCAGGCCTCTGGAATAGGGGTCGATATTAACCATGATGCGGTTACTGTTTCACGTGAAAACGCCGTAAAACACGGGGTGGAAACGCGTTCGCAGTACGCGTGCGGAAGTTGGTTTGAACCAATCGAGGGGCAGCGTTTTGACCTGATTGTGTCCAACCCGCCGTACATACCGGAGGCGGATATCGAATCCTTGGCTCCGGAAGTGCGGAATCACGACCCGATTCTGGCTTTGGCGGGGGGAATTGAC
>CAYPCP010000212.1:0-1934 GCA_964409255.1 uncultured Pseudobdellovibrionaceae bacterium
AAAAATCAAAATCGGCAAGAACGTCCCCGACGAAGTGAACGTCATCATCGAAAACCCGCTCGGCGGTCCCCCGGTGAAGTATGAGATGGATAAGGAATCCGGCGCGATTTTCGTCGACCGTTTCCTGCACACCTCGATGTTCTATCCGGGCAATTACGGATTCATTCCGCATACGCTGTCGGGTGATGGCGATCCGGTCGATGTGCTGGTCGTCGGCAATACGCCGGTCATGCCGGGCGCGATCCTCGCCGCGAAACCGATCGGCGTTCTCATCATGGAAGACGAAGCGGGACAGGACGAAAAAATCGTCGCGCGTCCGATCGACAAGCTTCATCCGTACCATGCCGATGTCGACGATATCGCCAAGCTGCGCCCGATCCTCAAGGAACAGATCGAACATTTCTTCTCACACTACAAAGATCTTGAAAAAGGGAAATGGGTGAAGACCGGTCGTTGGGGCGATGCGGCGGAAGCGCGCCAGATGATCCTCGAAGGCGTCGAGCGCGCCAGGAAAGCCAAAGCCTAGAATCTCACCGTCGGAACTTCAACGATCGCGCCGACGCCGGTTTGAATCTCGTTCAGCTTGTCCGCGACATAATTGACCACTGCCGGATCGAGATAAGTCTTCGGCACATCCAGCATCCTGCTGATGGAATCAAACGCGCTCTTGCATCGCGCCAGGTGCAACTCCATCGCAGGAACTTTTGATACACTATCTTCTGCGCGGGCCATGATGCGAGGCGCCTTCCAGCACGCTTCGGCCTGCTGCGCGCGGTGGCCCCTGAAGCTGCCGAAGACGCGCCGTACGTGATGAATGTCCTGAATGGCCTGCTGTAACTGCAGCAACCCCATCTGGTCGGCGTAGGATGAAAAATTGAACAGGACGGAGTCGGCGCAGCGTTCATTATAGTCGGCGTGAGCATCGATGGTGCAATCGGCCTCCACGCGCTGGCGCACGCCTTCGAAAGAATAATAGACGGGCGGGATATAGTTTTCGATGGGTGTTTGCGTTGTCGCATCATCCGCCTGCGCGGTGCCCATCATTGAGGCGCCCGCGACAAACGCGGCGCAGGCGATGCCCGCTTTCGCAAATCCAGATCCCATGGATTTCCCCCTGAAGTCATCTACTCGTTCCATCATCATACCTCGTGTGCAGAGCAGCAAAGAAGCAGGATCGAATTTGATCCACCGGAAAGAAAAATCCCCGCACCAGGGCGGGGATCTTTCCAGAGGGAGAGGGGAATCCTCTTATCGCGTGGTGCGTTGTTGATAGGCGGCATTGCCGCTTTTCAATTCGGCCACCGTAAGGCGGCCATCCTTATTGGTATCCAGTGTGGCGAAATCGCCGCTGAAATTACCCGCATCGAATTCCGATTGGCTTACGGAACCGGAACGATCGGAATCCAGTGCCGTGAAATCCTGTTGGATATTCGCAGAGCCGGTTACGTTTGCCGAACCTGTTGCCGACGATCCGGTTGTACCAGTCGTATTGTTGGTGGTTGAACCGGCGGTGCCGGACGTACCCGGCGTCGCCGTGCTGCCCGAGGTTGACGATGATGCACCGCTGCCGGCGCTCCCAGTGTTGCCCGCAGCATAGGCGGCAATCGGCAAGGCCAATGAACCGGCCAGTACGGCGGCAAAAGTGTAATCTTTCATGGTTTTTACAGATACGTGTTTCATGGAGTGACTCCTTTCATGACGTGTCGTTTTTTCCTCTGATGCCTAACCATCTAAGACTGCCGCACGCTTTATGAAGGGCTGAAAAGGGGCGATTTCGTGAAAAATTGTATCCATGCCGATACAAAAAGCCCGCCGTGATTGCGGCGGGTTTTTCGTGAATTCTTGATATGACTAGCGGCGGATGCCGTTCTTTTCGATGATCGCCTGGTAACGGGCATTGTCTTTGCCCTTAACGTAGTCGAGCAGCTTACGGC
>CAYPCP010000213.1:0-1921 GCA_964409255.1 uncultured Pseudobdellovibrionaceae bacterium
TTGGCGCGGCGGTTCCATGCGGCGATGGCTTCGACCTCCGTCCTATGGCCTACGCCGCTGATAATGTTTGAAATCCCGCACTTCATGCAGTTGCAGAAGTAAGCCTCGGTTATCGGATAGCCGCCATCCCATGTCATGTCAGGAATAGGATTGCTCCACTTCTGATACCCGGCGGCGCTTGCCTCGCCACCACAGAACGGGCACGGCAGCAGGCCGTTTCCGACTTTCTCGGAAGGTTCGCCTTCTGTCCGGTCAGATTTTCCGGCGTCAGGCGTTGAAATCGTTGGGGATTTCTCCGGATGTGCTGTCCGGTCGGCCTGACCGCTGACGCCATGCTTTGGCGTTGTTTCACAAGGATTTTCTGCAGTCATCGCAAGGCGTCCTTTTCGGTTTTCCGAAAGTTTTCCGACTTTCACGGTTTGGTTTCGTTCTGTTCTGCGGCGATTTCGGCCAGTGCAGTGAATAGAGCGGGTAGGCTTGAAGCGCCGATGCAGCTAAACCCGACCGGCGTTTCCGGATACCACTGGATTGTCCACACGGAATTTTGCTCAATCGCTCGGTCACGCTCTTCATCTGACACCCAAGAAATCAGGTCATTCTCGTTGCCTTGATACATGCCGTATTCATCGCGCCACCCAGCCGCAGTCGTGTAGTTGTAGGCGTGGTCGTCATTGAAGCCGATAGTCAGGCTGCTGAACTCCCCTCTAAGCAAAGACCGAAGCATCGCCTCCACCTGTTCAAGCGTGGCCTCGTTGATAGAGTCAGTCATCAGCTTGCTATTTTGTTGCGGATGGCGGCGGCGGAAGCTGCGCCCAATGCGTGAAGCGATCAGGCGCGACCCGCTCCCTGCGTTTCATCAAGCCGAAAAAATGGCTGACCGTCTTGAACGCAACGCCAGCGTCAACACGCCATTCAATGGCGCTGCCGTCCCTGACGTAATAGTCCCAATGCCCCAGCTTAACCTTCACATTGTCTGGTGCGGCTTCAATCGGCCTCCATTCATCAGCTTGCCCTTTCGTTGCAGTGCGTCGGTTCCAGCCTGCCACGGCTGCATCGCGCGCGGCATGGGTTTCATCTTTATCTGGCGCGCGGGCAAACGTCTCAGCGGAACAGTCATGGCAAACTACCGTGCAATCGGCGTAATCAACGCCAGTCTCAATGAGGATGCCAGCCTGTCCACCACAGAACGGGCAGGGAAGAAGCGCCCCAATGTCTAAGGTTTTGTCATTCACCGACATCTTCCTTCCGTTCTGCCGCCTTCCGCGCGGCGTCTACATCATCACGGGCGGCGTCGATCCTGGTCCGTATGCGCGGCGCATCCTCTTTCCGAACCCAACCGGCTACATGGACAAAGCCAAGCCGTTCAAGAATGCGCGTGATCTGTTTTCTATCCATGACGCACAATAACATGCGCTGTCACGCGTGGCAACGATTATCGCTTGCCCTGCGCCTCAATCGCCCGCACCTTCTGCCGCGCGGCACCGGCATACCGCGCCACCATCGCGCGGGACTTGTGGCCGGTCACAGCTTCAATCAGTTCATCGGAACACCCGGCAGCGGCCAGTTCGGCGGCGGCGGTATAACGCAGCGCGTGTTGGTCGTAGGCTTCGGCCCCGATCTTCTTTCGGACGGCCATAACCATGTCAGCAGCGCCCTTGTATTTGGTCGGCAAGCCGTTGTCCTGCGCGCAGATCGTCAGGCCCCGGCGCGGGGTCACGGCCAGCACGGCTTGCAGGGGCTTCGTCAGCGGCACCCACAGCGGCGTTCCCGTCTTGCCCTGGTTCACGTTCACCCCGCCGTTCTCAATGTCGTTCCAGCGCATCCGCAGCACGTCCCCAATTCTCTGGCCGGTGCCAACGCACAGTTCGAAAATCAGCAGCGCGCGGCCTTTTGCGGTTGCTCGGTATGCGGCCACCAGATC
>CAYPCP010000214.1:0-1919 GCA_964409255.1 uncultured Pseudobdellovibrionaceae bacterium
ACGATCCGGTTTATTGTCGTTTTGTTCGGATAATAGAAGAGCGTTTGCGGTATTTAATAATAAATCGCATGGTTTGTCGTCCCTGTTTGTGTCCCTGACTCTCCCAATGGGGGTCAGATGTTCTTTTGTATTTATTTATACTTCATTAATACTTTAAAACTCGAATATCGTCAACGGAAATTGCATAAGGGAAAGTGCGTTTTCTGCACCCCTCTGGCAAAGCCGCGTTTTTCTTGAGTTTTTAAGGGGTTTCCTCCATTATCCGGGCATGACGCGCAAGTATTTTGGCACAGACGGTATCCGCGGCACCGCGAATCAGGCTCCTATGACGGCCGACATGGCCCTCCGGGTTGCTATGGCAACGGCCTATGTCCTGCGCGCCGCCGCCAGGAACGGCGCCCCCCAGATGGATCGTGTCGTGATCGGTAAGGATACGCGCCTGTCCGGTTACATGCTGGAACAGGCGATGGCCGCCGGGTTTGTGGCGATGGGCATGGATGTGGTTCTGACAGGGCCGATTCCAACGCCTGCGGTGGCGATGCTGACGCGTTCTCTGCGTGCCGATGTCGGCGTGATGATTTCCGCCTCGCATAATCCGTATCAGGATAACGGCATCAAGCTTTTCGGCGGCGACGGCTATAAATTGTCCGACACGCTCGAACTTGAAATCGAAGCCGTGATCGATAGGGACCAGAATGCGCTGCTGCCGCCCGCCGATGCAATCGGGAAGGCCAGCCGTCTCGATGACGCCCAGGGCCGCTACATTGAATTTCTCAAACGCACCTTGGCGCGCGGTGAAACGCTGCGCGGTCTCAAGGTTGTTGTCGATTGTGCGCACGGCGCGGCGTACAAGGTCGCCCCGCAACTGCTCTGGGAACTTGAAGCCGACGTGGTTACGATCGGCAATCATCCGAACGGCCGCAATATCAACGAAGGCTGCGGCGCGACCGATGTCAAAGCGCTGCAGGCGCATGTTATACGCGAAGGGGCGCATATCGGTATCGCGCTCGATGGCGATGCCGATCGTCTGATCGTTGTCGATGAACTGGGTCAACGCATCGATGGCGACCAGATCATGGCGCTGCTGGCCGTTCATAAAAAAGAACAAGGTTTCCTGCAAGGCAATGCCATCGTCGCCACGGTGATGAGCAATCTCGGCATGGAAAATTTCCTCAAATCCAAAGGTATCGATCTGGTCCGCGCGTCGGTCGGCGACCGTTACGTTGTCGAAGCGATGCGCGAAAAAGGCCTCAATCTGGGCGGTGAACAATCGGGCCACGTTGTGATGTCGGATTTCAGCACCACCGGTGACGGCTTGATCGCCGCGCTGCAGGTGCTTTCGATCCTGATCAAATCCGGCGGCAAGGCGAGCGAAGTGTGCCGCGTGTTCGACCCCATGCCGCAGGTGCTGGAAAACGTCCGCTATAAAGGTGGGCAGCCGCTGGCCGATGCAAAGGTCAAGGAAGCGGTCAAAAAAGCCGAAGATTCTCTCGGTGGCGATGGCCGCCTGTTGATCCGCCCCTCAGGCACCGAACCCGTCATCCGCGTGATGGCCGAAGGGTCCGATATGACCAAGATCAAAAATGTCGCCCGCGACGTCTGCGCCGCCATTGAAAAGGCCGCCAGTTAGCGCGGATTTCCGCCGTTTCTAGCCTGGGAAACCTTTCCCTTGATTGTTGAGGCCGGATCGGCAAAAGTGGGCGCGTTTGCGACACACAGTAACCGGCCGAGTATGACCAAAACGCATCCTGCGCTCCTGCCCAACGGGCTGTCCGACCTGCTTCCTCCCGAAGCGGAACGCGAAGCGCAAGCCATTCATACGCTCATGAATGAATTCGCCGCCTTCGGGTATCAGCGCGTCAAACCGCCGCTGGTCGAATTCGAAGACTCGCTTCTGGCGCCCGGCCCCGGTCAGGCGC
>CAYPCP010000215.1:0-1914 GCA_964409255.1 uncultured Pseudobdellovibrionaceae bacterium
GCGAAATCATGGAATTCCGTCCGTCCACGGGCCTGATCATGTATACGGTGCGCGACGATATCGGGATGCAGCACACCCTCAACGCCCTCGGCGTCACCTATCTCAGCAAACCCGCGAGCCGCCTCGGCCTGGGCGATGCCGTGAAGGGCGCGGCGCGCCGCAACCTGAAACTCAGCATCGACGGACCCACCCGCCTGCTGATTGCCGAAGACACCGCCAGCGTCCGCGACGTCCTGCAACGCCAGCTCGAAAAACTAGGCGTCGAAGCCGACTTCGTCGATGATGGCAAAAAAGCATTGAAGGCCCTGCAATCCGGGCAATACGGCATCCTGTTCACCGATCTGCATATGCCGGAAATGGACGGCTATGACGTGGTCGAACATATCCGCGCCACCGAAGCCGGCCGCAAGGCCACGCGCAAAAAAGGCGAATCCGTGCCCCATTTCCCCGTCGTCGTCCTGACCGCAGACGTGCAAATGGCGCAGCGCCAAACCTATCTCAGCCACGGCTTCGATGAATGTCTGCTCAAACCCGTTTCCCTCGGCCAGTTCCGCCGCCTGCTCATCCGCTGGGGCCTTCTGGCAGGGGCGGAGGATGAAGACAGCACCGCTGCCGAAACAACGACAGCGCCCGCATCCGCGCCGGACAATCTACCCCCGGCGGTCGACCTTGCCACCATGCGCGAACTGATGGGCGCCGTGGATGACAACGCCATCCAGATGATGGGGATGTTCGTGGACATGACCGCGCCGCTCATCGACCGGCTGCGCGCCGCGCGCGATGCCGCCGATATGCACGAACTGCGCGAAGCGGGCCACAGTCTGAAGGGCGCGGCCCGCTCCGCCTCCTGCAATGTCCTGGGCGATATCGCCGCGCAACTGCAAACCGACGCCGAAGCGCAAAAGGAAGGCTGCGGCGCGCTGGTCAATCAAATCGAAGCCGAATTCGAACGCGTCCGCGAAGCCATCAAAAACCTGAAGCCTGACTAGCGCCCCCGCCCACTCCCCAAACCGTCATCCCGGCGCAGGCCGGGATCCATGGGAAAGAATGCGCCCACCATTGATTTTACGCGCTGATGGCGCGATGGATCCCGGCCTGCGCCGGGATGACATCAATAAGAAAAACTTACGGGCAAGCCGTCTTGCGTATCATCCACACACGGAAGCAATAGCTGTTCGCGGCGCAGTTCACACCGCCGCCCGCCAGTGTCCGCGTCGCGTCAGACGGCGTAATGATGTCGGCTTCGCACGCCGAAAACTCCTCGCGCAGCTTATCAAGGGCGGAGCCAATGAACGCATCGCTGTTCTGCGTATCAATCCAGAAAAACACCCCGTCCGTGCTATTGTACCAGCGCCAGTCATTGAACAGTTTCGGCGAAGGCGGCATGAATTTCGCCGTCGTGCCGCCGAACAGGCGTTCGTGGTTGTTCGTGTCCCCGCCCGGATTGCCGGGGCAGCGCAGCAGCCGCACGAAATTATCGCCCGCCGTTTCCTGCCCCAGTGTCGAACCCACGAAGTGCGCCGATGTCGGGTCGATGGGATAACGGTGGTCGGCATCCGGCTCCGTTGGCGTGCCGCCCGCGTGCATCGACTTGTCCCCGCCGGGATGGCTCAATACACATTCCTGCACCGCCGACCGGATGAAATCAATCTGCGACTGCAACTCCGATACCGTCTTGAACGCGTGGTTGGTTTGCGTCTGGTTGCCGGACGGCTGCATGAACGACACCGTCAGCGCCGCCAGCAAAGCGATGGCGATAAGGATGTAAATCAGCGCACTGCCCGCCTCACCGTCCCGGTGGCGGGCGGCGTGGGAACGGGAATATTTAAACATCATCGGCGCATTTTTCATCTTCAAATCTCTTTTCTAAAAAAACCGGCCCGGTCTTCCCTGTCGGAAAGCCGGGCCGGCGAA
>CAYPCP010000216.1:0-1882 GCA_964409255.1 uncultured Pseudobdellovibrionaceae bacterium
GTGAATTTCTCCAGATCGCGTTTGGAGATTTTCTTGCCCTGTTCGTTCAGACCCCAGCCGGAGATCATCACGTTTTTCCACGGCAGGGAGTCGGTGTGGAAATGCGATTTCACCAGCGTGTAGAACAACCACGTACGGATAATCTCAAACGCCTGAACGCGCAAATCCATCGGGTAGATGTTCATGCCCGCCTTGCGGCCCGGACGACCCGCCCAGTTGGCATTGATGAGCGGCGAGAGCGACGACGTCATCCATGTTTCCATGACGTCGGTTTCCGGCACGATGGTCATGCCTTTGTATTTGTCCTTCGCCCATTGCGGCGGTTCCGTTTCGATCGGATCGACGGGCAGCATATCGGCATCAGCGATGATGACATCGCCGGTTTCCTTGACATACCACAGCGGGAACGGCACGCCGTAGAAGCGCTGGCGCGAAATGTTCCAGTCATATTTCAGGCCTTCGATCCAGTGATCCAGACGCACCTGCATCCAGTCCGGGAACCAGCCGAGTTCCTTGCCGCGTTTTTGGAACGCATCGCAGTGATCGAGAACATTGATGAACCATTGCGGCGCCATGATGAATTCGACCGGAACGTCCGAACGCTCGCCCACCGACACGTTCTGATCGACGACCTTTTCACCGACGATCAATTCGGCGGCCTTGAGATCGCCCACGATTTTCGAACGCGCCTCGATGATCGGCACGCCTTTGTAAGGACCCGCCAGTTCGTTCATCTTGCCGTCCGGCGTAATCGCCAGACGTGTTTCCAGCTTGTGCGCTTTCCATTTCTTGACGTCTTCGCCGTCGCCGAAGGTACAGCACATCATCAGGCCGGTACCGAACTCCGCTTCGACGTCTTCGGATTCCAGAATCGGCACCGCGTGACCGAACAACGGAACGATGGCTTTCTTGCCCTTCAGATGCGCATAACGCTTGTCTTCCGGGTTGTAGAACATGCCCACGCAAGCCGGGATCAGTTCCGGGCGCGTGGTGGAGATAATCAGATCATCGCCGCCTTCGGATTTGAATTTGATGTCGTACAGCTTGCCCTTACGCTCGATGCTTTCGAGGTCGGCCTGCGCCAGCGCGGTTTCAAAGTGCGTATCCCAGAGCACCGGTTCGTTCGCGCGGTACAGCAGGCCCTTGTTGTAGAGATCGATAAACGATTTCTGCGCGGTGTGGCGCGATTGATCGTCAATCGTCGAATAACGCAGGTCCCAGTCAACGGACAGACCCAGCGCGCGCCAAAGCTCTTCATACACCTTCGCGCCTTTTTGCGTTTCGGCGATGCACAGCGCGCGGAATTCGCTGCGCGTGATTTTCTTTTTGTTGACCTTGTGAACCTGCTCCACATAACGCTCGGTCGGCAGGCCGTTATCGTCGAAGCCCATCGGGTAATAAATATTGTGACCCTTCATACGCTTGTAACGGATGAGGATCTCTGCCTGCGTGTACGACATCGCATGACCGGCATGAAGGTGCGCGGCGGAAACGTATGGCGGCGGCGTGTCGACGGAGAAAAGCGGCTTGCTCGAATTCGGGTCGTAATCGTGGATCTTGGTCTTGTCCCACAGGGCGCGGCAGCCTTCTTCGAGGGCGGCGGTATCAAAATCCTTATCCAGTTCCGGGAACATGCGCGCGGTCATTTTACATACTTCATCAAAAAGGGTTGTCAGACCCTCTTTCTTAAAGACTTTCCGGGAATTGGTAAAGCGGCGGCTTAGGCCTTGGTCCGCAACGTCACGAACTCTTCCGCCGCCGTCGGGTGGATGCCGATGGTGGCGTCGAAATCGGCCTTGGTCGCGCCCGCCACGATGGCCGTGGCAAAGCCCTGGACGATTTCCGGGGCATCGGCCCCGACCATGTGGAGGCCCACAACCTT
>CAYPCP010000217.1:0-1861 GCA_964409255.1 uncultured Pseudobdellovibrionaceae bacterium
CACGACATCACCGACAACGATATCCGCCGCGCGCTGAGCAAGGCGCAGGACCAGGTGCTGAGCGCCGATTACGAGCTTATCCATACGATCCCGATCGGCTACCGCATCGACGGGCAGGAAGGCATACGCGATCCGCGCGGCATGGTCGGCCATAATCTTGAGGTCGGCATTCACATGGTGACCTCCGAACTCGCGCCGCTTCAGAACATGGCGGAATGTATCGAGCGCAGCCATCTCGACGTCGAAGCCTTGTGCAGCGCGCCGTACGCAGCCGGTCTTGCGACATTGGTTGAAGACGAAATGGATCTGGGTTGCACGGTCATCGACATGGGCGCGGGCGTGACGTCGATCGCCGTGTTTCAGGGCGGCAGCGTGATTTACACCGATGCCGTGGCCGCCGGCGGCTGGCATGTGACGAACGATATCGTGCATAAATTCGCCTGTTCCGCGGCGGATGCCGAGCGGATCAAAAATCTCTACGGCAACGCCGTGGTGTCGAGCAACGACGACAACGAAATGATTCCTGTGCCGGTGATGGGCGAAAACGGCCCGCACGATTCCAATGTGATCTCCCGCGCGATGCTGATCGGGATCATCCAGCCGCGCCTTGAAGAAATCCTCGAACTCGTCCGCGACCGCCTGCGCCAGAGCGGCCTTGGCAATTCGCCCGGCCGCCGCGTCGTCCTCACGGGCGGGGCGAGCCAGATGCCGGGCCTGCGCGATCTGGCGCAGCACGTTCTCGATAAACAGGTGCGCCTCGGCCGCCCGATCCGCCTGACCAGCCTGCCGGATGCCGTTTCCGGCCCGGCCTTCGCCACGACGGCGGGGCTGCTCACCTATATCACGCAGCGCGGTGATGAAATGCCCGCCGAAATCATGGCGTCAACGCGCCCCGGATCGGTGTGGGAACGCGTCAAATACTGGTGGAAAGAGAATTGGTGATTTGGCAGGTTTTGGCCCTGCAGCCATTGAAAATCCTGTATGTTTCATCATATCAACCATTCAGTACCCAAGTTATCCACAGCAAAATGGTGGCGAATTTCAGGGACGCTTTCGGGGTTTTTACGTGTATGAGACAATTCGAAATCATGAATCACTAGAGTCGTTTATGATGTGTACTTGAAATGTGTTCTCTACTGCGACCGACTGTAAAAGCATAGTTTAAGCCACCTTTCCTTGGCTCTTCGCGAATTTTCATGATTCCGTTCCAGGGGAAACAACCATAGAATCTAAAAACAGGCCTTTTATCACGGAGGTTCCTTCCAAATGCTCAATGTAAGAATTCAAACACCAGAGGTTCAAAAATTGTCTCCCAAGATTACAGTCGTCGGCGTCGGCGGTGCGGGTGGTAACGCCGTCAACAACATGATCTCTTCCGGACTGGAGGGATGCGAATTCCTCGTCTGCAACACGGACGCGCAGGCGCTGGAGGGTTCGCTCTCCGAAAGCCGCATGCAGCTCGGTGTGCATGTCACGGGCGGTCTGGGCGCGGGCGCGAAACCCGAAGTCGGCGCGATGGCCGCGCAGGAAAGCCTCGATGAAGTGATGAGCTTTCTGGATGGTTCCAACATGGTCTTCGTCACCGCCGGTATGGGCGGGGGAACGGGAACGGGCGCCGCGCCGAAGGGATCGACGGGCACAGGAGCAGCGGGGCCGTTGCTGCCGGGCCGCGGCCGGCCGTTCGGGTCCTTCAAGCCATCCGAAACATCCACCGAGGTTCCCAGAGGCTGACCCGCGGTCAAGCTCGACATGACGCCGAGCTGGGCCGGCGTTTGCGGCGGCAGCGGCTCGTTCGTTAGCTTGAGCAGCGTCACACGTGTGGTGCCCGGTTGCACACCGGTGGTGACTTGCACGACTTCGC
>CAYPCP010000218.1:0-1842 GCA_964409255.1 uncultured Pseudobdellovibrionaceae bacterium
CGGCGAACGCCTCGTTGGATTCAACGAGGTCGAGGTCGCCCACTTTCCAGCCCGCCTTCTCCAGCGCCTTGGTCGATGCCGGGATCGGCCCCGTGCCCATCACGGCCGGATCGACGCCCATGGTCGCCCAGCTGGCGATTTTGGCGAAGGGTTTCAGGCCGCGTTTTTTGGCTTCCGAGGCGCGCATCAAAACCACCGCGGCGGCGCCGTCGTTAATGCCCGATGCGTTGGCGGCGGTGACGGTGCCGTCCGGCTTGAACGCCGGGCGCAGCGCAGACAGACCTTCGGCGGTTACGCCTTCGCGCGGGAACTCGTCCTTCTCAACAACCGTGTCGCCCTTCTTGCCCTTGATCGTGTAGGGCAGAATTTCGTCCTTGAACTTGCCGGCCTTGATGGCGGCTTCGGCCTTTTGCTGCGAGGATGCGGCGAACGCATCCTGATCGGCGCGGGATATGGCGAATTTTTCCGCAATATTTTCCGCCGTGATGCCCATGTGGTAATTATTGAACGCATCCCACAGACCGTCCTTGATCATCGTGTCGGTCATCGACGCATCGCCCATTTTCGTCCCGGCGCGCAGGTGCAGCGTGTGCGGGGAAAGGGTCATATTCTCCTGCCCGCCCGCGACGACGATGTCGGCATCGCCGCACAAAATCGCCTGCATTCCCATGGCCACGGTGCGAAGACCAGACCCGCATACCTGATTGACCGTGAGGGCCGTTTTGTCTTTCGGCACGCCCGCCTTGATAGCGGCCTGACGGGCGGGGTTTTGCCCCTGTGCTGCGGTCCGAACCTGACCGAGGATCACATCATCCACCTCTTCCGGCTTCACACCCGCATCGGCCAGCACGCCATTGATGACGGCGGCACCCAGATCGTGGGCGGGAACGGCAGCAAAGCCCCCGTTGAAGGAACCGATGGCGGTGCGCTTGGCAGCGACGATAACGACGGGATCGGAGGAAGACATGTTTATGGGCCTTTTCTAATGCAGGGCTGAATCGACGCGCACAAAATAAGCGGCTGGCGTTAACGTTTCAAGCCGCAATCCGCCTTGCAGCGCATTAATTCGACAGCCACCGTTCGAGCGGCATCCAGATATCGTCGATCGCGCCTTCCCCGGCGATCAGGCCGATATGCCCGGCCTCGGGCGATTGCCATGCTGCGCCGGGCATAAGATTGTAAAGCGCGCGGCTGGATTCCGGCGGCACCAGCCGGTCCCGTTTCGCGGCGACGACCAGCGCCGGGTGCGTGATGACATCCCGCCCTATGCCCCGCCACGCCCCCTTCGCCGGGGCGTTGTCGAGATACCAGTCCTGAATACAGGTTTGTGCAATGTCGCGCGGCAGGTCGGCGGCCTCGTTCAGCCAGTCCTCGACCGCGACGAACAGGGCCGCGCGCGGATCGTTATCCGGCATATCCATGAAGTCGGTGAATTTACGCAGCGCCATGTGCGGGTCGACCGACGCGAAAACCGTCTGCACCCAGTCGGCGGGCAGCATCCCCTGCTGCGCCATCAGAGCGAGACCGGAGGACGACCAGTATTGCACCATCGTCTGCAGCTTCCGGTCGCCCGCATGGAAGTCCCACGGGGTGGCAAGGAAGACGAGCTTGCGAAGGCTGTCCGCGGCCAGCGGCGCGGCGGCGGCGAGCAATGTCCCGCCCATGCAATAACCCAAAGCGTCGACGGGGCCATCCTTGGCCAGAAAATTCATTGCGGGAACCAGACGATCCTGCAGCAGCGTATCGATATCCGCCTGCGCGTCATCGCCCGTGCTGCGGCCCCAGTCGAGCAGATAGACATCGTGCCCCTGCCCGGCGAGCCAGCGGGCGAGGCTGCGCCCT
>CAYPCP010000219.1:0-1837 GCA_964409255.1 uncultured Pseudobdellovibrionaceae bacterium
CAGGGTGGCGGAGGCGGCCTGGAGGGTGGCTGCCTTAACCGTGTCGCTCTGCATATCCGTCTGGGTCGTGGTCATCGTTCTTCCGTGATCCGTTTTGTGGTGTCAGAACAGATACTTGCGAACGGCGTGCCAGAACGGGAAAATAACGATTTTAAAGAATTATCAATAGGTTAGAGATTATATTAGGGGACCTGAACGCTGCGGGCGCCGGTACGGAAATGCCCTTTCGGGCAAAGATGATCGGCCAGAAGGCAGAGTTTGCCGGGTTGAAGGATGGAATTGGTTGGCCCTGAAGCCCGTTTTTTTGTATGATCATCACTTACGCATTGAAAACACTTTACAAAATGCAGGTCCAATGAAGTTTCTTACCCAGACCCTGAGCGTGGTTGGCGTCCTGTGCGCCCTGACGGTACCCGCCCATGCGGTCCGTCCCGATCCGGCGGCCGGTTTGACACCTCATAAGGCCCTGTATGATATCGATCTCGTCGCGACGCGCAGCGGATCGCAGATCATTAATATTAGCGGCAAGATGTTCTACGAATGGAAGCCGGCCTGCGATGCGTGGACCACCGATCACCGTTTCAATCTCTTTTACGAATATGCCGACAGCCCGGGGATGAAGATCAGCTCCGACTTCTCGACCTTTGAGGCGTTCGACGGCAAAAGCTTTAATTTCACATCGCGCCGCAAGCGCGACGGCACGTTGTATCAGGAGCTGCGCGGCAGCGCTGACCTGACCGGCCCGGGCGGCAAGGCGGTCTTCACCATGCCCGAAGGTCTCAGCTATGAATTGACGCCGGGCATGCTGTTCCCGATGGGGCACACGATCGAGATGGTGAAGCAGGCGCGCGCGGGCAACAAATTCTTCAACGCCACCGTGTTCGATGGCAGCGACGAGGAAGGCCCGATCGAAATCAACACCTTCATCGGCAAGAAAGCCAACGCGATGGCCGAAATCAAGCCGTCGAAAAACCTCGATATGACGCTTCTCAATACGCCTGCGTGGAACGTGCGCATGGCCGTGTTCCCGACCGAAAACCCCGAAGAGCATGCCGATTACGAAATGACCATGATCTTCCACGATAACGGCGTGATTTCAGACATGCTGATCGAATATGACGATTTCTCCGTGACGCAAAAACTTGTCGCGCTGGAAAAACTCGAAGGTGAAAAATGTGGCGAGGTAAACGGTGCCGCGCCATTGCCGCCTTCGGATAACAAAACAAAAGTAGATAAACCGTAACGGGATAATCCAAGGGCCATGGCCAAAAAAGTTCTTATCGTTGAAGACAACGAACTGAACATGAAGCTTTTCCACGATCTGCTGGAAGCGCATGGTATCGATACCATCAAATGCAACAACGGCCTCGAAGTGCTGAATACGGCGCGCGAGGGTAAGCCTGATTTGATCCTCATGGATATTCAGCTGCCGGAAGTGTCCGGGCTCGATGTCACGCGCTGGCTGAAGGATGATGCCAATCTGCGCGATATTCCGGTGATTGCCGTGACCGCGTTCGCCATGAAGGGTGACGAGGAAAAAATCCGTGAAGGCGGCTGCGAGGATTATATTTCCAAGCCGATCTCCGTGACCCGGTTTCTCGACGTGATCCAGCGATATCTGGGCAATGTCGAAGTGAAGCCTCCGGAACAGCCCGCACCTGCGCCCGTTCCCGCCGAAAAACCCGCCGCCGCGCCCGAGGCGCCCGCCCCGCAAACATCCGAAAACAAATCCGACGAACAAGAACCGTTGAAAACCGATGAAGCGGAAACCGCCTCGGTCGTGACGCCGGCGCCGGATGAACAAGAAACACAAACCGTTCAGGACAAGGAATAGAGG
>CAYPCP010000220.1:0-1814 GCA_964409255.1 uncultured Pseudobdellovibrionaceae bacterium
GCGCGGTCATCGCCACAATCGGCGTCCGTGACAGACCACGTTCGGATTCATGCGCCCGCATGAGCGTCGTGCTTTCATACCCGTCCATGCCTTGCATCTGCACATCCATGAGAATGACATCATACGTACCGCTCTGGAACCGTTTCAGCGCTTCCAGCCCGTCTTCCGCCATGTCGAAATCATAACCCATCTGTTCGAGCAGTGTCGTAATGACCAGCATATTGGCTTCGGAATCTTCGGCGATAAGAATATTTTTCTTGTTCGCGGCCGACATATCGTCAATCGGCGTCACCGGCGCAATGGTGTCGCTGTTTTTCAAAGGAAGATCGACGTTAAAAGTTGTACCTACGCCTTCATGGCTGACGACTTTTATCGTGCCCCCCATTTTGTTAATGATGGTACGACAGATCGCCAGGCCCAGACCGGAACCACCGTATTTACGCGTTGTCGATGCATCGGCCTGAACGAATTTTTCGAATATGCTGGCAATCTTGTCGGCGGGAATGCCGATACCGGTATCGCTGACCTCGATATGAAGGTTGGAATGCCCGTCCTTGCCTTCCGTCACACTCAGTTTAACGTCGATCGTGCCTTTATCGGTGAACTTGATGCTGTTGGAGATCAGATTATTCAATAATTGCTGTAAACGCAGCGGATCGCCGATGTAATAGCGGTTGAGCGGTGTTTGATACATGACTCGCAACGACAGGTTCTTTTCCTTGGCCTTGAATACGAACATGCCGGTCGATTTTTGAATCGTGTCGGGAAGATCGAATTCAATCGATTCCAGCTCGAAGGCATCGGTATCCAGCTTGGAAAAATCCAGCAGGCTGTTAATCAGCGCCATCAGGCTGTCCGCACTCTGCTTCAGCGTTGCAACGTATTTTTTTTCTTTTTCGGTCAGCGTGGGCGAAGTGCCCAGAATATTGGCCAGCCCGATCACGGCGTTCATGGGCGTGCGCAACTCATGGCTGATATTGGCGAGAAACTCTTCCTTGCGGCGGTTGCTATCGGCAAGCTCGCGTTCGGTACGGCGTTGTTCGGTAATGTCCCGCGCAATTTTCGAAGCCCCGATAATAACGCCGTTATCATCGCGGATCGGCGAGACGCTGAGCGAAATATTTACCATCTTGCCGTCCTTGCGGCGGCGGATAGTTTCGAAATGCTTGACCGGCTGGCCGGATTTGACCTTACCCAGAATGACGTATTCTTCGTCACGACGGTCTTCGGGAATGATAAGATTGATGTGCTGACCGACCGCCTCGCTCGACGTGTAACCGAAAATGCGTTCCGCCGCGCCATTCCACGAAATGATAACCCCGTTGAGATTTTTGCCGACGATGGCATCGTCCGATGAATTGACGATGGCCGCCAGATAATGGCGCGCGCCGTTATCATCAAATGCATTGAGATCGAATATTTTTTCCGGGCTTTGGGCCATTCATCACATCGGGGAGCGGATCTAAGGAAAACCGCACGGTAAAGTTTATTGGAATATTAGAGAAACTATAGGAAACGCCCGGACACCACAAGACGTATAGCGAAAGCCCCTCACGGGCGCTGAATTACTAAAAAACGGGCTGAAAATTGGCATCCACGTCGAAGTTCTGGATGCCGCGCTCGTTCGACGACAGCATCGCTTCCTTCACGGCGATGACGTCGCCCTTCTTGATCAGGTCCTGGATGTGCGGCGTGTTGAGCATCACCTCGACCGCGGCGACGCGCTTGTTGTTGCGGCCGCGCACCAGGCGCTGCGAGACGATCGCGCGCAGGTACTGCGACAGGTCGAGGAAGATCTGCGCGTGCTGGTCGCG
>CAYPCP010000221.1:0-1808 GCA_964409255.1 uncultured Pseudobdellovibrionaceae bacterium
GTGAATGTCGTGTTTGTCGACGAAACCAGCATGGCGGTCAGCGCCAATGCCCGCATGGCGATTGATGATTACAGTTTCGATGCCGCCACGGAAAGCGGCACGACCAATTTCTCCGTCCTGCGCGGGGTGTTCGTGTTTACGTCCGGCCTGATCGGCCGCGACGATCCGGATGACGTGCAGATCGATACGCCGGTCGGTTCGATCGGTATCCGCGGCACGATCATCGCCGGGAACATCAATCCGGACGGCGAATCTGAAATTACCGTGGTTGAAGGCGCGATTGTCGTCAAAAACGCTGTAATGGAAAAAACCCTCGCCGCACAATTCGAAACTATCCGCCTCGGCGGTCTGGAAAGCGAGATGACCGATATGGGCGTTCTGAGCGCGAAAGCCGTCGGCACCGCGTTCGGCGCGGTCAGCGATGTCGCCCCGTCCCTGTTCAATGCCATCAATGATGCGGCGAAGGAACAAGGCCAGAATAGCGATGCCGTCGATGGCGCGGCCGAAGACGGTGCGGAAGAGTCCAGTGACGGTGAAAGCGACGCAACGCAGCCCGACGCCGCAGACGAACCGGCGCAGGAAATGCAGCTTAATGAGATGAATGCGCCGTTCACCGACGAAACGTTCAAGGAGACGGTAGTTAAGACCGCCGCCGTGAACGAAACAACGACAACCAATCTTGCCGAAACGGTACGCCCGGTTACGACAGTTGCACAAAATACTTCGTCCGCCGCAAACAGTGCGCCGACGACACTTTATACAGAAAAACCGACGAATAACGCCGGAACCGAGACGGGCGCCAATAATGGCGGCGGCGCCGTCAGCGGCCCGCCGCCGGCGCTGGAACTGACCACGGCAACACAATCGGGCGACGGGGTCAGCCGCATTGGTGACAATATCGGTAATTCCATCGGCTATTCCGTCACCAGTGTCGGCGACGCCAACGGCGACGGTTACGCCGACATCATGTTCTCGAACAACACGTCCAACACTGGACAAAATCACAGCTATATCGCCTATGGCGGTGCCAACGGTATTACATCGCGTAACCTGGGGGATTCGGGTGCTGTATCCGTTCAATCGCGGATTGAGAGCACATTCGATGCCTCGAAGATCGGTGTCGTGTCGAACATGACGCCCGGCGGCCCATTTTCCGACTTTAGCCATACGATTATTCAGGGTATCGGGGATTTCGACGGGGACGGTGTTCAGGACTACCTCGTCGCGCAGGAACTCAACGATGCCACGGCTTTGGGATCCGGTATTGTCCAGGTTATGAGCGGTAACGGCACGCTGCTTAAAACGTTGCAGGGGCTGTCTTCCCTGTCCGAGCTCGGCGATTCCGCCGCGGCGCTGGGCGATATCAATAATGACGGCCGCGCCGATATTCTGATCGGCTCGCCAGGCTCCTCCCAGGCATTCGTCATTTATGGCACCGACAGTGTTTCGTTGATCAATCTTGGCGTTACCCTGACGGGTCAGGGCCGCACGTTGAACGGCGTTCCCGGCGACCGTTATGGCGAAGCCGTAGCCGGCATCGGTGATTTCGATGGCGACGGATACGATGATTATGCCATTGGTTCAACCGGGTACGATTATGACGCCAATAACAACGACGAAGGCGCCGTTTTCATTCTTTCCGGCAAAACCGGCAACCCGATTATCAATGTTCACAGCCAGCTCGACGGTCATCATTTCGGCAGCGACATTATCGGTCTGGGCGATATCAACGGCGATGGCCGCGGCGATATCATGATGGCGGGTGATGGCGATAACCGGTCAGGTTACATTTTATTCGGCGGTGGAAG
>CAYPCP010000222.1:0-1766 GCA_964409255.1 uncultured Pseudobdellovibrionaceae bacterium
GCTCCCGATAATAAGTGTGAGTTTTCTGATCATTCAAAGCTCCTTGATGATGATGCCCCAAAGAAGTGGCATAGCGCTTCGTTCATTGCAAGGGGCGTGCCGCCCGTCATCCCCCGGGGGTTGGCACCGGCAGTATAGGAAAGGGGCAAACATCTTCCATAAAAGAGGGGTCCGCCGCCGTGTCCAGCTTTTCGCCGGTATGATAACCGCGATCCTGCATCATTCGTTCCACGGTCGGCAGGCATCCGCCGCAACATTTTTGGCTGGTGGCGCAATTATGCGCAGGCTCCCCCGCCGCGATGGCTTTCGCCTTGGCGTCGTCGGCGGCGATTTTCTTCGCGGTATGAAAGACGCGGTTGGCGTCGCGGCGCAACGTATCGGGCTTTTCGCTCAATTGTTTTTCAAGGGCGTCGAGCGCGCGTGAAAACTGCGCCGTGACAATATAACGGCACTGGCAATCAACGGACATGAAGGATTACTCGGCGGCGAGAAGGTTGGCCGGCTCTGCATCCGCCAGCGAAGCGGCGTTGTTGTGGCTTGCGACCATTTCTTTCAGGACGCACACACAGGAGCCGCAGCAGGGTTTTTGTCCGCCGGTGCAGGCTTTGTAAACCGCGCCCGCCGTCTTCTTTTTGCCCGGGCACAGCGTATCGAGCGCGGCCTTGACGTCGCGGTCGGTAAACGGATTGCACAGACAAACATACATGGAGACATCCCCTCTAACGGCGCTGCGATGGAATCGCCGTGAGGAGAATATAATGAAGGTGAGAATTATTCGCAAATAAAAAACGATAAGATACTGATATCGTTTAATATTTTAAAAATGATTAAGCCGTTTTCTCGCTCTCGGCAGCGGAATTGAGCATGATAAAGCGCTCGATTCCGATCTGCTCGATCAATTCCAGCTGCGTTTCCAGATGGTCCTGATGGCCTTCTTCATCGGCCAGGATCTCTTTGTAGAGCTGCGAGGTGATGTAATCGCCGGCTTCTTCCGCGATCTTGATGCCTTCGCGGTAATTCTTGATGCCGTCGATTTCGAGTTTGAGATCGGCCTCGATCACTTCTTTCACGTTCTCGCCGATGAACAATTTGCCGAGTTCCTGAAGGTTCGGCAGGCCTTCGAGAAGGAGGATGCGCTGGATCAGTTTATCCGCGTGCTGCATTTCCTCGATCGACTCTTCATATTCATGCTTGGCGAGTTTGTAGACGCCCCAGTCTTCGAGCATGCGGGAATGCAGGAAATATTGATTGATCGCCGTCAGTTCGCCTTTCAGCGCGCTGTTCAAATGTTTGAGTACGTTTTTATCGCCCTTCATGATCATATGCCTTCTTCGCTGGGGTTACGGTTATTTTATCTACATCTATATAACTATTTAAACGACTGAATGAAAGGCCAGCCAGCCTGTCTTTAAATACTATCTTTTCGTCCGGGCCAAGAAACCATACCAAACGGGCCCCTTCCACATAGGGAGCGGGAGACATCGTACGCAAAATTTTGCTATCTGGCGGAGAAAGCAACAAAAATTATATCTTTACGGGCTCGCGCGCCTGCAGGTAACGGGTAAATCCGCGATCATATTTATGCCCGGCATAATGCCATATAGGCATCAAGCCATGCTTTGGCGCCTCGCGTAATACATCCATACCGCTTTGGTCTTCACCGCCCAAGACTAGAACCTTGCCGTTAAGTGCGGGCAAGGTGGCGGTAAGGTCTAGATCTTCGCCCGCCGCGGCCATGAAAGCCCGGGCGAAGTGAGGATAGGGGC
>CAYPCP010000223.1:0-1762 GCA_964409255.1 uncultured Pseudobdellovibrionaceae bacterium
AGCGACAAAAATATCGCCCGGGGCAATATCCTGATTTACCCCGACACGCTCGAACTGCGCGGGTCGGCGGAGATGGAGGAGAAACTGGCGATTGCCTTACAGCAATATCTGGGCATCGCGCCCGACAAGCGCATCGGCGGGGCCCTCCGCCTTGATGGCGATATCAGACGCCTGATGGAAAAAGAAAAAGAATTAGGGATAGGCGCAGGAATCGAAAACGACCTTGGCGAATGACCGCGAACCCTCTTCGACCGTAAAGCGGTATTCACGGTTTTCGACAATCACGGAATGACGCAGCGGCAAAATACCCTGCTTGCTTTCGCTGACGCCGCCGCTTTTGAATTTGACCGTCACGCTCTGCGCCGGGTCGTACCATGCCTCGGGTGAGCCTTTATCATTCTTCGCGGAAACAC
The DNA here is from genome assembly GCA_964409255.1 of uncultured Pseudobdellovibrionaceae bacterium. Taxonomy (GTDB): domain Bacteria; phylum Pseudomonadota; class Alphaproteobacteria; order Micavibrionales; family Micavibrionaceae; genus CAYPCP01. The sequence continues at coordinate 414 of CAYPCP010000223.1, forward strand.
CTTCGGCGGTGATCAGAACACTGCCCTCCGCAACGCTGACAGCGCTATCGGCGCCTTTGTAGGCGGGCGTGGTCACGACAAAGCGCTTGGTTTCCGGTTCGGTGCATCCCGTCGGCGGGCGGGCGGAGCGGATCAGGAACGCAAGACGTTCCGGCGCCATACCCTGCCCCAACTGTTCGCGGACCAGTTCGATGATGTCCTGCATCGGCCCTTCGGGAATCTGCGATTCATATTCGGCGCGGATCTGTTCGTAGCGTGTATTCGCCGTCTGCGCCTCGGCGCGCAATTCCGTCACGCTTTCCTGCAGCTCGCTATTCTGGGCGGCCAGGCCGTCCACCTGCTCCTGCAGGCTGATCTGATTCTGCGCGGCATATTGCTTGCCGAACCACAGGCCCACGCCGACCGACATGATAATCACGATGATCATGGCGATCGCACTCGACACGCGCTGCATGGCGCGCTCGCGGTAACGGGAATGAGGGTTGTAATCGTTGAGCATCATGTGGGTAACAATCTTCAGGGATCCAATATAAGCAGGCCCCGGCGCGAGAACAAGGGGGAACCCTAATCGCTCGACGGGGTGAGCTGAATCCCGGAGGTCTGGAATTCACCCAGATTTTTCAGGCCGACGCGGACCATGAATTCCGTCCCGCTGTCGCCGGTGGATTCGGCCGTCAGGGTACGCTGCCCCGTAACCGAGACATTCACGCACTGGCCGTAATAATCGACCCCGTAATTGGCCTGGCGCAGGCCTTCGTTCTCGCCGAAATCATATCGAACCGCGCCATGCAGACCCCAATGGTCCGTCAGCCGCACGGTTGCGCCGCCGTAAATCTGCTCCCGGCTGTCGTTGAGATCGGTTCCCTGCAGCGCGTTGGCGTAGAAATAACGGCTATACAGGCCGACCGGGCCGACCGAGCTGCTCAACTCCACTTCATGGCGCTGGGACGTCATGTTGGTGTTTTCAAGCTGGAAGCGGTAATCGGCATTGAGGTAGCCGCCCATATCGAGCGTGATCTGGCCGACATAGTCGGAATCCTGATCGTTGAGGCCCGACCCTTCCGGGAACGGATTGTTGTTCTGATCGAAACGGTGGCTCTGGCCGAGGAACACCTCGCCCTTCCAGCCATTGTGGCCGTGCAGCCCCGTGCGCACGCCATAGGTCGCGCGGCTGCTGTCTTCGATGCGGTCTTTACCGGGGTAACGATTGGGCTCAAAAAGCTTGAGAGAGTCCTGATTGTACTTGCTTTGTAAGGCGAGACGGGCGGCATTTTTGGTTGCATCGTCGGCCTTAGCCGCTTCGATACGAGCCAAGTCAGCCGCTCTCTGCTCGTCAAGAATAGTTGCTC
>CAYPCP010000224.1:0-1711 GCA_964409255.1 uncultured Pseudobdellovibrionaceae bacterium
CGAATACGAGGCCGAAACTGAAGAACATCACAACCGCATAAGCAAGAAACATCCACAGTTCAATCTGGACGAAGGCATGCAACGCGAGAAACACCGCTGACGCCGCCGTAATCGACAGCACCGCGCGCTTGCATATATAAGCCATGCCGAGTTTTTCGACGAAGCGCGAATTCATCAGCGACGCGAAGCCGAGCACCAGCGCCAGCATCCCGAAATAGACCGCGAACATTTTCCCGGCGCCGAACTGATCCTGAAAAATCTGCTGCGATGAATTAAGGTAGCCCATGAAACTGCCGAAGATAATTCCCATGCATACGGTGTAGGACAGCGTCACCTTGTTCCCGACGACTTCCTTGAAGCCGTTTAAAAGATTTCTTCCGCTGAGCGGAATGCGCCGTTCGGGCGGCAGGGTTTCTTCGAGCCGGAAGAAAATCCACCCCCCCACTGCCAGCGCATAAACAATATAAAGAAGAAAAATATCGCGCCATGACGCGAACAGCATGATGCCTTCGCCGACGCTCGGCGCGATTGCGGGGACCATGATGAAAATCATCATAATGATCGACATGACTTTCGCCATCGTCCGCCCGGCATATTTATCCCGCACGATGGAAACCGAGGAAATATACGGGCCGGACACGCCGACGCCCTGAATAAAACGGCCGGCCAGCATCATGCCGAGATTATCGGCGAAATAGGAAATCACGCTGCCGATCAGGAATAGGCCGATCCCGGTATACAGAACGCGTTTGCGCCCGAACGCATCGGAACACGGCCCCGCCACCAATTGCCCGCACGCCATGCCGATAAAGATAAACCCGATCAGATATTGTGCATGGTTTTGGTGCGCAATCTTGAGATCCCCGGCGACGAACCCGAGCGCAGGTAGCAGCGCGTCGATCGACAGCGCAACAATGGACATCATCGCGGCCATCAGCACGATGAACTCCTTGGACGGGGCGGCAGTGTTTTCAGTCATGATTGTTTTCTCTTTGTGGAACACGCTCTTACCATTATCCTTACCTCATGAGCAAGGCATTCACCAAAGAAGGCGACGGCGATAACGAAGACGACGAGCGGGACGACCCCGATCCGCTTCCGGCCGACACCAAAAACCTGATGACGCCGGAGGGGTATGAGGCCCTGCGCGCGGAATTGCATTTCCTGCTGCATGACGAACGGCCGAAAATCGTCGAAATCGTGTCATGGGCCGCGGGCAACGGCGACCGTTCCGAAAACGGCGATTACCTGTACAATAAAAAGAAATTGCGCGAAACCGACCGCCGCGTCCGTTATCTGACCAAACGCATCGAAAGCGCGGAAATCGTCGATCCCGCGCGGCAGCAGGGCATCGAACAGGTCTTTTTCGGCGCGACCGTGACCTATGTCCGCGAAGATAATTCGGAAATGACCGTAAAACTGGTCGGCGTCGACGAAGCGGACCTGACGCAGGGCAAGATCAACTGGCTCTCCCCCGTCGCCCGGGCGCTGATGAAGAACCGGGTTGGCGATACCGCCGATGTCCGGACCGAAGCCGGGGTGGAGACGATCGAGATCGTCGCGATTGTCTACAGACTGCCCGAATAATCAGGGCAGGAAGGCTTCGATCATCACAGGCAGGTGGTCCGACAGGACGGAGATTCCTTTTCCCGACACTACCGTTGCGCGCGTGCGTATATAACCAACATCCTGCCACGCACGGTCGAGTTTG
>CAYPCP010000225.1:0-1669 GCA_964409255.1 uncultured Pseudobdellovibrionaceae bacterium
AAGGGCGCGAAGGCGTTCTGATCGGTGGGCGTAACTGGCTTTTCTCCGCCGAGGAGTTTGAAAAAGCAGACGGGTTTCAGGAGAATATCGCCGCGAACCTCGCCTATATCGATGCCGTGCGCGATGCGCTGATCGTCAGGAAAATTCAGCTTCTCGTGATCGCGCTGCCGTCAAAGGCGCGGCTTTATCCCGAACATCTGGGCCGATACGAATTTCCTCGCCATTGGCAGGCGCAGTACGACAAGATGATCGCTCATCTCGAGGTCCGGAAAATCACCCATGTCGATATCCTGAAAAATTTCAGTCAGGCGGCTAACAAAGACAGCCTCTATTTCAAGACAGACACGCACTGGGCGCCCGAGGGTGCGCGCCGCGCTGCGCAGATCGCCGCGGCGGAAGTATCGCAGGCTTTTCCCTATATGTCGTTCGAAACCAAAGAATTCCGCATGGTGCCGGGCGGGACCACGCCCCATGCAGGCGATCTGACGCGCTTTATCTCCAAAAATGACGCGCCGGCAATTACGCCGGACATGATTGCGCAATTTACCCTCGATACGTCGGCGGATGACGATCTCTTCGACGAAGCTGAATTCCCTATTGCCCTGGTAGGCACAAGTTATAGCGCTAACGAAGATTGGGCCTTCGCTAATTTCCTCAAGGTCGCCTTTCAGACCGATATCCTCAATGCCGCTGACGAAGGACTCGGCCCGTTCGAAGTGATGCAAAAATATCTTGCCAGCGATAGTTTCAAAAAATCGCCGCCACGTCTCGTTTTGTGGGAAATTCCCGAGCGCTATCTGCCGATACATTATGATCTGAACACGCCATGAAGATTTTAATGTTCCTTACAGCCTTGTTTTTCAGTGGCTCCGCGATGGCGCAGGGGCTGATTTGCGACAGGCTGAAACAGGAAGAAACATATAAGGACTGGCAATCCTATCGTTATCTGGTTGAAGGGCAGGACGGGTGGATTTTCCGCACCGCCACCGATTTCCGTGATAATTTTTCCCTGAAGGAAAAAGATATCGCCCGGTTGTCCGCATTGAACGCAGCCTTTGCGGCGCAGGGGACAACCCTGATCCTCTCCATTCTACCGACGCGCGGTATGACCGATGGTGGCAAGGCGGGCGGTGCGTCCTATGACCGGGCGGGGGCGCGAAAATCATATGCGGCGCTCATTCAATCATTACGCGCAGCGGGCCTGAGCGTTGCCGCTATCGAAAATTATCAGGACGATGCGGCGTTTTATTACAAGCGCGACCATCACTGGACACCCGCCGGCGCGAAAGCCATGGCACGGGAAGTCGCCGCGCAGGTAAAAGCAAGGAATATAGATCTGCCGCAAAAGAAATTTGTGACCGAAGCGCAAAAATCCATCGACCATATCGGTACGTTTGAAAAACTGATCAAGGAAGCGTGCGGCGAAATCGTTTCACCGGAACAGGTGACAGAATATATTACCTATGCCCCCGGCGATGCCAATGCGCTGTTCGACGATGTCGCCACGCCGGACATTATCCTTCTCGGCACCAGCAACAGCACGAACGCGGCTTCCCATGCCAATTACGACGGATTTTTAAAAGAAGCGCTCAACGCTGATGTCGATAACCGTGCCATTTCCGGCGGGGGGGCCGACGTCGCGATGATGCAATATCTCGCGTCACGCAAG
>CAYPCP010000226.1:0-1651 GCA_964409255.1 uncultured Pseudobdellovibrionaceae bacterium
CGGACGCCTGAATCGCCGGACCATCCGCCATCGGGTCGGTAAACGGCATGCCGATTTCAATGATGTCCGCGCCCGCCGCCGGAAGGGATTCCAGAACGGCTGCTGTTTTTGCAGCATCAGGATCGCCCGCCATGACGAAGGTCACGAAGGCTTTTTTCTTATCCGCTTTCAACGCGGCGAATTTTTTATCGATCCGGGAGGCCATAGCTTTCATCTTCCGTAAAAAAGTAACCGTTATATTCTTTCAAGTCTTCGATGATCTGCCGCATTTGATTTTCAGGAATATTCCAGTATCCCGATGCTTCCAGTTCACAATCTTGAATGGGCCCGTCGTAGTGTTTGTCCTGAAATATAACTTTGCTGCCTTTGCAAAATTTTACATTCATTGGACGTTCCCAAGCGTCACCACGGGCATTATCGCCTTCTCCCCAGCTCAGGGGAAAATAGAAGTGTTCGATGGTGCCATTTTTCAGTTCGTTCAATCTGAAAATAAAAATCTCCAGTGCCTCAATAAGGTGGCTCATATTGAGCCATTCATCACATATCACGATCTTGCTGAAAGGGCGGCGACCTTCTTTTATCGTCAAAGCTAATTCAAGATCGGTGCCGTGAAGCATTAAATCGATATCCTTGAAATGGATACGTTTTATCGCGTGCTTTGGATCGTAAGCACACATAGCTTTAAATCTTTACGCCCAGTCTGTCGGCGATGGTGAAGATGTCCTTGTCGCCGCGGCCGCAGAGATTCATCACGAGGATGTGATCTTTCGGCAATGTCGGGGCGAGTTTGATGACGTGGGCGAACGCGTGGGATGGTTCGAGCGCGGGAAGAATCCCTTCCAGCTTCGCCATCAATTTGAACGCTTCAACCGCTTCGTTGTCGGTGACGGACACGTAATTGACGCGTTTGATATCGCTCAGGAACGCATGCTCCGGCCCGATGCCCGGATAATCGAGGCCCGCGGAAATCGAATGCGCTTCGGTGATCTGCCCGTCGTCATCCTGCAGGAAGTAAGATTTCATCCCGTGCAGAACGCCCGCGCGGCCGCCGTTCAATGACGCGGCATGTTTATCGGTGTCCACGCCGTGACCGCCGGCTTCGACGCCGTACATCTGCACGCCGGCATCGTCGAGGAACGGATGGAACAATCCCATCGCATTCGAACCGCCGCCAATGCACGCGACGAGAGAGTCCGGCAAGCGGCCTTCTTTCTCCTGCATCTGATCGCGCAGTTCGTTGCCGATCACGGATTGGAAATCACGCACCATTTCCGGGTACGGATGCGGGCCGGCAACGGTGCCGATCAGGTAATACGTGTCGTCAACATTCGCGACCCAATGGCGCAGCGCTTCGTTCATCGCGTCTTTGAGCGTGGACGAACCGGACGTCACCGGCACGACTTCGGCGCCGAGCAGTTTCATGCGGAAAACGTTGGGTTTTTGACGTTCGACATCTTCAGCGCCCATGAACACGGTGCACGGCATATCGAAGAGCGCGCAGACCGTGGCCGTGGCCACGCCGTGCTGGCCCGCGCCGGTTTCGGCGATGATGCGCGTCTTGCCCATGCGCTTGGCCAGGAGGATCTGGCCCATCGCGTTGTTGATCTTGTGCGCGCCGGTGTGATTCAGGTCTTCGCGCTTGAGATAAATC
>CAYPCP010000227.1:0-1624 GCA_964409255.1 uncultured Pseudobdellovibrionaceae bacterium
CGGTCAGAGGGTTGGTTAATGTGCGCGCATCCGTCACTACGCCGGAAAAACGGGCATAGGGTTGCGGTTCGAAATCCTTCATTTCGGTCCCTTCGGGGGGGAACAGGCCGACGGGGATGAAACTTTTATCCGGCATATGGCCGCTGGCGGCGGGATCTTCGCCGGGTTTGCGGATGACCAGCGGTTCCACCGGGAAGGCAGTGATGGAATAGTTCCAGATATGCGGATGGAATTCCGGGAAGTTCGCGAGATACGGCGTATCGAACGCGCACGGGCAGATGCCGCTGTCGAGTTTGCTTTGGTCCTGCGGCGCGACCCATGTGTACAGGCGGCCATCGAGAGGCGATGAATCGGAAATCGGCACCGGCGCGGCCACGCCCAGCATCATGTCGGACAGGCCGCGAAAAAACGGCATGATGCCGACCAGTTCGTTGTTTTTATTGATATGGATGGATATTTCCGGGCCAAAATAATCCTCCCCCTTCGCCTTTTCCGTCCAGACGAGGTAATCGCCGACGGGGGTGCGATAGCCAACCTCCACCGATTCAATCAGTTTCGGGTGGATAGCGACGTAATCGGCCGCGCTTTTCAGCGGGAAACCCAGATGATTGGCAAAAGCCCAGAGATGGACGGCGCGCATTACGCCGCTTCCAGCACGATGGCTACGCCCTGGCCGCCGCCGATGCACATGGTGGCAAGGCCGAGCTTTTTCTTTTCCCGGTGCAGCAGGGATGCGAGCTTGCCCGTGATACGCGCACCGGACGCGCCCAGCGGGTGACCAAGGGCGATGGCGCCGCCGTCAAGATTCAGGCGGGATTGGTCGATGCCCAGTTCCTTCACCACCGACAGCGCCTGCGCCGCGAAGGCTTCGTTCAGTTCGACGATGTCGATATCCTTCATGGACAGGCCCGCACGCGCCAGCGCCTTCTGGCTGGCCGGGACGGGGCCGATACCCATGATTTCCGCGCCGCAGCCGGATACGCCGATGGATTTGATACGCGCCAGAATCGGCAGGCCGTGTTTTTTGGCGTAGGCTTCGGACGCGACCAGCACAGCGGACGCGCCATCCGTCAGCGGGGATGACGTGGCGGCAGTCACAGTGCCCTTTTCATCAAAGGCGGGTTTCATGGCGGCCAGCGCCTCCAGCGTGCTTTCCGGGCGGATGCAGCCGTCGGCGGCAACATTGCCCAGCGCCACGATTTCCGCGTCGAACTTGCCGCCTTCACGGGCGGCTGCGGCCTTCTTGTGGGAATTGACGGCGAATTCTTCCTGTTCCTTACGGGAAACGCTGTATTTTTTCGCCAGATTCTCGGCGGTTTCGCCCATGGAGATATAGGCCTGCGGGTAGATGTCGAACAAAGCCGGGTTCGGCATCGGGTTGAAGCCGCCCATGGGGATGCGCGACATGGATTCAACGCCCGCCGCGATGAATACTTCGCCCGCACCCATTTGAATCATGCCCGCGGCCATATGCACCGTGGTCATGGACGAACCGCAGAACCGGTTCAGCGTCGCGCCCCCGACCCGTTCCGGCAGGCCCGCGAGGCTGACGACGATGCGGGCGAGGTTGAAGCCCTGCTCCGCTTCCGGGAACGCGCAACCCATCAGGAGGTCTTCGATATCC
>CAYPCP010000228.1:0-1609 GCA_964409255.1 uncultured Pseudobdellovibrionaceae bacterium
TTTTGTTGCTGTGCAATATTTGCGATAAAGTCTTTCCCGCCGGGCAAAGCCCGGTACAATAGTTGGTAACGTAAGACTGAACCCTAAAAGATCGAGGCAACCATGCAACATCTTGGACTGATTACGCTTATCCTTATCATTATCGGGGGGATTAACTGGGGCCTTGTCGGCCTGCTGGATCTCAACCTTGTGACGCTTCTTTTCGGCGCGGTGCCGATATTAGTCACGGTCGTTTATGTACTTGTCGGCCTGGCCGCCGTGTATCAGCTGTGGCTGCTGATCAAGTCCAGAGCATAAAAGATTACAAGCTGTTTCAAGACGACAGCGGATTAAAGCCGGGGGCAGAAAACCCCCGGTTTTTTTTATTTAGCGGTACGGCTGGTCGGCGGCGAGGTTCGCGGCGATCTGGGCTTCCCAACGGTCGCCGTTCGCAAGCAGGCGGTCCTTGTTGTAGTAAAGCTCTTCGCGCGTTTCGGTGGCGAATTCAAAATTCGGCCCTTCGACAATCGCATCGACCGGGCACGCTTCCTGACACAGGCCGCAATAGATGCACTTCGTCATGTCGATATCGTAGCGTGTCGTGCGGCGCGAGCCGTCCTGACGCGGCTCGGCCTCGATGGTGATGGCCTGCGCCGGGCAGATCGCCTCGCAGAGTTTGCAAGCGATGCAGCGTTCTTCGCCGTTCGGGTAGCGGCGCAGCGCGTGTTCGCCGCGGAAGCGCGGGGACAGCGGTCCCTTCTCATACGGATAGTTGATCGTCACGCGCGGGACAAAGAACATGTATTTGAGCGTCAGGGCCATGCCCTTGACGATCTCGGTCAGCAAAAACGCGTTGGCGATATTCGAAAGACGCATCGTTAATTGTCCTGTTTCTTCACGGTACAATATCTATCATTAAAATCGGCCACGTCACCCTTATTTTTGACCAGAAGCCCTGAATCTTCAATGACCTGGCAGCCCAGCGCGCGGATTTCCTCCACCCGGCCCGGCGGCAGGTCCTTAAACGGCGTGGTGCTGTAGACCGACCCCTGCGAGCGCGGGCTTTCGTGATAGACGATGCCGTTGGCGAAATCGAAGATATTGCGCTGTATATTGGCGGCGTTGAACTTTATTTCTTCCGTCACCGTCCCGTTTTTCAGGATATAGGTGCGCCCGTTGTCCAGCTCGATATGCGGATCGGCAACCTTGATGCTCTGCGTCGTGAAAAAAGTCTTCTTCTGCTCCGGCTGTCCCTGCGCCGCCGCTGGCAAGGCAGGCACCAGCAGCAACCCCATGCACAGCGGCAGAAGATGGATCATTGCGGCACGTTTCCGGTGAAGACCAGAATGCCGGCGATCAGCAGGACCCAGATCAGGGTCAGCGGCAAAAACACTTTCCACCCCAGGCGCATCAGCTGGTCATAGCGGTAACGCGGGAACGTCGCGCGGCTCCACAGGAAGAAGAACATGATCAGGAAGGTCTTGAGGATGAACCAGATAAAACCCGGGACGATCGCCAACGCCTCGATCCCGAACGGCGGCAGCCACCCGCCGAGGAAGAGGACGACGGTCATCGCGCTCATCAGAATCATGTTGGTGTATTCGCCCAGGAAGAACAGCGCGAACGTCAT
>CAYPCP010000229.1:0-1587 GCA_964409255.1 uncultured Pseudobdellovibrionaceae bacterium
CCGCCGGGGAATCTTTCTTGATCGAACCGGCCGGGGAAATGTGGTCGGTTGTGATTGAATCACCGAAGAGCGCCATCAGGCTTGCGCCCTTGATATCGCTGACCGCGCCCGGCTTTTTGTTCATGCCTTCGAAGTAAGGCGGGTTCTGCACATAGGTCGAGGTATTGTCCCATGTATAGGTCTGGCCCGATGCCTTGCCCTGAATGCTCTGCCATTCCTTCGTGCCGTCAAACACGTTGGCGTAACGCGTTTTAAACATGGCCGGCGTCAGGCAGCTGTTGACCGTATCCTGGATTTCCTTGTTCGTGGGCCAGATATCTTTCAGGAACACGTCACGTCCGTTTTTGTCCTTGCCGATCGGATCTTTATAAAGATCAACATTCATCGAACCGGCAATCGCATAGGCAACGACCAGCGGCGGAGACGCCAGATAGTTCGCCTTTACGTGCGGGTTGATGCGGCCTTCGAAGTTGCGGTTACCGGAGAGAACGCCGGCCACCGTCAGGTCGCCTTTCGTCACCGCCGCCGCAATATTGTCCGGCAGAGGCCCGGAGTTACCGATACAGGTCGTGCAACCGTAACCGACAAGGTTAAAGCCCACGGCATCGAGATGCTTTTGCAAGTCGGCATTTTCAAGATAATCCGTCACCACCTGCGATCCCGGCGCCAGCGAGGTTTTGACCCACGGCTTGCGTGTCAGGCCCAGCTCGTTGGCTTTCTTTGCCACCAGACCGGCGGCAACCATGACGGACGGGTTCGATGTATTGGTGCAGGACGTGATCGCGGCGATCACCACGGCGCCGTGCGAAAGTTTGTAATCCGTGCCTTCCACGTCAATAGCGTGGGCGGTATCGTATTTTTCCGCGCGGTCGGATGAAATCGGCTTTTCGGCGATCATCTGCGCTTCTTCCTTGCTGGTCGCGGTCGCGCCGAGCGATTCAGAAAGATATTTTTTGAAGTTCTGCGCAGCGTTCGACAACAGAACGCGATCCTGCGGGCGTTTCGGCCCCGCAATCGACGGCTCTACATCGCCCAGATCGAGGGCGAGCGTGTCGGTGAAGACCGGCTCATGGCCTTTGGTGCGCCACATGCCCTGCTCTTTCGCGTACGCCTCGACGAGTTGCACGCGCGCTTCGTCGCGGCCCGTAAAGCGCAGGAAGTTGATCGTTTCATCGTCGATCGGGAAAAACCCGCATGTCGCGCCATATTCCGGCGCCATGTTGGCGATTGTCGCGCGATCGGCCAGCGACATGTGTTCGAGTCCGTCGCCGTAGAATTCGACGAATTTATTGACCACGCCTTTGGCGCGGAGCATTTGCGTCACCGTCAGCACGAGGTCGGTCGCGGTCGCGCCTTCCTTGAGCTTGCCGGTAATCTTGAAACCGATGACTTCGGGGATCAGCATCGACACAGGCTGGCCGAGCATTGCGGCTTCGGCTTCGATACCGCCCACGCCCCAGCCGAGAACGGCAAGGCCGTTGATCATCGTCGTGTGCGAATCCGTACCGACGCAAGTATCGGGTAACGCGATGCTGTCGCCGTTCTGGTCTTTTTCCACCCATACGGTCTGACCGAGATATTCGAGGT
>CAYPCP010000230.1:0-1568 GCA_964409255.1 uncultured Pseudobdellovibrionaceae bacterium
CCGCCGCGCCCCGGCCCGCCTCCGACAAAAAAGACGAGCCGCCCGCCGCGCCGGACGATAATTCCGCGTCTATTTGATATCCCGATGAATGAATCCGAACGCGGGCAGGGCGATCGTGTCGCCGCCCTGTTTGAATGACGCATCCGCATCGCCAAGGTTGAACGCGCAGAGCATGGTTTTGCCGTCATGCGCGCGTGTGAAAGCAAGCAGCTTGTCGTTTCCTGTCGTGATGAATTTGATATCGCCGAGGATGAGAGGCGTCTGCATTTTCCGCCATGCCAGAAAATCGCGCGTGAAGGACAGGATGGAATCCATATCGTGTTCCTGCAGATCGACGCAGCGGGCGCGATGCGTGTCGGGTATCGGCAGCCAGGGTTCCGCCGCGCTCGTAAAACCGGCATGATGATCGCCGGCGCGCCAGGGCATCGGCGTGCGGCATCCATCGCGGCCCTGCCATTCGGGCCAGAGATATTTACCCCATGGGTCCTGAATTTTTTCGTAAGGAATGTCGGCTTCGGGCAGACCGAGTTCTTCGCCCTGATACATAAAGATCGTGCCACGCAAGGAGCATAGCAGCGCGGTCAGCATCTTGGCGAAGGCGGGGTTGTTTTCAAACCCCTGCTTGCGGCCCCATCGTGTCACCGAGCGCACGACATCGTGGTTGCAGAAGGCCCAGCTCGGCCAGCCGTCGCCGGGATAGGTCAAAAAAGTCTGCACGGGTTCACGAATAAGGGTTTCGACGAGATCCTTGCCGTGATCGCCGGCCATCATGTGCGTATTATAGGTCGTGTTCAGGCGGCCGGGCTGGGTGTATTCCGCCGCCAGCTTGAAAGGATCGTCGTCGCCGAGTTCGCCAACCGTGAAGGCGCCGCCGAATTCGTTCATCAACGCCCGCAGCCGTTCAAGGAACGGAATCATATCGGGCTGCGATTTATCGTAGAGATGGGCCTGCATGATATAAGGATAAGGCGTTTCAACCTGCACGCCTGTCGACGTCATATTGCCGCCCCGGGGCGGGTTATCGCGCAGCGTTTTATCGTGGAAAAAGAAATTCACGACATCGAGGCGGAATCCGTCGACGCCGCGTTCGAGCCAGTAACGGCAGGTATCGAGAATGGCATCCTGCACGTCTGGATTGTGATAGTTCAGATCCGGCTGCTCCTTCAGAAAATTATGCAGGTAATATTGCCCGCGCCTTGTATTGAACGTCCACGCCGCGCCGCCGAACATCGATTGCCAGTTATTCGGCGGGCTGCCGTCCGGCTTCGGATCGGCCCATACGAACCAGTCCGCCTTGGGATTGGTGCGGTCGCTGCGGCTTTCGGTGAACCAGTCATGTTTGTCGGACGTATGGCTCAGCACCATGTCGATAATGATTTTTATATCGCGCTTATGCGCGCCCGCCAGCATCTCGTCGAAGTCGGCGATGTTGCCGAACAGCGGATCAATATCGCGGTAATCCGAAACATCGTATCCAAAATCTTTCATCGGGGAGGGAAAGAACGGTGAAATCCAAACCGCATCCACGCCCAGACTCTTGATGTAATCAAGCTTCTGCGTAATGCCCT
>CAYPCP010000231.1:0-1561 GCA_964409255.1 uncultured Pseudobdellovibrionaceae bacterium
TTTCGTTGATGACCTGCTTCACGCCTTCCACCTGCCACGCCAGGCGCACGGCTTCGACGCGGGCTTCGGGATCCTGCACCACGCCGGTAATCAGCACGCGGCCGAAATTCACGGTGGTATCAAGTTTGCGGAACGTGTCGAGATCGTATTTCAGCCACGCATCGTTGATGCGCGCCTTAATGACCGTGTCGTCGAATGCGCGGGAAATGCCGCCTTCGCTCGACGCCGCCATCCCGGCCGTGGCGGCCGCACCCGTCGCCATGCCCACCGGCGTGCAAGCCGATAAGATTAGCGGGATCAGGCAGAGAACAGATAGATAAGAAGAGCGCATATGAATATCCATGAACGTGATTATGCCGCCGCTTGCCATGCATTGTCCAGATGGCGGATACGCAGCCCGCAGGTTGCGATGACGTCGAAGCGCAGGTCGAAACCCTGGGATTCGGGATGTACCGACAGATAATATTGCGCCGCGCGTGTGATGCGGCTTTTCATCTGCGGCGAAATACATTCAAGCGCGGTGCGCATATCCTGACGTTCCTTGACCTCGACAAAGATGAGCGTTTTGCCGCGGCGCGCGACAAGATCGATTTCCCCGACCGGGGTTTTGAACCGGCGTTCGAGAACGCCGTATCCTTTAAAACGTAAAAATATGGCAGCAAGATGTTCGGCTCTGAGGCCCCGGCGATAAACGGCGCGGCGGGCTTCGAGCGACATCGCTAAATCTTCCCGGACAGCTTCAGCGTGAGGGTATAGATGGTTTTTTTCGGCAGGCCTGTGGCTTCGGCGATGAAATCGGCCGCATCGCGCACCGACATGGTCTGCAACGCGAGACGGATCTGCGCATCGAGATTGGTGACCGGGGCGACGACTTCTTCTTCGGGTTGACCGATAACCAGAACAATTTCGCCTTTCGGCGGGCCCTTCTTCGCCGTTTCCATGAGAAGTGACGACACGGGGCCGCGTTTGACATCCTCGAACATCTTGGTCAGTTCGCGGCAGATCGCGATCTGGCGTTCACCCATGGTTTTTTTGATATCGCGCAGGCACGCTTCAAGGCGCGGGCCGGTTTCGTAAAAAATCAGCGTGCCGGGAAATTCCTTCCAGTTCGACAATGTTTTGCGGCGCCCGGTTTCCTTCGGCGGTAAAAATCCGCCGAAAGCGAACATATCGCTCGGCAGGCCAGAGAGCTGCAGCGCCATCATCGCGGCGTTGGCGCCGGGCAGCGACGTAACGCGGTGCCCGGCAGCAACCAGTTCGCGAACGAGTTTGTATCCGGGATCAGAAATCAGCGGCATGCCCGCATCACTGACCAGCGCAACGGATGCGCCATTGGCAATGGCTTCGACAATCGGGCCGCGCTGGCGCGCCGTCGCATGGTCGTTATAAGCGATCATTTTCTTTTTAATGCCAAAGGCATTGAGCAGTTTGCCCGTGACGCGCGTATCTTCACAGGCGACAAAATCGACCGACGCGAGGATGTCCAGCGCACGAAATGTGATATCGCGCATATTGCCGATCGGCGTGGCGACAAGGTACAGGCCCGGCGCGATCGCCGCGG
>CAYPCP010000232.1:0-1556 GCA_964409255.1 uncultured Pseudobdellovibrionaceae bacterium
CCGCGCGCAAGGAATCGCGGCGGTGGATCAGCGTCACGGAATTGCAGATATTGGCGAGGAACAACGCTTCCTCGACCGCGGAATTTCCGCCGCCGATCACGGCGACGTTCTTGCCACGGAAGAAAAATCCATCGCAGGTCGCACAGGCGGACACGCCCATATTGCGGAATGATTTTTCGGATTCAAGACCCAGCCAGCGCGCTTTCGCGCCGGTGCAGATCACGATGGTGTCGGCGGTGTAGGTCTTGCCGCTGTCGCCCTTCGCGGTGAAGGGGCGGCGGTTGAAATCGACATCGGTGATCAGGTCGTTGATGATTTTCGTGCCGACATGTTCGGCCTGCGCTTTCATCTGTTCCATGAGCCAGGGGCCCTGAATGACGTCGGCGAAGCCGGGATAATTTTCCACATCGGTGGTAATGGTGAGCTGTCCGCCCGGTTCCATACCCGTGACGAGCAGCGGCGACAGATTGGCGCGCGCGGCGTAAATCGCGGCGGTGTACCCGGCGGGGCCGGAGCCGATGATTAGAACTTTCGTGTGCAGTGTTTCACTCATTTCCTGACGTGCCTTTGAATTCAGATAGTTTTACTGGGGCCTAAAGCCAGCGTAAAGGCTAATTTTTCTTTTGCCCCAAGGCATTAATGACTGCATTGGCAATGGCTTGGGCGGCATTGAGCGGGGTGTAAGTCCAGTGTTCCAGCGTTCCGTCAAATACCCGCACGACCCCCTTGCCGATCAGCCCGACATGGAAGCGATCGAACCGCGCCGATCCGCCTTCCAGCGGGATCATATAGACCGGCTTGCCGGTGGTGCCGGCGTCGGACAGCATGGATACGGAATCCGATGTTACGACGATGGTATCGGCCCATGCCAGCATGCCGTGATACGGGTTGTCGCCCGTGCCATCCCAGAAGTAAGCGTTCGTACCGTCGAGTGCGGCACGCAGCGCGGCGATATTTTCTTCGCCCGTGCGGCGCGACGCGGTGATCATCAAACCCGCATTTTGTGTGCGCGCGAGTTGCGCGAGTTTTTCACCCACGCTGCGCGCGATGTCTTTGGTCATTTTATGTGCCTTGCTCGACCCGCCGATCAGCACGGCGATGCGCGGCGCGGGCAGGGATGAAAATGCGTCCGCCCATTTTTCTTTTGCGGCCTGTAATTTTTGCGGCGTGATCAGGTTCGGCGCGCCGTCGGTAACGATGACATTGTCCCCGCGCGTCGGGTCGTGCGCGGGCACGGCGACGATATCGAATTGTTTAGGGTCGATGCGCGGGTCCTGAATCTGCACGGTGAGGGTTTTGCCGCCACTTTGCTTTTTGATATAACGGCTCGCGGCGATGCTTTTGCGTCCCGAGGCGAGGAGGAGGTCGGGCCACGGGCCTGCGAGCGGGGGATCGAATGTGCAGGATGTCTCCGCGCCCAGAAACGGCGACAATGCCTTCCACGGCTGGCGCAGGCGGATGCGTTTGACCTCGGCCGCCACGCCCAGCGCGGCCGCCACGCCCAGGCACTGGTTTTCCGTGCCGACCATGCCTTCGGTGACGATCCAGCAGCTGAA
>CAYPCP010000233.1:0-1544 GCA_964409255.1 uncultured Pseudobdellovibrionaceae bacterium
ACAAGGTGCTCGACGCGTTCGAAATATTCGGTGAAAACGATGTGCCGGATGATGGCCAGCGTTTCGCCGTGGTCGGCTGGAAGCAATGGAGCGATCTGCTCACCATCGACGAATTCGTCAGTGCGGAATATGTCGGCGCCAACGCGTTGCCGTACAGCACGGCGACACAGGCCAAGCAATGGCTGGGGACGATCTGGATGCCGCATTCGGGCCTGCCGGTCGCCTCCGACATACGCCAGTGCTTCTTCTATCACAAGACGGCGATCGGCCACGCATCGGGTTCCGATGTGCAGTCCGATGTCACATGGCACGGCGACCGCGCAGCGCACTTCGTCAACAACATGATGAGTCAGGGTGCCGCGCTGATCGATGGCGGCGGTGTCGTCACCATCGAATGCGATGAAACCCCGGACGCTTAATCTGAAAAGAAGGAGAAAATAAATGTCACTTGCACTTTCCGATCTAAGCGTGCTGGCCTATGCCAACAATTTCACGCTCTGGCATTACAAAACCACCGATTCATCCGTGACCGGCACCGGCTATTTCAACCTTGCCGCCGACATGATGAATATCGGTGACCTGATGATCGTCAATCTCGATACGGATGGTTCGCCCTCGACGAAACTCTACATTGTCACGGGCAACAGCAGCGGCGTCGTCGCCGTCACGGTCTATTCGTAAGGCCGTCCTTTCCTGACGGCGGCAGGCGGTCGAGCGCCGTGTGATCCTCCCCTTACGCGCGAGGTCGCTCCCCCGGTTCGCGCCGCCTGCGCATGCCGTATCGAGACGAAGGCTCCCTTTCCCCGCTTTTTGGGGGAAGGGAGTTTTTATAATTATTTCAATAAGTTAACAAGAAACTTGATTTTGAATTCGCGACTCTGCTATCAATTCTCTATCAAAAATTAAAAAAGAGTTAATCCAGAGGGGATCAGGATCGTGTCAGCTCTCGTGGCGCAATCTTTAGAATATGTGTTCATACCGGGTAACGGCGGCTTTCCGTCGCCTATCTCCGGCCAGGATGCCAAAGCGCGTATCGCCGATAATCAAAACGAAGATATGGATCGCGACAGCCGTTTCAGCGCGTTGCTGGAACAGCGTGGTACCGATGTGCCGTTCTGGTTCACGAATAATGGCGTGATTATCCGCGGCAGTGAAAAAACCGCGTGGTCTATTCGCCACGTTATCGACGAACTGCCGAAAATGACACCTTCGATCAAAGCCGACAACGATAACGGCAATGTCATTGCATACCCGGACAAGGTTCATGTTGGTCCGACTTTTGCCCAGGCGGTCAACCCGCTTCTGAAAGCGCCGGACATGGGTATGAGCTTTAAGGCAGCCACCGCATACGAAGCGATGACCGGCAACCGCATGCCGCGTTTCGGTTACCGTACCCAAGGCGCGCATTTGATCGCGGCCTGATCGATACACAAGCAAAATTTCAACGACCCGCCTCACGGCGGGTTTTTTCATTTCAACTTAATATCTTCCAAGGAGAACACCATGGCTTTGAACGACGTGGCGCTATGCAGCCGCGCGCTGAT